>JAITRN010000085.1 GCA_031288355.1 Candidatus Opitulatrix roisinitermitis | reverse complement strand
ATGCTTTGACTTTGGAGAAAACAGTTCCTTTATATAAAAAAGTTTCGGTTGGCCAATATAATATGCCGGATGATAGTTTAGTGGCCGAGCAGTATATTTTAGCAGATAAATTACTGTCAGAGGCTGGTTTTAATTGGTATGAAATTTCTTCTTGGGCCAAAAATGAGAGGCGTGAAAATCAAAATTCTAAAGCTAAAAAATTTAAAAATGCTTATAAAGGGCGCCCCAACGATTTTATTTGTAAACATAATTTAGGTTATTGGCAAGGCGGACAATGGCTAGGAATTGGGGCAGGAGCAGCTGGCAGCATAAAAAACAAACGCTTTCTAAATCCTAAATCACCAGCCAAATATTTAAAATTATTTCCAGAGAAAAATAATCAGATTTCTCAAAAAGATTTAACGAAATTTTTTGTTAAGAACTCTTTAGAGACCCTATCGGCTAAACAAGTTCGTTTAGAAAAAATTATGTTAGCTAGCCGAACTAAATATGGTTTAAAGGCACAAGAAAATGGAATATCTGAAAAGGCTTTGAAAAAAGCTTTTGATTTGAAATTAATTATTTATAAAAAAAATAATTATAAAAAGAAGAATTATAAAAGAAGGTCGTTTGAGAAAAACATAGAAGAAAATTATATTGTGCCGACCTTAAAAGGCCGTCTTTTGCATAATTATTTAGTGGATATTTTAACAGATAGAATCTCATTATAAAGTTAGGTTATGAAATATTATAAAAAGGATTTGCTAAATGATTTTTTATTTTATAAAATATATATATGGTAAAACATTCAAAAAAGAAATTAGGTGAAAAGAATAATAGTGAGTTTGTTTTCAAATATGGCTCTATTTATAATGAGGACATTGCTAAAGGATCTAGGCATCTAAAAAAGGCGTCGGTTGAAGTAGATATTATAATTGCTGAAATAAATTTTTTAAAAAAATATAATAGTTCGTCAAATCTCAGTAACGGCAATAACAATAATAATAAAAACAATAATAATAAAACAGAAAATAATGAAAAGAGAGAATTGAAAGAGTTAACACTTTTAATAAATTCAGCTGTTTCTTTATTGAAAAATGGCGGTTCAGCTCTGTTTTTTTGCCCCTATAATTTAATATCAGCTGTTATAAAAATAGCTCCAAAAGCGAATTTGCAGTATAAAAATATTATAATTTTTGAAGATTTGTCAAAATCTAAATTAGCAGGGAATTTTTTTACTTCGGATATAAATATTATTTTATGGTTGTGCAAAAAAGGAGGAAAACCATATTTTAATTCAGCGAAAATGCCTTATATTTCGCCTGTTATAAAATCTTCTTTTGACGCTGATTTTGATAAATATGAAGAAAAAATTGTTTTAACTCAAAAACCTATTAAAGTTTATGAAAGGCTTTTGCAGTGGTTTTCAAAAATAAACGACACTGTTCTTTTGCCAAATGCGGCTGGCGGCACAGGGGTTATTGCGGCTTTACATTTAAAACGAAATTGGTTAGCATTTGTTAGTTCTGCTAAAGAATTTTCTAAAACAAAGGATCGTATTGATAAATTTAAAAACATTAATAATTAGAATTTATTTGCCAGCAGCTTTGTATGAAGTTGCCATTGGGGCAATAACTCCTATGATAGCTCTAGCTGCTCTGAATTTGAATGCTAGCGTTTCCCAAGCAAGCATTATTGCTAGTATGTTAGGAATAGGTCAAATAGTGGGTGATATTCCAGCTGGAAAATTAGCAACAGTTTTTGGTGATAGAATGGCCATGATTTACGGTGTTTTGGCTTCCTTTGGATGTCTGATTTTGTGTTTTTTTGCTAATAATTATTTTTATTTAGCTGTCGGAATTTTTTCAATTGGTTTTATAAATGCCATTTTTTTGCTGGCTAGACAAGGTTATGTTATTGAAATTACCCCTTCTCATTTAACTTCTCGGGCGCTTTCTGGGCTTGGAGGGATGAGCCGTATAGGTCTTTTATTAGGGCCTTTTTTAGGCTCGGCTGCTATTTCGGTTTGGGGCTTGAAATCTATCTATGTTTTGAGCTTTATAATAGTTATTTTAGCCCTTTTAGCGCTTTTTATTTTTAAAGATTCGGCTGATTGTAACCCCAAAAATCGCCGAGTTGTTCAAAAAAATATTTCTGCATTGGTTTTGTTTAAACAATATAAACATATTTTTTCAACACTAGGTTTAGCAATTTTGTTGGTGGGAGCTATTAGATCTGTTAGACAAGTGGGAATTCCTTTATGGGCTGAGTCGCAAGGCCTGCCGGACCATACAGTGAGTTTTATTTTTGCTATTTCGTCATTTTTTGATGTTTTGTTATTTTATCCTTCGGCCGTTATTATGGATAAATGGGGCAGACTTTGGAGCTGTATTCCTTCAATGTTGATTATGGCTATTGGCATAATATCTATGCCTTTTTCTCATGATTTTTTTTCAATCACCTTAGCTGCTTGTATTATAGGAATAGGCAATGGTTTTGGAACGGGAATAATTATGACCTTAGCGGCTGATGTGGCGCCCGTTAAACAAAGATCTAATTTTTTAGGGCTTTGGCGCATATATGCTGATTTAGGTAATGCACTAGGTCCAGTTTTTATATCTTTGTTAACTTCTTTTTTGTCCCTTGCTCAAACTTTGTTTTTATCTTCATTTATAGGTTTAATAGCGGCTGTTTTATTGTTAATTTATGCGCCGAAATTTTCTTCTAAAGCTAATCTTTTGTGAAAATTAGATATTCTTTAAAAATTGATTTAATTGATTTTCGTGTATAATTTAAATGAAAGATAAACATGTAATAGATAAAGGAAAAAATATGAATACGGTTGATATAATTAATAAAGTTGTTTTAAAAAAAGAATTAACTGAAGATGAAATAACTTATTTTGTAAAAGAAGCAGCAGTAGGGAATATTCCTGATTATCAAGTTTCGGCTTTTTTGATGGCTGTTAGATGTCAGAATTTATCAAATAACAACACATCCGTTTTAACTCGCGAAATGGAATTTTCTGGCGATGTAGTTGATTTATCAGAAATAAATGGTGTTAAGTTAGATAAACATTCCACAGGAGGCGTTGGCGATAAAGCCTCATTAATAATTGTTCCTTTAGTGGCGGCTTGCGGAGGAAAAGTTGCTAAATTATCAGGCCGGGGTTTGGGTCATACAGGCGGAACAATTGATAAATTAGAGTCTATTCCAGGATTCAATACTGAAATTGCAATTGATAAATTTATTAAAATAGTCAATTCGGTGGGCGGAGCTATAATAGGCGCTACAGGAAATTTGGTTCCGGCTGATAAAATGTTTTATGCTTTGCGTGATGTAACCGCCAGTGTCGAGTCTATTCCTTTAATAGCTTCTTCAATTATGTCAAAAAAATTGGCTAGCGGCGCTGATGCCATTTTGTTAGATGTTAAATGCGGTTCTGGCGCTTTTATGAAAACGCCTGAAGCGGCTCGTGAATTAGCAGAAGTTATGATTCATATAGGGAAAGATAATGGCAGAAAAATGGCAGCTTTTATAACAAATATGGATATTCCTTTAGGCCGCAATATTGGCAATGCTTTAGAGGTCGAAGAATCTATTAGAACTCTAAAAAATATAGGCCCTGATGATTTGACTCATGAATGCGTTCAGGCAGCCGGGGTTATGCTTTATTTAGGCGGTGTTGTTAATAGCCCAGAAGACGGAGAAAATATGGCAAAAGAGTCTTTAGCTAATGGCAAAGCTTTTGCTAAATTTAGAGAAATAGTTCAGGCTCAAGGAGGCGATTTAGAATATATAGATAATCCAAATAAACTTCTGGGGAGTCCTGAAAGTTTTGATGTTTTAAGCCCAGAAAATGGTTTTATAAATAAAATGGATACTCTAGAAATCGGAATGTCTTCAGTTATGCTTAAGGCTGGTCGAGAAACAAAGGCCGATAAATTAGATTATTTGGCAGGTATAACTATTTATAAAAAAACTGGTGATGAAGTTAAAAAAGGTGAAAAAATTGCGACTTTTTATGCTCAAAACAAATCTCTTTTTGGCACAGCGCAAAAGCGTTTTCTTTCGGCTTTTCAAATTCATAAAGAATTAGATAAGGAAAATATTTGGCCGCTTATGCTACATAAAATTGTTTAATTTTTTCAATTAAATGATATACTTTAATTAGTAATAAAAAGTTGTCTAGACAATTGCTGAAATAGATATTCCTTTCGATTTAATACTAATTTTTGTTTATTCATAATCTATCAATTTCAGAGGAAAGTCCGGACTTCATAGAGCAGGGTGGTGGGTAATACCCACTTAGAGAGATCTAGGGAAAGTGCCGCAGAGACCATGTAGCCTGTTTATAAAAATTAAATAGGTCATAGTGAAAAGGTGTGAGGTAAGAGCTCACTGCTTAATTTGGTGACAAGTTATGAATGGTAAACCCCATCTGAAGCAAGCTCAAATAAAGGCTAATATGAAGTTGCTCGCTTTTAGCCTGGGTAGAGTGCAAAAGATTTATAGTAATATAAATTGTAGATAGATGATTGTCGCTTTTTTTGAAAGAATTTAGAAATTTTTAAAAAAGTACAGAATCCGGCTTATAGACAACTTTTTATTGTTTTTAGTTGTTTTTTCGACGAAATTTCAACGAAAATATATTTAATAATTGAACATAATTAAATAGAGGGGATGAAATGGCTTCGACAATTAACGTTGATTGTTTGCTAAGCGTGCCGAGAACATCTATTACTCGTAAAAATATTAGATAAAACAATAATTGCAAATAGCAATAATCAATCTTTAGCACTAGCTGCTTAAAGGGTGAATTCAATGTTTGCCTTCGGCATTGTATTCGCCTCATATCAGAAGGCTAACTGCAAAAAGTTGTCAGTTTTTTGTAGGACATTTTTTGACTTTTGAATTTGTTTGAGGCTGACATAACTAGACGGCAAATTCGAGAAATAAATTTATGTCTGCGCACGGAGAAAACGAATGGTCCGGTAGTTGGACGGCGGATCGTTACCGCCCATCTCCACGAAAAAAGAGTGACTACGAAAAAAATGATTATGAAAAAAGAGCGAAGTTACGAAAAACCTTATAAGAAGCATTATATTTTTTTTTAAGCAGGATTATTAAACGTTTTTAGAAGTTCAATACCTAAATAGGCGTTTTATAATTGCTAAAATTAATGTATGATTCGGGCAAAGAATAAGTCAGTTAAAAATAAATCCAAAATAGGAAAAATAATTTCTAGAAGCATAATAATATTTTTTTGTTTAATCTTTGCTTGTGCTATAGGACTTTTTTTGTGGTTTATAATTTCTTATAATTCGGTGGTCATTCCTCAACCAGACAAAGTTGCTCTAGAAGAACGTTCAACAGTTTATTATTCTGATGGGATGACCCCTATTGGTTCTTTGTCTAATCAAAATCGTCAAATAATAGATTGTTCTGTTTTGCCTAGTTTTGTAGAAAATGCTGTTGTGGCGTCTGAAGACAGAAGTTTTTGGACTAATCCGGGAATAGATCCTGTGGGGATTATTAGAGCTTTTTTCAATAACCTAACCAAAGGAACTCGTCAAGGAGGGTCCACAATTTCTCAGCAATATGCAGAACGCTATTATATGGGAGAAAACAACAGTTATTATGCTAAATGGCAAGAAGCTTTATTAGCTGTGAAATTGAATTCATCGCAAAATAAATCTGAAATACTTTGCAATTATATGAACACTATTTATTTTGGCAGAAATTCTTATGGAATTCAAGCAGCAGCGGAGGCTTATTTTGGCAAAAACGCTCAGGATTTATCAGTTTCTGAGGCAGCCCTTTTAGCAGGGTTAATACCCTCACCAAATAATTGGGACCCTGAAATTAGTTTAGTTGATGCAAAAAACAGATGGAATAGAACTATTAATTTAATGCAGGAAGATGGCTATATTGTTAAAAATGAAGTTGAAAAAATCTTAAAAGATTCCTTGCCTAAAACCAAGCAAAGAGAGCCTATTCAGCCTTTTGCTGGCGCTAATGGTTATATTATGCAGTTAGTTAAAGACAATTTAGAAAAAGAGCATAAAATTTCAGAAAATAATTTATTGGGCGGAGGCTATAAAATAATTACAACTATAGATAAAGAAAAGCAGGCTTCTATTATAAAAGCAGCTCAATCATTGCCAAAACAAGCTTCTAAATTTGCTCAAGTTGGTGCTGTGGCGCTTGACAACAAAACAGGCGATATTTTAGCTTTATGGGGCGGGCCTGATAATATAACGCATTCTTTGAATAACGCCACGCAAGGTAAAGCTCAAGCAGGTTCCACTTTTAAACCTTTTGCTCTTTTAGCAGCAGCTCAAAAGAAAATTGATTTTCATAAAATATATAATGGCAATTCTCCTCAAAAATTTGCCGGTCTAAAAAATTCAGTTTCTAATGCTGAAGATATAAGTTATGGACAAATAGACCTTTATAAAGGATTAGCTAATTCAGTTAACACAGTTTTTGTGAAATTAAATGAACAAGTTGGGCCATATAAAACAGCTGAAAATATAAATGCCTCTGGCATAGATGAATTGGTGGAACCCACACTTTTAAATGTTTTAGGCTTCACTTCTGTGACTCCTTTGGAATTGGCTAGAGGTTTTAATACTTTGGCAAATTATGGCTGCCGCAATAATCCTTTTTTTGTTCAATCTATTTCTAAATATTCAAATACGAAATCGCCTATTTCTGTTTATAATGCCACGCCAAATTGTGAGCAAGTTTTTGCTAAAGATGATGTTGCAAAAGTTGATCAGGCTATGCAAGGGGTTGTTCAAAACGGTTTTGGGCAAAAGGCCAAGGCTGTGGGAGAAAAAATTTCGGGGAAATCTGGCACAAGTTCTGATAATAAATCTGCTTGGTTTGCTGGCTATAGCGAAAAGCAAACAGCAGTTTTTGGGCTTTGGCAAACAGGCCAGAATGGTCAAGAAGAAACTATTTCACCTTTCGGAGTAGTTCCCAATTATGCTGTGGCGGGTTCAGGCTGGACATTAGACGCTTTTGTACAATATATGAAAGACACTAAATAAATGTCAAAAACTCCGCAGTTTTCTAATTTAAAGCGCAATTGGGGCAGTGATATAGATTCTTTAAAAATAGTTCATATTGATATGGATTCTTTTTATGCCTCAATTGAAATTTCTCGTCATCCAGAAGCGAAAAATAAGCCTGTTGTGGTTGGAGGAACTAATTTATCAGGTGTTTTAAGGGGTGTGGTTAGTTCGGCTAATTATGAAGCTAGGCAATGGGGAATATATGCTGGGCAGCCTATGGCTCAAGCTCGTAGATTTTGTCCTAACCTGGTTAATTTTCCAGTGGATATGCCTTTTTATGAAGAAATTTCCGCTAAAGCAATAGAAATTTTTCGAAAGTTTACGCCCAAAATTGAAGTTTGTAGTATAGATGAAGTTTTTTTAGATTTAAGTGGTTCAAAATTGCTTTTTGGCCCAGTTTTCCAAACTGTTGCCAAAATTAGACAGCAAATCTTTTCAGAATTAGGAGTTGTTTGTTCTGCTGGAGTGGCTCATAATAAATTAGTGGCGAAATTAGCTGTTAATCAAGCTAAGCCTAATGGTCAAATATATGTTTGTCAAGACGCTGCCCAAAAATTTGTCCAATCATTGCCAGTTAAATCTCTTTGGGGAGTGGGTCCAGCAACCGCTCAAAAACTAAAGAGATATGGAATTACATCAGTTAAACAATTAGTTCAGTTAAACGAAGATAAATTAAAATTTATTTTTAAAGAAAAGATTGGCGAAAAACTTTATTATTTTGCTAGAGGAATAGATAAATCAGAAATAGTCGTGGCAGATGAACCTAAATCAATTGGCAATCAAGAGACGCTCTATTGCGAAACTGTTAATCAAACAGAAATTTTGCAGCATTTGATGAAAATGACTGAAAAATCGGTTAATCGTTTATGTCAAGCTGGTTATTTTGCTTCAAGAGTTTTTTTATATATAAAATATTCTGATTTTTCCACAAATTGTGTTAGTCGAACTTTGCCGGATCCTGTTTGTGACACTCAAACCATTTATAATATAGCTAAAGAGCTTTATAGTTCCATATATAATGGCAAAAAAGTTCGTTTAATAGGCGTTAGTTTAGCGAAGTTGGTTGATATTAGCCATGTTGGAAAACAAAAAAGTTTCTCTCTTTTTGAATATGGTATTGAAAAAAAAGAAAGGCTACAAAAAGCTATAAACTTGTTAAATAAACGCTATGATAAACAAGTTGTTCGCTATATGTAATATAGCAAAAATAAAGTTCTAAATAATAATCTAATAGTTCAAAACGGCAGTTTAAAAAATATTCATAAACTAATATTTGTGTTATAATTTTGTAAAATATTTTTTTCTGCTAAGCTTGTACTAATATATAAAGAATTTGATAGAAAAGGTCGATTTTATGAATAATTCAAAAATAAATTCAGTAAATAAATATAGGGATAGTTATTGTTCAAAAAATTTGTTCAAGAAAATAGTTTTTTGTTTAATAGCAGTTTTTTGTTTTTCGTCATTTAGCGCGGTGTCTATGCCTAAAGCGACTGCTGTTAATTTAAATACAGCTAATTCAAAAACGGCTGATAGCTTTTCGGTTTCAATAACAAAAATTGGCGTCAATTCAGTTAAAATAAATTTTCATACTCCGCAAGATTATGATCAAGATAATATCTATTTTGGCTTATATAATTCTTTTGGTCAGAGTACTATTTATAAGACTGGTAAGTTATATGGAGATATATTTGAATATACTTTTAATAATGTAGATGCGGGTAATTATACAGCATCTGCATCTTCTTTGTCTCGTGGAGGATCGTCTATAGCGCGTTCATGTCCAGTAAGTATTTATATAAATGCTGTTGACAAGCCGCAATTTAATGATATAAGCGATCAACCAGCTGATTCTCAAGAGCAAATTAATTGGATAGCTAGCTATGGAATAACCACCGGCTATCAAGATGGGGACTATCATCCTAACACAAAAGTCAGCCGTGAACAAATGGCTTCATTTATTTATCGTTCAGCCAGCAAGCCGTCTGTGTCGGGAATAAAAAACCCTTTTGTAGATTTAGCTAATAACGAACATAAAAACGCTGTTTTATGGGCGGTCAACCGCGGCATTATTCAGGGATATGATTGCACAGCCAAAGGCAAACCATATAAAGCTTGCACCAAAAAAGGCGCTAAGGTTTTTTCTGGTAGCAAATTTATAACTCGCGTTCAACTAGCTTTAGAAATTTATCGATATTTTGGGTCACCATATTTTAGTTATAATATTAACAGGTATTTAGATAAGATTACGGATTCGGCTAAATTGACTAATGATGAACAAAAAAAAGCTGTGGCTTATCTTTTAAAAGATTCAATTATTTCGGGTTATCCGGATGGTGAATATAAACCGAGCAACACTGTTTCGCGCGTCCAGATGGCTAAATTTATGGCTTATTCATCCCAAGATTTAGAAGTTGTGCCATTTTTGAAAATTGAAAATTCACCCCCCGTCAATTTTTTGAATACAGGAGTTGCTAGAAGCGCTATAACCAGCATTAAATTTATAGATTATTTGCCTGAATGCTCTTCGCCAATAGATGTTTCTTTTGGCGATTCAGGGGCAATTTTAGCTTGTGTGAATGGTGGCGAAATGACTATTGGTCAAATAGGTGGAGTTATGCCAGACAGCCTTGATAATCAGTATCTTTTTTCTAATTTTAATTCTGATCCAGGAGTTTCATTAGATTTGACACATTTAAATACTAATTTTACAAGATCGTTGGATTATATGTTTTATCATTTCGGAAAAATAAATAGTATAAATTTTTCAGATGCTTTTGGCCAAAATGCCGTAAATGTGACAGGTATGTTTGAGAATACTATTTTTCCATCAGGCTTTGTTTTTCCAGCTAAATTTGGTCAAAATTGCGTAAATGATGAAAGTATGTTTAGGGCAGCTACGCTGCCAGCTGATTTTTCTTTGCCGGAATTTTTGTTAGATCAAAATAATTTTAAATATCTTATTTTTGGTATTGATATGAAGCATATGTTTGATTCAGCTGTTTTTGCGCCAGGATTTTCCTTACCGGATGACTTTGGTATGAACGTTTATTATTTGGACTATATTTTTGCAAATGTTAATTTTC
>JAITRN010000070.1 GCA_031288355.1 Candidatus Opitulatrix roisinitermitis | reverse complement strand
TTAGCATTTGTTGTTGATAAAAGCCTTAAAGCGAAAGATCTAATTAATACTATTCTAAAGGCCGCTAAAAACTATGAAATAAATAATAGCAACAATTATAATAGCGACAATACCAATATTATCAAAGCAAACAATTTACAAAATTCAAATATTATTGAAAGCATTGAGCTTTATGATATTTACAAAGGAAGCAATTTGCCCGAAAATAAAATATCATATACTTTTGCCATTCAATTTAGATCTAATTATAAAACTTTAAAAGATAATGATTTATTAGATTTACGCAAAATAATTATTTCAGCTGTAGAAAATATTGGCGGCAATTTAAGACAATAGACAATTTAAGGCAATAATATAGAATGATGTATAACAAAATTAGAATAATTTAGGTAAATTAGGTGCTATATGAAATTATTAGATGAACTAAAATGGCGGGGGCTAGTCTCTCATACAACTGACGAAAATAAACTGTCTAAACTTCTAGAAGGTAAGCCTATTAGTTTTTATTGTGGATTTGACCCAACTGCTCCTTCGCTGCATCACGGCAATTTAGTCCAAATAATTCTTATGCGACATTTGCAATTAAAAGGTCATAAGCCTTATTTAGTTATTGGCGGCGCCACAGGTCTTATAGGAGACCCCAGACAATCAGGCGAGAGAATTATGCAAACAAAAGAAAAAGTTATTCAGTGGACAGAAATTTTGTCTGAACAAACTAAACAATTTTTTGATTTCACAGGACCTAATTCTGCCCAAATAGTTAATAATTTCGATTGGACAAAAAATATCACAGTTATAGATTTTTTGCGAGATATAGGCAAATATTTTAGAGTAGGCAATATGATTTCTAAAGAAACTGTTGCTAAAAGATTAAATTCACCAGATGGCATTAGTTATACAGAATTTTCCTATCAAGTTATGCAGGCTTTAGACTATTTATGTCTTTATAAAAAATATAATATTGTTCTGCAAACAGGCGGTCAAGACCAATGGGGCAATTTAACGGCCGGTTTAGATTTAATAAAAAAATCTGCCGGTCAAGAAGTTAGTGTTTTAACAACCCCTATTATAACTAAGGCTGATGGCTCAAAATTTGGTAAATCAGAAGATGGCCAAACTGTTTGGCTAGACCCCAATATGATGTCGCCGTATACTTTTTATCAATTTTGGTTTAATGTTTCAGACCAAGATGCAGAAAAATTGTTAAAAATTTTCACCTTTTTATCAATTGATGAAATAAATAATATTATAGAACAAGCAAAATCTAATCCAGCTGAAAGGTTGAGTCAAAGAATTTTAGCGGAAAATATCACAGAATTTGTTCATGGAAAAAAAGGTCTGAGCGCTGCTAAAGCTGCCACAAATTTCTTTTTTGGAAAAATTAAAAATGATATAGATAAAATGGATATTGAGAAAAATATAGATGAAAAAACTTTTTATCAAGTCTTATTTTCTATAAAAAACCAAGAACTTACTAAAATTTCAAATGGCGAAAATATAATTGAGGTTTTTTTGCAATCAGGATTAATTCAATCGAAGTCTGATGGCCGGCGATCAATTAAAGAGGGTAGTTTATATCTAAATCATCAAAGAATAACTGATGAATTATATAAATTAAATTCTAATGACTTTTTTTATGGAAAATATGCGCTTTTAAAAAAAGGCAAAAAAAATACTGCAGGAATCGTGCTTGACAAAAACTAACTTAGCAATGTAGAATTAAAGTATGACTGAAAAACCTAAAACTCCCCTAAATAGAAGCAAAATTTCGCCCGAAATTGATAAATATCAGGTCAAAAATAATAAAAGTCAAACTGAAAATTCTAATAAATTTGAAGATTTTATAAAAAAAACCGCCATTGAAGAACCTATTATCCCAGAAGGTTTAGAAATTTATATGCTAAATAAAGACGCTATTGCTAGATTAAAAACACTTCCTAAAGATTTAGCTAAAAGAATTGGTTTACATATTGTAGCAGCTCAGCATTTTATGGATATAGATATTAATTTGGCTTTTAAACACGCTTTATTTGCAGCCCATAAGGTTTCCAGAATTGATGTGACTCGCGAAACTTTAGGAATAGTGGCTTATAGAAAAGGCGATTATTATTTAGCTCGACGTGAATTAAAAACTGCTCAAAGAATTAACGGCAATAATGATTACGAACCAATGATTCTAGATTGTGAAAGAGGTTTAGGAAATGTAGATAATGTTGCTAAATCGTCAATTTATAATAGTGAAAAATTTGATGATCAAACTAGAATAGAATATATAATAGTTGTAGCAGCGGCTAAAGCGGACCAAGGGTTTTATGAGCCAGCTTTAGCTCTTTTAAATCGGCAAATTAGACAAAAAGGCATTAGTATGGAGGCAAAAGAAAGGCTTTTAGAAGCTAAAACTTATGTTTATGAAAAATTAGGCAAAACTCACGATATCCAAGAAATTGAAAAAAAATTGACAGAAATTAGGGAAAGAAAAGATGATGAAGATGCGCAAGAATATATTATTTATGATTTAGAAAATGAAAATACCCCTAAAAAACCCTCTGGAAAAAACCATTAAGCCAAGAGTTCGTTTTTGCCCTTCTCCAACAGGGGTGCCGCATGTAGGCAATATAAGAACGGCTCTTTTTAACTGGGCTTGGGCTAGACATACAGGCGGAACATTTATATTTCGTATAGAAGACACTGATATTGAAAGAGATTCGGAAGTTTCTTATAAACTTTTATTGGAGGCTTTGCGTTGGCTGAATATTGATTGGGACGAGGGTGTAGAAATAGGCGGTCCTAATGGTCCATATAGGCAGTCAGAGCGCTATGATATTTATAAAGAAGTTGTTCAAAAATTGTTAGATTCAAAATTAGCTTATGAAAGTTTTTCTACAGCCGAAGAGATAAAACAGCGCAATTTAGCGGCTGGACGTCCTGAGCAGTTTGGTTATGATGGATATGATAGAAATTTAACAGACAATGAAAAACAAGCATTTTTAAAAGCTGGACGAAAGCCTGTTATAAGAGTGAAAATGCCTGATGAAGATATAACTTTCACAGACCTAATTCGAGGAGAAATAACTTTTCGGGCTGGTTCTGTGCCTGATTTTGTGATAGTTAGAGGAAATGGCCATCCTTTATATACTTTAGTTAATCCAGTGGATGATGCACTTATGGGCGTAAATTGCGTTTTGCGGGGTGAAGATATTTTATCGTCAACCCCTCGCCAAATAATACTTTATAAATATTTAAAAAAAATAGGTATAAACAAAAATCCCGATGACGGAGTGCCTCAATTTGGGCATTTGCCTTATGTTATGGGAGAGGGCAATAAGAAATTGTCTAAAAGAGACCCTTCGTCAAATTTATTTTTATATAAAGATGAAGGTTTTTTGCCTGAGGCTTTTATAAATTATTTAGCACTTTTAGGCTGGGCAATAGCCCCTGATAGAGATATTTTTTCACCAGAGGAATTTATAAAAAACTTTAATATAAAAAACGTCAACCCCAATGCTGCTCGATTTGATTATAAAAAAGCCATAGCAATAAATTCTGAACATATTAGAACTTTATCTGTTGAAAA
>JAITRN010000061.1 GCA_031288355.1 Candidatus Opitulatrix roisinitermitis | reverse complement strand
GCAAAATTATTGTTTTCTAAATCATTCAATTTATTTATATTAGGCAATGAAGAAACTTGTAAACGAGTAAAATAGCCGTCTGATAATAAAACCAATAAATCAGATGATAAATTAATTTTTATTATCTGTTTGAAAGCGTCTCTCTGCAAAATATTCTGTAAAATATTTGGCGAATTGAAATTTTTTTCCTGAATTACTTCTAAATTAAATTCCGCTAGATCTGATTTTTTCAAATTATCATCTTCTATAAAAGCTGTTTTCCCGCTAGATGTTAGCAAAACAAAGCCGTCTTTGCCCGCTAAATTTGTCGATTCGCCATTTTTAGAATTTTCTACAATTTGATTTTGAGTTGGGCTTATTATATCGTCCTCATTAACCGATAACAAAGAATCAGCTTTTTTTATAAAAGAAGTTTTGCGTGGAGACGAATAACTATCTTTTACCTGATTTATTTCCTCAATTAATAAACTTTGAATTTTTTTATCAGATGACAAAATGCTGCTCAAATTGGCAATAGTTTTTTTCAAATCAGCGTTTTCTTTTTCTAATTCAATTCGAGAAAATTTCGTCAATTTTCTAAGGCGCAAATCTAAAATATAATTAGCTTGGAGATCGTCCAAACTAAAATCTGTTTTCAATTGTTTTTTAGCATCGTCTTGTGTCTGGGAATTTCTGATAATTTTTATAACTTTATCTATCGAATTTATAGCAATTTGCAGACCACCCACCAAATGCAATCTATTTTCTGCCATCTCCAACCGATATTTAGAACGCCTTTTTAAAACTTCTATTCTGTGCTTAATCCAGACAGCTAAAGCTTGCTTTAAATTAAGCGTCTGAGGATGGCCATTAACTAACGCCACTAAATTTACTCCAAAAGTCTCTTCTAAAGGAGTCCACTTATATAATTGAGCTAAAACATTTTTTTCATCATAGCCTGATTTTATGTCAATTTGAAGCCTTAAACCTCTTTTTCTGTCCGTGAAATCGCCAACTGCAGAAATTCCGCTTATTTTGCCCGAATTTATAAAATCCTTTATTTTAGAAATAATTCTTTCAGGATCCACTAAATAGGGCAACTCGGTGAAAACAATAGATTTTCTTTTTCCTTGAATTTCGATATTAGGTTTTGCTCTAACTTTTAAAAGCCCTCTGCCAGTATTATAAATTTCTCGCAGAACCTGCTTATTGGTTATAATCGCTCCCCCTGGGAAATCCGGACCTAAAATATATTTTTGCAAATCGCTAATTTGACATCCGGGATTTTCAATTAAATAAATGCAAGCTTGCAAAACCTCATTCAAATTATGCGAAGGAATATTTGTTGCCATGCCAACAGCAATTCCTGATGAACCATTAACCAAAAGATTAGGAAAACTAGCTGGCAAAACTTCCGGTTCTTTTAATTTATTGTCATAATTGGGCAAAAAATCAACAGTGTTTTCTTCTATATCTTTGCATAACAAAAGCGAATATTGGCTCAATTTAGCCTCAGTGTAACGTGGCGCAGCCGGAGAATCGTGCAAAGATCCAAAATTGCCATGTCCTATAACTAGCGGCAATTTAACTGAAAAATCTTGAGCTAATCTGACCATAGCATCATATATCGCGGCGTCACCATGAGGATGAAGTTTTCCCATAACATCTCCCACCACTCTAGCCGATTTAACAAACGATTTATCAGGTAATAACCCCATTTGATTCATTTGATAAACAATTCTTCTTTGAACGGGTTTTAGTCCGTCTCTAGCATCTGGCAAAGCCCGAGAATATATCACTGAATAGGCATACTCTAAAAAAGAATTTGACATCTCTTTATCTATGTCAATATCAACTATTTTTTCCTTCCCTGACATAATTTTAGTATATCAAACGCTAAACTATTTATATGGTGAATAGGTTGCTAGATATAATCCCTTCAGCTTTTAGGAGTTTAGATATAGATTATGTCAGCACTGCCCAAAAACTAAACTTTCCCAAAGCTGAAAAAGTCATTCTTATTTTATGTGATGGTCTAGGATATTATAATTTAGAAAAATCCTTATCTTATGCTCCTAATTTAAGAAAATATTTTGCAAATTGTCAAGCAGCTCAAACTGTTGTTCCCACAACGACATCTGTGGCATTAACTTCTTTCATCTTTTCCCTGCCTCCTGGTCTAACAGGAATTTTAGGATATAAACAAATAAATCCTAACACTAATAAAATAATTAATTTCCTAAACGGAGAAAATTTAGATTATGCCCCACAATTTGCCAGTGTTTCCAGACTTTCGAATAGCGAAAATCCGCACAATAAAAATAATCTTAATTATAAAACTAATTTTGAATTAGCAAACGAACTAGGGGCTAAATCTGCCACAATTGCTGAAAACAATTTTCGTAATTCCTTTTTAACAAATTTATATTGCCATGGTTCGCAAATATATTCTGCTAAAAGGACAAGACTAAGAATAAATTTGTCCTTGGAATTAATAAATGAATACGATTTAGTTTACCTATATTATAGCAAAATAGACAGAATTGGTCATAAATATGGGGTTTTTACCGAAAATTGGCACAAAGCCTTAGCAGAATTTGATTTATATATTCAAAGAATTTATCAAAACTGCCCCAAAAGAACATTGCTATTAATAACTGCTGATCACGGTATGATAAATAAAAACAACCATGTTCAATACGACATTGCAAAGCATCCCCAGCTAATTTCAGATATTGAAAATATTGCCAGCGAACCCAGATTCGGTTATTTGTATTTAAAAAAATCTTCTAATATAAAAAAAGTTAAAAAAGACTGGCAAGATTTTTTTGGTAAGCAAATAAAGATTTTAGAAGTAAATGAACTTATAAAACAAAAAATATTTTCCGAAATTGCTCCACAATATTTATCATCAATAGGAGACTTAACTTTTATTTGTCAAAATCGAACAAGTATTATTGATTCACGAATAATTCGTCCTAATGCCAAAAATATGATTGGCTTGCATGGAGCAATGACCCCTTGGGAAACCACTATCCCTATTTTACCAATTTTTAAAAATTAAACTTTTTATTAGACACTTCTGAAAAAACAAATTAAAAAGTTAAAAAACTAAGCACCACCCAAAATGATATCATCCCAACTAGGAACGGGAATTCTTTCTGATTGAACTTTAACAGTTTTGCCTTTTCCTATTTCAGCTTTTTCCAACGACGTCGTCAAATTGTTATCTTTGATATCTTCTTTTTTTGATTCCTTATCAACTTTTTCTTCGTCAACCCCTTCTTCGTCAACCTTTTCTTTGTCAACCCTTTCTTTGTCAGCCCTTTTAGAAGTTTTCTTTTGAACTTCTTCAGAAACTTCTTTTTGGGACTCCACTTTGGCTAAAATTTCTTTTTCAATTGCACTGTCTTTATCTTTTTTTAAATCTGCATCAACCGACTTACGCACATCAGTAAAATCTATAACTTCTGTTAATGCCTGATTATCAAAAGCTGCCCGATCAACTTGAAAAGGATCGTAGCCTTCTATTTTATTTCCCAAGCTACTATCTCCTCTATTTTCAATCTCACTCTTTTGTTCGTCAATTTTTTGTCCATAACTTTCAGAAACATTATTATTTGGAACTTTAGATTTAATATAACCGACCTCTATTAATTGTTTAGCATATTCATCTTTTGGTTCTAATAAACGACTATAAGGCTGCCACGAATAAGCTATAACAAAATTCGGCGATAAATTTATTTCTATACTCCACGGTTGGTGATTTTTTTTAGAAACCAACCAAATAGGCTTATAATCAGATGAACCAAGATTTGCCCAAGCGATATTTACTAGTGATTTAAATGGCAATGAATTATTCTCTATTCTTATTACAAAATTGCTTAGATTTTCTATAACAAATTGCTTTTCTATTTCCACCATTTTAGAAAAACTGTCCAATAATTTTTCATCAACATTATAATCAGAAGATATTTGATTTTTGCTAATCCCAGATCTCAGCATTTTTTGTATTTTAGACGCTACCAATTCTCTTTTCATATATAAATTTTATCATCACTTATTTTCTAATTCAGTATTTGCTTTCGTGTCATTCAGACGCTGTATAAATACAAAACATAAAATGTCAATAAACAACTGATATTATAATAGTAATAAATAGAATAATCTAATAACCTATTATAAGGGTAAACTAGAAATAAATTCATTTATTGTTCGACTAATTTTATTACGTTGTTTATTACTATATAAAATAATTTTATTTATATCAGAATTTAAATAAAACACCAATAAATTGTCACTGATATCATTATAATTTTTCAAACTAATTTTATAACCCATCATTTCTAAAAATTGCAATAAATAAATATCTACATATATTTTTTCATAAGTCGTATTTACAATATTTAATAGAGCGTTTTTTAAAAGTCTAAAAACGCTAAACTGCCTTATATAAAGCTCCGATATTAAAGAATCAGTGAAATCACATATTAAATTTGCGCAAATAAATTTATTAAATGAAGCAGAAATTTTATCAAAATGAGATTCTAAAATTCTAATTTGCGTAACAATATCAAGAGTCTTACCTTTAGCAATATTTAATTTTATATGACTAAAATTAGCAGTTTTTGCGCCAAAAGAGCTAGTTGTTTTTCTTGACCCACGTGCAACAGCTTTTATTTTTCCATAATTAGCTGTCAAAATGGTCAATATTTTATCACTTTCGCCCAATTTGTGCGTTTTTAAAATAATTGCTTCGTCAGTAATAGCGGACATTATAATATGATTTTCAATCTAAATTAATTACTATTTTATATATTATATATCGAAAGTTTCAAGCGCTTTTTCAGCAGCTTTTTTGCTAGCATCTTTTTGGCTAGTACTCTGCCCAACGCCTCTAATATGCCCATCAATTAGCGCTTTTGACGTCCACAATGTATTATGATCTTCCCCTTCAGACGTATATTCATACACGACTTCACCTAATCCTAAATGGCGAGCAATAGTAGCTAATTTGCCTTTAGGGTCTAATAATTTTTCCGAATTTTCCACATGATAATCTATAACTGCTTTAAAAAGTTTTAAAATAAAATCTGTTGTTTTATTATATCCATTTACCAAAAAAATACAGCCAACTAAAGCTTCAAACAAATCTCCTAAAAGTTTAGTGCTCTGCCTAAAAATATGCTCTTCAGGATTTTTGCCCACTAAAGCCATTTTCCCCAAATCTAATTTTTGAGCATAACTTGCTAACGCCGCTTTTGAAACAGTATTAGCTCTAATCATAGTCATTTGACCCTCTTCTAAACTATAAGATCTGTATATATATTCACTAACAACTAATTCAATCACACTATCACCTAAAAATTCTAATCTTTCATAAGATAAAAATTGACTATTTTCTACTGAAAAACTTTTATGTGTTAAAGCCTCCACTAAAAGTTTGGAATCCAAATCAATATTATATTTATTTTCAAAACTATTTATAAATTTCTGCACATCGGATTTTAATTTACGCATACACTAAACCACAATATTATAACTACAATTTTAGATACTAAATAAAATAAATTATTTAGCAAAACTTTTTATACGAGCAGCCTCATAAGTAACGCCCTTATAAGTTCCACAAATTGGACAGGCCATATGCGGAATTCTAGGTTGTTTACATTGAGGACAAGCATTAATGGAAATTTTCTTAGCCTTCCAATTAGCTCGTCGGCTTCGTGTTCGGCTTTTAGATGTTTTAACCTTTGGTACGGCCATAATCTTCTCCTATAAATTCTATATAGTAACTTCTCTTATCTATTCTCAGTCTATCACAATTCAATTTTATGTTATACTAATTTTATAAAGATAGCGAATGTAGTTCAATGGTAGAATGTCAGCCTTCCAAGCTGATTATGCGGGTTCGATTCCCGTCATTCGCTCAAAACTAAAACCGCTCAGAGCCAAAAAAATGGCTTTCCGGCAACTATAAATCAAATTACTAGAAATTGAATAAAATGCAAATTAAAATCCAAAGTCCTTATAAATACGAATAATTATGAATATCAATAAATTGTCTAGTAATAAATTATCTGCCAAATTATCTGACATTATCAACAGTAGCAAAAACACTGTGTTTTTCGGAGGAGCTGGTGTGTCTACAGAAAGCGGAATTCCTGATTTTAGAAGCACAGACGGCCTATATAATCAAGAATGGAATTACCCACCAGAAATAATTTTATCGCACTCTTTCTGGAAAAATAATCCTGATGAATTTTATAA
>JAITRN010000024.1 GCA_031288355.1 Candidatus Opitulatrix roisinitermitis | reverse complement strand
AAACTAAAATTATGGATGTTATTATGAAATTTTTAAAATTAAAGAAATTAGGCATTTTAGGAACAATAATTTTTTTCAGCATTGCTAGTTTTTTAAATAATCCACTTTTTTCAAACGCTTCTGTCTCTCAATCTGTTTTAGGTGTTGCCAAAGGAGGCACTAACGCTAACAATGTGGAATCAGCTCAAAAAAATCTAGGGCGCACAGATATTATTTCTTTTGATTCCACAGATAACCAATTTCCTTCCTCAAAAGCGGTTTACGATTATATAGATATAAGTTTAGACAACAAATTTGTGGCTGTTGGAACTGGCGGGAATATAGCTTATTCTAATGGCGGAATCAGTTGGCAAGAACCGACTCAAGTAGGCAGCATCAACTGGCGTAGTGCAATTTGGGGAGCAGGAAAATTTGTTGTGCTAGGCGGAGCAGGAAATTTCACTTATTCTGCAACAGGTGAGCCCGGTTCTTGGTCAGAAATTGGCACAATTGGCAATAGTTTTGCTTGTGGATCAGAAAACGGAACCTGTAAATTATCTTATATTAACGGCAGATTCTATGCTGGGGGACAAGTCGGCAAAATCGCCTATTCAGATGACGGAATTTCTTGGAATGTTGTAAACACTGGGCAAACTAAATCATTTCTATCTCCTGTGACTTACGGAAATGGCAAATATGTTATTGCTGGAGGAACTTATGGCTATGACGGAATTATTGGTTATTCTTCTGACGGGCTAACTTGGACTAACATTTCTATTCCTGACAGCAATTTTTTTGCAGGTTTAGCATTTGGCAATGGGGTTTTTACTCTATTAGGCGCCGCTGGCGGGGTCTACTCATCAGATGGCGTGGTATGGAACAATATAAATATTACAACAGGCCAACAATGGCGTAACATTATTTATAAAGATAACAGATTTCTTGCTGTTAGTGAATCAAGTTATTTAACTAGTTCATCTGATGGCATCAACTATGAAACTCCCTACAAAGTTTTCACACAGGGCTGGTGGAATATAATAGCTAGTGAAAAAAAATATATATTAGTTGGGATTGGTGGATATATCTCTTATGCTAAAAACAGCAATATTTTAGATTGGCAAACACCTATTAAATTAGGCAACCAAGCTTGGTATGGTATCGCTCAACAACAATAACTTATCGTCTAATAAAGTGTCATCTAGCTGGCGCAATAGCTTATATCTATCAGAAATTTTATCTAAAAGACATTCTATTTGTATTCCAAAAGCCTTACAAACCGATAAAAGAACTTCACTAGACGCTTCTTTGGCTCCGCGCTCTAATTCTGACATAAAAGATAAAGAAACTCCTGCCATAGTTGAAAGGACTTTCAGAGTCCAACCTCTTTCTTTACGCATTTCCCGAAGAACTTCCCCTAAAACACGTCTAAACAAAAGATTATCTACTTTTTGACTCTTTTCTTTAAAACGCTTATTCGAGTTATTATTTAAATCATTGCGAAAATAGGCAGTTTGAGAATAATTTTTAATTTCTTGATTAATTTTGTCCACTAATATAATTATAAACTATTTCCATGGCTTTGTCAACCCCTGTTTGTCTAATAAATTGTCGAGCGTTTTTTATTGGAGCGTCTTTTATTGCTTCACTTGATGAGTCAATTTTATAATAAAAAGTTTTTTCATAATTATCAGACACTAAACCTATATATATCTCTCCCACTGACCTATTATCTTGCAAATCAGGACCTGCCACCCCTGTAGTAGATATCCCGATATTTGAATTAAAAAGTTTTTTAGCCTGTTTAGCCATATCTAAAGCTGTTTCTTGACTAATTACACCATATTTTTGCAAAATTTCTTCACTAACACCTAAAACTTTATATTTAATATCCTTATTATAAGCCACAACTGATCCTAAAAATGTTTTTGAAGCACCAGAAACCTTAACAAAAGAATCTGCTAGAAGCCCGCCGGTGAATGATTCAGCTGCTGAAATGGTCAAACCTTTTTGAATTAATTTATTTACTAAATTATCTATATCTAACATAATATCCAATAGCGCTACAAACAGAAAATGCCACAACTGGCAAAAATAGTATATTATTAATTAAAGTTGACACAAAAGGCAAAAAAGTTATAGGACAAATTATAAAAAAACTCACCTGTTTAGCTTTGCCTAAATTTCCGGCAGCAATAATTTTAGCTTTGCGTTTAACATATAAAAGCCTATAAATGGTGATAAAAACCTCCCGCAAAACTAAAACTCCAGCAATTATCCAGCTTAGGCGATTATAAAAAACTAAAACCCCTAAACCGGCTATCATAAGGCATTTATCAGCCATTGGATCTAAAAACTTTCCTAATTCGCTAACAATATTATATTTTCTGGCTAAAAGGCCATCTATTTTATCAGTCACTGCTAAAATAATAAAAATAAATATAGAAATTATAATTCCTAATAAATTAGTTGGATTGCAATTATAAGAAACTATTATAAAATATAAAAATAAAGGTATTAAAGCAATTCTTGAAATAGTGATTAAATTAGGAATATTTTTATTCATTTATTTCTAAATTTAGCTTCCTTGTTCAGAACTTATACCTTGCAAAGCCTGCAAAGTTATTTCCATTTTTTCTGGCAAAACTAAAACTTGACGCGGCTTTGACGAACCTGTCATTGGCCCCACAATATTGTGCTCAGCTAATAAATCCATTAAACGGCCTGCTTTAGCAAAGCCAATTCTCATTTTTCTCTGCAACATAGAAGTCGAACCAAAACCTGTTTCTATAACCAATTTAGCCGCCTGCAACAAATCGTCCATATCCTGCCCTATTGCTGGATCAATATTTTGCGATTGTTGAACAACTTTGCTAGTAACTTCTTGATAATCTGGTTCGGCCTGCTGTTTTATAAAATCAACCACTTTTTTTATTTCTTTTTCAGAAACCCATGGTCCTTGAATTCTTTTAGGGCGTGAGGCCCCCATAGGCAAAAACAAAGCATCTCCTTGTCCTATAAGAGTTTCAGCTCCGACAGTATCCAAAATAACCCTAGAATCAACTGCCGAAGTTGTAGAAAACGCCAAACGAGACGGTACATTGGCTTTTATAAGCCCTGTTATAACATCAACTGATGGTCTTTGAGTCGCTAAAACCAAATGAACGCCTGCTGCTCTAGCTAATTGAGCTATTCTCATAACAGATGATTCCACTTCCCTTGGCGAAACCATCATTAAATCATTTAATTCATCAATCACCACTAAAAGATATGGATAATGCTCTATTTTTTCATCATTATCTAGATTTTTTAAATTTCCTTTAACGACCGCATTATTATAATCATCAATATGTTTAAATCCGTATTTTTGCAAAGCATCATAACGCCTCTCCATCTCTTCTACAACCCACGATAAAGCGTCCGCGGCTTTTTTAGGATCATTTATAATAGGGGTCAGCAAATGAGGAATACCTTCATAAATTGACAGTTCGACCCTTTTAGGATCCACCAAAATCATTTTAACCTGATTAGGATGACATCTAACAACTATTGACATAATCATAGAATTTATAAAGGCACTTTTGCCTGAACCTGTGGAACCAGCCACTAAAAGATGAGGCATTTTAGCCAAATTTGCCACCGTGAAAGCTCCTGAAACATCTTTGCCAATAGCTGTCAAAAGAGGAGTTTTATCTTTTATAACTTCTTCAGAAGACAAAATATCGCCTAATTGAACAATTTCTCTAACTGTATTAGGTATTTCTATGCCAACAGCTGATTTTCCATGCACCACTGGCAAAATTCTCACATCACTAGTGGCCACAGCATAAGCAATATTTTTTGATAAATTAGTTATTTTTTCTACTTTAACACCTGGTCCCAAAGCCACTTCAAAACGAGTAACTGTTGGACCTGGCACAGAACCTGTGACCTGAGCATCAACTTGAAATTGAGAAAAAACTCCATTTATTTTCCGAGCTTGATTATTTAAGTAATCTATGTCATGATTAAATTTTTTGCCTCGTTGCAATAAGTCTAATGAAGGATATATATATTTATCATCTTTTTCTATAACAGGCGTGATAATAGGCTGCCTTTTAGTTAAATTTTCTTTATCAAGCCCCTGAATAACTGGCTCAGCTAGATTTGTGATAAGCTCAGTTTTATTATCTAATAACTTGTCGCCTAACACTTGAGTGGCTTCCGGAAGCAATATATTATTTTTAGCATTGCTAACTTTATCCTCTTTATCTGCCATTTTACTACTCAATTTAGATTGTTTTATATTATTCACCATCTCCATTATAGATTTATTTAAAATAACAAATCCGCTAAAAATAAGCAAAAGACTAAATACTAAAATAGCAAAAGGGGCAGTTAAAGCGCTAACAACAGGCCGAGCAATTATGTATCCTATAATGCCGCTAGTTTGCTTGATTGTTTCGGCGTTTGCTAAAGGCGGGGTTCCATATGATATATAAATTAGAGAACATATACTTATAGCCATAACTGCTAAACCAGCTGCTAATTTTATATTATCTTTTAATTCATAAATATTCACAAAAATTCTAATTCCTAAAAACAAAAACAAAACAGGTAAAAGCAAAGATAGCTGCCCTATTATAGAATTTGATATAGTATTTATAAAACTGGTAAAAGCATTATCTACTCTAACCCACTGAGAAACCACAAAACAAATAGCTATTAAAATGAATAAAACGCCCAGAAAATCGCGTAAAATAAGATTTTTGGAGCTATTTTCCAGACTATTATTTTGAAGGCCATTATTTTGAATGCGGGTATTATTCACACCATATTTTTGATAGTTTTTAGGAGTTTTTCTTTTAGATTTTTTTTTGCCGCTAGCCTTCACGCCTTCAGCAATTTTTCTACGAGTTTGTTTAGAAACTCCTCTTGAAACCCCTCTTAAAACCATATATATAGTATATCATTTTATATTTAATGATATTTTATATTTGGTCAAACCATTCGTTTAACTTCACTCACTAAACTATCTAAAATATTTTCAGCTTTCACAGTGTCAATAACTTGTCCTTTTTTGAAAAGCCGGGCCAAGTTTTTGCCGCAAGCAATTCCTATATCTGCTTCTCTAGCCTCACCAGGTCCGTTGACTGGACAGCCCATAACTGCCACAGTTATGGGGTCTTTTATATTTTGCAAAGCTTTTTCAACCTTTTTTGTCAATTCTATAACATCTATTTCACATCTGCCGCAAGTGGGGCATGAAACTATTTC
>JAITRN010000001.1 GCA_031288355.1 Candidatus Opitulatrix roisinitermitis | reverse complement strand
CCGGGGGCTTATAAGCAGATTCCTGGTGATTTGATTGGCAAAACTTATTTTGAGGCGCAAATAGAATTACAAAATCTTGGCATAAATTCCATTAGGGCGGAAGATTATTCTGACAAAATTCCTGTTGATAAAATTATGACAGTTAATCCAGAAGAAAATTCTAATATAAAATACCGTGACGAAACTGTGACATTAACAGTTTCTAAAGGCATAAAATATATTGATTTTCCTAATTCTCTTAAAGATAAAACCACTGCTGATTTAGCGAATGTTTTAACTCAATTAGGTTTTATAAATATAGTTGTTGAAAATGAATATTCCTTGACTGTCAAAGAAGGAAAACTTATAAAATCTTCTGTTAAGGAAGGCACTAAATTGCGCTGGGACACTAAAATTGTTTTGCTTAATTCAAAAGGCCCTAAACCAATTACTTTTCCAAATGTTGTGGGACAAACACAGACTAATGCTAAAACGGTTTTAGAAGCATTATCTTTGAAAGTTGAAGTTAAAACCTCTTATTCAGATGATGTTAAAAAAGGACTTGTTATTTCGCAAGATCCGTCAGCTTCCGCAAAAGGTTTTGAAGGTCAACAAATTACAATAACTGTTTCTTTAGGACCCCCTATCACAACTGTGCCTAATGTGGTTGGTTTGTCAGTTTCTCAAGCTCATGAAAAATTGCGAGCAGCTAATTTAAAATGGACTGACACAGGAGTTTCGGTTTTAGGTCTTGTCCAAAAACAAAGCGTGTCTGGAGGGCAAACTGTTAATATTGGCGCTACAATAACTCTGACAATTGTCTAGTTTTTTTATTTGACAGCAATGTCGCTTTTGTGATAAACTATTTATGTTATTTGTAAAAAATAAATAGTAAAAAAAATAAATAATAGTGCAAAATCAAAAAGAAATTTGAAAGGAAAGTAATATGTCAAAATTAATTAGCTATAATGATGATGCCAGAAAATCTATGGAAGAAGGTCTTGATAAACTAGCTAATGCTGTGAAAGTGACTTTAGGGCCTAAAGGCAGAAATGTTGTGCTTGATAAAAAATGGGGTGCTCCAACTATCACTAATGATGGCGTGACTATTGCTAAGGATATTGAATTAGAAGATCCTTTTGAAAGAATTGGTGCAGAATTGGTTAAAGAAGTGGCTAAAAAAACTGATGATGTTGCGGGGGACGGCACAACAACTGCTACGGTTTTAGCTCAATCATTAGTTAAAGAAGGTTTAAAAAATTTGGCGGCCGGCTCTAATCCTATAGCAATTAGACGAGGTATTGATAAAGCTGTTGCAAAAGTGGTCGAAGATCTAAAAAGCCAGGCTGTGGCTATAAAAAACAAAGATCAAATTGCTGCCACAGCATCTATTTCAGCAGGTGATGAAGAAATTGGAAAACTAATTGCTGAAGCTCTGGATAAAGTTGGTAAAGAAGGTGTTGTAACTGTTGAAGAATCAAACTCTTTTGGTTTGGAAATGGATTTTGCCGAAGGCATGCGTTTTGATAAAGGTTTTATAACTCGTTATTTTATAACTGATGAGGAACGCCAAGAAGCAGTTTTGGAAGATGCTTATGTTTTGCTATATGAAGGAAAAATTTCTCAGCCGCAAGAATTAGAGAAAATAGCTACAGAAGTTTTTCAAGCTGGCAAACCAGTTTTGTTTATTGCTGAAGATGTTGAAGGTCAAGCCTTAGCGTCTTTGGTGCTAAATAAATTGCAAGGCGGTCTAAAATCTGTGGCGGTTAAAGCACCAGGCTTTGGCGATAGACGCAAAGCGATGTTAGAAGATATAGCAGTTTTGACAGGCGGAACAGTTTTGTCTGAAGAAATTGGTCTAAAACCAGAAAATGCTGAAATTTCTCATTTAGGGCGGGCTCGCAAAGTTATTGTCACAAAAGATGAAACAACTATTGTTGATGGAGCTGGAGAGAAAAAAGCTATTGACGGAAGAGTAGGGCAAATAAAAGCTGAAATTCAAACCACTGATTCTGATTATGACAGAGAAAAACTGCAAGAGCGTTTAGCTAAATTTTCTGGCGGCGTGGCTGTTTTAAAGGCTGGCGCGGCTACAGAAGTTGAATTAAAAGAGCGAAAACACCGTATAGAAGATGCTATTAGAAACGCTAAGGCTGCTATTGAAGAAGGTATTGTGTCTGGCGGCGGAGTGGCTCTATTGCACGCTGAAAAAGCTGCTGCTGGTCTGAAATTGTCAGATGATGAAGCTATTGGAGCAAAAATTGTGTCATCAGCTTTATCGGCTCCTTTAAAGCAAATTGCTTATAACGCAGGTTTAGAGGGCGGAGTTGTGGTTGATAAAGTGCGCAGTTTGCCAGCAGGACATGGCTTAAATGCGGCTAAGGAATCTTATGAAGATTTATTAAAAGCAGGTGTGAATGATCCTGTTAAAGTGACTCGTTCAGCTTTGCAAAATGCGGCTTCTATTGCTGGTTTGTTTTTAACAACAGAAGTGGTTGTGGCTGATAAACCTGAAGAAGAAAAGCCTGCTATGCCAGGAGCTGATCCTGCTATGGGATATTAATTGACTTCTAATTTCATTACTGATTTATTTAATTTGAAATTATTTAATTTGAAAAAATAGTTTGTGGCAAAACGTCTAGGAATTATGGGGGGGACTTTTGACCCTATTCACAACGGACATTTGGTGGCTGCATCAGAAGCTGCTAGTAGATATAATTTGGAAAAGGTTATATTCGTGCCGACGGCTAATTCTGTTTTTAAACATAATAAAATTGTGGCAACCCAAGAGCATAGATATTTAATGTGTGTTGTCGCAACAGCAGCTAATCCGTCATTTATAGTTTCTCGAGCCGATATAGACCGCGGAGGAACGACTTATACTATAGATACTTTACAAGATATAAAAAAAGAATATCCTGAATATGAATTGTTTTTCATAACTGGGGCTGATGCAGTTAGAGATATTGAATCTTGGAATGAATATGAAAAACTTTTTTCATTGGCCAAATTTGTGGCTGTGACAAGGCCCGGTTATTCAATAGATAAAAAGCTGACCGAAAAATATGGCGTTGATCAATTGCAAGTTCCGGCTATGGCTATATCATCGACTGATTGCCGCGAGAGAGCTAAATCAAATAAACCTATTTGGTATTTAGTGCCAGATGGAGTTGTTCAATATATAAATAAACACCAGGTTTATTGAGATAAAGATTGAAGTTCGCTTTTAAAGCCTAGAATTTATAGAATTTAATTATACCAAGTTCCGGTCGTAGCTTCGCCATTAATAGCATTTGAAAGATCACTTAAATTAAACCAATTTATACCATCTAATGAATAAACTGCTGAAATTTCAGCACCCTGCCCAGTGGCTATAAATCTGTCTTTGACGAATTGGACATGATACATATTATTTGCATTAGCGTTAACTGTGGCATTAGTCCAAGAAGACCCTCCATTGGTTGAATAGACTATCGTTTTAGAATTAGTTCCGGTTATGACAAATTTGCCATTCCCATATGCTATGCCATGCCCAGAGCTAATGGGTATTGAACTTTTAGTCCAGTTAATTCCGTTATTAGATGAAAGAGTATAGCTATCGCAGACGGCCATAAATTTGTTTTCGGCAAAAACTACATAACGGCAACCATAAGGGGTATCACCTGTTCCTGCGGTCCAATTGACGCCGTCGGGTGAATAGCCAACATAATTTTGTCCGACAGCTACAAATCTATTATTAACATAAAGCACACCATATATAAAGCCATTGGAAATTTGTGAGGCTGTTTGCCAATTAATGCCATCGTTAGAATATAAAATAAGTCCAGTCCCCACATCGCCCGTCACAAAGCGCCCTCCTCCATAAGCTAATGGTGTAAATTCAGAGTTCGAAACAGAGTTAGGTAAATTGGCTTGTGTCCAAGTTTTCCCATTGTCTTTAGAATAAATTAGGGCCTTTTGCTTGCCAGCAATAACCCAAGTACCTTTAGCCTGAATAGGGTATAGCAGTAATTTTCCTGCGTCGGTATCAAAATTTGTCCAATTTACGCAATCTTTGGACACAGCAATTAATCCGTTAGTTCGAGGAACTATACATTTTATTTCTAAGCTATTTTGAATATATTCATAAACAGCTTTTGAACTAGGAAACTGATTGTCAGTACTGTAACTATCTATAGTGTCTGAGCGTCCTAGATTTATTTGAGCTGATTCCACGCTGTTAGCATTGGTGCCGCCTTTGGCAAGGCCTAAAACCGTTTGTGAAACAGAAGCATTGCCAGAAATTAAACCGTTTAAAAATGAGATAATAGTAAAAAAGAAAATGAATCCTAATAATCCTATTTTTTTAGATTTATGCATTGTATCTTGCTCCTAACTACAATTTTTGTAAATTTCTTGTTCATTAAATTTGTGTTGTTCTTACTTTTATAGTTTTGCATAAAAACTGCATTTTTAATATTAAACAAGTCATTTATAGTAATATTCATATATAAATTTTTACAAAAAAAAAAAAAACGCTCACTGTTCTAAAAAATTATTACTCAAATGTTAAATTTAAAAACGTCTCAAAAAATATTTTTTCCTTGCTTATTGAAAATATTAGGTTTTGAAAATATTAGTTGTCTTTGGTAATAATTTTTTGGACAGTTCGCTCCTGAAAAAGTGATTAAATTGTTTTTAGAAAGGATTCTTTTATTAGTTGGTACTAATTTTTTGGGAAAATGTGGAGATTATATTTTTTTCGTCGACGCTAACTCCTGATAGTCCGTCTTGATCAGTTCGCAAAATTGTTGAATTCAATGATTTAAAAAGATTTAGAGTTTTTTCATTAGGGTGGCCGTAGTTATTATCTTTGCCAACTTCAAATATAGCTATTTTAGGATGTATAAGTTTAGCCAGCTCTTCGTTTTGTGTTTTGCTGCCGTGATGAGCCACTTTTAGAATATCAAAATTTGATAAACCTAGCTGCTTTAACTTTGTTAAAGTTTGAGATTGCCCCTGTTTTTCCATATCGCCTAGAAAAATCATTTTCAAACTAGCTGAGAAAATAATTAATCCAATAGATGAATCATTGCTAAAAGCATCTTCGCCAGATGTTGATTTATTATTCAAAGAAGTCTCATTATTTGATGAATTTTCATTATTTGACGAATTTCCGCCGTCTGATTTTAGGGATTGAAATATATACCACTGAACGCCGCTGAAATTTCCCCCGTCATTTTCTTGAGCATTTTTATAAGGTATTCCTTGTTTGTTCAATTTATTCAAAACTTCTTTAGCTTCATTTGCGGGGGTGTGGGAATTGCTCAATAACACTTGATTTATTTTTCTGCCAGTAATAGCACCCGAAAGCCCGCCTATATGATCATCATGAAAATGGGTTAAAACTAATAAGTCAATTGTTTTTATGCCTAAATCATTTAGACATCCGTTTTCTTTTGAGTCTTCAGGTCCTGTATCTATAACAATGGCCGAATTTTCGCCAGTTTTAATTACACTGGAATCGCCTTGACCTATATCACAAGCCGCTATTCTCCAATTCTGGTCTATTTGCTTTGTAAAAAATTTAGGTATAGATATAGAGCTGGCAATTATTAAAGGAAGAAAAATTAACGCTGTTAAAGAAAAATTGAGAATTTTGCGGCGCAAAAATATTATTTTATAGTGTTTGATTTTTTCTAATATATCAACTCTAGCTAGTGATAATTTTGATTCAATTTTTGCCGGCACAGCTTTTTTAATATGTATATAGCAAATATTCCAAATTTTTCCGGAAATAGTGAGCCAAATAAATATATTTATTAAAATCAAAATTATACTACCTAATAATCCTGTGAAAAAGTCAATTTTAGCAAAAGGAAAATTACTTATCAGTTTTGCAATTAAATAAATAGGGTAGCAAAAAATTCCGGCTATATAAGAAATTATATATGAAAATTGTGGAACGAACGGAGAAAGAAGGGCGGCTGTCACTCCTAAAACTGTTGCTGGCGCCACAAAAGGCGTCACTAGAAAATTAGCTATTAGAGAGTAAGGCGTAAAATAGGGGTATATTAAAATAATTATCGGACCACAGAAAAATTGAGCTGATAGTGTGACGCTTACAATTTCGGCTAATGTTCGATTGGTGAATCTTGATAGAATTTCTGCTAAATGGGGCGCTAATAATATAATTCCAGCAGTGGCCGAGCAGCTCATAGCAAAGCCGTAGGATGTTGCCAAATAAGGGTCCATTATTAAAAGAATAATGACAGCAAACGACAAAGCTGTTAATGAAAAAGTCCTGCGTTGCAAAATTAGCCCTATGAGTCCAATAATCCCCATAAAGCCAGCTCGTAAGACTGACGGCGTGGGGTGAACTAGTGCAGCAAAAGCAAAAATACTTATAATTTCAATTATTGCTGTTAATCTTTTTTCAATATTTAAAGATAAAAAGATAAGTCCTATTAATGAAATTATTATAACAAAGTGGGCTCCTGAAATAGCCACAAGGTGGGTTAATCCGGATACTTTAAAAATATCTGATAGATTACTATCAAAATTATTTGTATAACCTATTGCCATAGCTGGAACCAACATTCGGCTTATTTCAGGCAATTTGTCAACTGTTTCGATAAAAGAAGTTCTGACTGAATTTGTTATATAGTCGACTCCGCTAGTTAATTTACTTATTTTTAAATTAGTTATGTTTATTCTAGCGGCGTATTTGGCTGACGGATCGGAAGATAGCGTTTTATAATCATAAGGGCCAAGCTTGCCTGTGAAAGTTATTTCTTCATGATATTTTAATTCGCAGCCTAGATTTTGTGCTTCGGCATATAGATAAAATCCTTCGGCAGTTTTAATGGAAAATAAACAATTTTTAGATCCAAATTTTTTTGTTTCGTTTATGTCAGAAACTATTTGACCGCTGCCAGAATAATTTTTTGAGTTTTTTGCTAATAGACTAATATAATTGGATTTTAAAAGATTGTTTTGAATAGATAAAGAAAAAGTAAATAGAATTATTATTAGAACTACAAAAAGGCAGCTAGGTATTATTTTAGCATAATTATTAAAGCACTTAACCATAATATGACCGCTGGAATAAATAGTCTAAAATCTAACATATATTATTGAAATTTATGATTTTTTAAACCCTTATTTGGTTTTTTATTTTCTCAAAAATTGACTCCCCAATCCCTTTAACATTTTTTATATCTTCTATGGATGAAAAAGAGCCATTAGAAATTCTGTAGTCAATTATTCTTTGAGCTATAGCAGGACCTATTCCATTTAGAGTATCTAGCTGGGTTAATGTTGCAGTGTTGATATTTATGCCTCCAGCGGTGTTTTGCTGCGAAGAGTTATCTGAATTTTGCGTCAATTCAGATGTATTTGAATTATTTTCGCCTTTTTTAGGTATATATATTTGTTCTGCGTCTTGAAGTTTTCGGGCTTGGTTAAAAGCCTGAGTGTCAGCGTCTTTTTTTAACCCACCAGCTAATTTTATAGCGTCGCTTATTCTTGAGCCGCCCGGCAGCTCATAAGCGCCAGGTTTATTAATTTCACCTTGAATATCAATAAAAATTTTGGCATTTTGCAAGGCTGATAAACTGTTTGTGTTATCGTTGCTAGAATTGTTGTCATTCAAAGAGCCTATTTGTGTAGCAGAATCATTTGTTGGATTGGATGTGGTAAAAGCAATTATAACACCTGCAAAGATCAAACTAATTGCCAAAGCCGTTGGCAGAAAAGTTTTCCAAGATAAAAGAGAGCGTCTTTTGGTTTTAGGAGAAAAATTTAGAGCATCTTTTTGGGTAATAGCGGTTAAATTTTTTAGATTATAATCATGAAAATTTTGTTTGTCAGTGAAAACCCCGTTGCTTTGTTTGTAGACTGAATTTAGCAATTTCTCACTCATAATTTTAATTTTGACATTTAGGTAATTTAAAAGTCAAATTTCTAATATTAGATTGTTGAAAACTAGTATTCTGTCCTTATTTTGTAAGTATTATTTAATTCAATTATTTATTTTTGTTTTCTTATAGGTTGTGTTAAATGCATATAAAATAAATGCTATAATTAAATATATGTCAAAAGATTTTTCTCCTTTAAATTCTGAACAGAAAGCAGCTGTTGAATATGAAGGAAAGAGTCTTTTAGTTTTAGCTGGCGCAGGTTCTGGAAAAACTAGAGTTATAACTTATAGAATTGCTCATATTTTGCGACACAAAAACATTGAACCATGGCAAATATTAGCAATTACTTTCACAAATAAAGCAGCATCTGAGCTGAAACGGCGTTTATATAAAATATTGTTTAACACAAAAAAAGATGCTAACGCTATATGGGCTCACACATTTCATGCTGCTTGTTTGAGAATTTTGCGAAAAGAGCATGACAAAGCAGGGTTAGCTTCAAATTTTGTGATTTATGACACTTCAGATTCTTTGCAATTAATAAAAAATATTTTGCGAGATTTAGCAGTTGATGATAAAAGATTTAGACCTAATTCTTTTTTGTCTGAAATTAGCAGTTTGAAGTCTGAAATGTCTGAGCCAGAGGAAGCAGAAGGCTATTGTTTTGAAAAATTGTTATATGATGTTTTTAAAATGTATAATAATAGATTAAGAATGGCTAATGCATTAGACTTTGATGACATTATTTTACGAACAATAGATCTTTTTAACAATTCTGGCGAAGTTGCGAATAAATACCGTCAACAATTTAAATATATTTTTGTGGATGAATATCAGGACACAAATATTGCCCAATATATGCTTTTAAAAAGTTTATATAGTCCAGAAAATTACATAACAGTTGTTGGCGATACAGACCAGTCAATTTATTCTTTTAGAGGCGCTGATATAAGGAATATTCAAGAATTTGAAGCTGATTGGACAGATGCAAAAACTGTTATTTTAAATCAAAATTACCGTTCAACGAATACTATTTTGCAAGCCGCAAATTCAATAATAAAAGATATTAGTTCGCATAACAAAAAAAAGCTTTGGTCCGATTTAGGAGTTGGTGAAAAAATAGTGATTTGCAAAACTGATAATGACGAAGCTGAGGCTGAATTTATTGCAAGTGAAATAGAGCGCTTAGTTAATATTGAAGGTTATAAACCGAAAGATATAGCTTGTTTTTATAGGGCCAATGCTATGAGCCGCCCAATAGAGCAAGCTTTATTAGAAAGAGCAATTCCTTATAAAATTTTAGGCGGCACAAGATTTTATGACAGAAAAGAGATTCGAGATATTATGGCATATCTGAAAGTTGTGAATAATCCAGCTGATGATATTAGTTTATTTAGAATTATAAATTTTCCTGCAAGAGGGCTTGGCAAAACTAGTGTTGAAAAAGTTGCTCAATTTGCCAAATTAAATAATATTTCTTTTTTTGATGCTTTAAATAGAGCCGAAGAAATAACTGATTTAGGTTCGGCAGCTAAACGCAAATTTCAGGATTTTATGCAAATGCTTAGATTTGCAAAAATAACTGCTGATGATATTTCTAATTCAAAAACAGCCACAGATATTGTTTCATTTGTAAACGATGTTGTTGAAAAAAGCGGCATACGGCAATATTTTGAATTTTCCACTGATCCACAAGATCAAGTTCGTTTAGAAAATGTTGAGGCTTTTGTTAATGTCGCTAAGAGCTGGAAGGACGATGCTCCTGTTCCAACATTAGCCAAGTTTTTGGAAATGCTGGCTCTTATGTCAGACACTGATGCTTTGCCTGTAGCGAGCAAAGATAGCGGTTTTGTGACGCTTATGACTTTACATTCGGCTAAAGGTTTAGAATATCCAATAGTGTTTTTTATGGGATTAGAAAACGGAACAACTCCTAGCAGGCTTTCAATGGATAGCTTGGAAGAACTAAATGAAGAAAGGCGTTTAGCTTATGTTGGCGTTACCAGAGCCAAGGAGAGACTTTATTTAACCTGGGCGACAAGTCGCTTGGTTTGGGGTCAGGTGACTCATTTAACTATTTCACCTTATATAAATGATATAGATTCAGATTTGAAAATAAATCGAGTTTTTGAAAATAATAAATATACCAATAATAATAATAATAGCTTTAAGTCAAAATATGGCTTCTACAATAAATACTAATATTACAGATATTGTTAAAATGAGAGATAAAATTCTGTCAGGCGTGAAATTAGCCTGCAAAACTGCATTTTTATGCTACGCTTTGACTTTTATTATTTTGGCTTTTATAATTATTTCATCCCCTCCAGCTATTAGTTCAGACACTCCTTTTTGGCAATATATTTTTAGTTTGAGTTTTAGTCTATATTTTTTGCCATTTGGGCTGTCATTATCATTGGGGGGAATAACTGTATATTTAGTGCCACTTTTTATAACGTTTTTATTTATGTTGTTTTCTTATATATGTGCTAAACAAATTAAAAAAATAGATTTTAGCATTTTGTTAATATCTTTTATTGTTCAATCAACAATTTCAATTATAGTTTGCGTTTCTAATAAAATTATCGGACAAGAATTGGTTATAAAAATTTTATTATTGCCCAGTTTTATTTTGTTTTTGGGGCAATTTGCGGTCTATTTGCGCAGCAGAGCAGGCATTATTCAAACTATTAGATATTCTAAAAAATTTAAAGCTGTTCCTAATTTTGTTCGTCTTGGTCTAAGAATATCAGCTGCGACATTGTGTTTTATGGGGATTTTTTCTTGTTTGATTTTCGCTTTATGGTCTATTTTATCGTTTAGAGAAATTTCAGCAGTTTATAGTTTATTAAATATTTCTTTTATCTCAGTTATAGGGTTGATATTTATTCAGATAGCATATTTGCCTAATCTAATTTTCCTGACATCAGCTTGGTTTACACATGCCGGAGTTAGTTTTCAATACACCACCCCTTTTTCTCTTTGGGAATCTAGTCAAGCTCTGGCCCCAGCAGCGCCTTTTTTGGCAATATATCCGACTAATAATTCTATGCATTTAATTTTTTTAATAGTTTTGGCGCCTTTTTTGTTAATTCCTATATGGGCTGCAACAGCTATTATAAAAATGACAAAAAAATCTAATTATAGAATTAATTTTATTAAAGAAAAGAAAAATGTTTTGAAGATTGAGCGTTTTAATTTTGGCGATACTTTAGCTCAGCTTTATACTCCTGAATTAATTAATCGCATAATTGCCGCGTTTATATGTTGTCTAATTTCGTTATTTTTGAATTTTGTTTTTTTAGCAGGGCTTTTTTTCTTTTCATCAGGAGTTATAGGCAAGTCAAGTCTTAGATATTTTGGGGTTGATGGATTATGGCAGGCTGGTGAAATTACATTAGTTTTTGCAGGGGTGGAGTTAGCAGTTTTAATAGTATGGGCTATTTGGTCAATAATAAAAGGTCGTATTGCTAGAGAACAGCTTAAATAGTAGATTTATAGGCTTATAAACTGCTATAATTTAGATATGTCTGATTTTACAAACAACGAGTTAGATAATTACGATTTATTAATTGTTGGAGCTGGAATTTTCGGTTTGACATTCGCTCAAAAAGCGGCTAGAGATGGCAAAAAAGTGTTAATTATTGACAAACGAAATCATATAGGCGGAAATGCTTATTCTGAATTTGATAAACAAACTGGCATAGAAGTTCATAAATATGGCGCTCATTTATTTCATACAAGTGATGACGCGGTCTGGGAATACGTTAATCAATTTTCTAAATTTACAAATTACGTCCATAGAGTTTATACAACTTATAAAAATGAAGTATTTCCTATGCCGATAAATTTAGGGACTATTAATCAGTTTTTTCGAGCGTCTTATACGCCAGACGAGGCTCGGGGCGTAATTAAAAAACAAGCTCAAGAATTGGCTAATAAACAGCCAACTAATCTTGACGAACAGGGCATTTCGTTGATAGGCCGCTCGCTTTATGAAGCTTTTATAAAAAATTATACAGCTAAACAATGGCAGACGGACCCTAAACTGCTAGATCCTTCTATAATTAGACGTTTACCAGTCCGTTATAATTATGACAATCGCTATTTTAATGATAAATATGAAGGTTTGCCAGAAGAGGGCTATGCTAAATTATTTGAAAATATGGTTAGAGAAAAGTCAATAGATATTAAATTATCAACTGATTTTTTTGATGAAAATTTTGTTTTTTCGAAAAAGAATACTGTAGGGAAAATGCCTATTGTTTATACTGGACCAATAGATAAATACTTTAATTATAAATATGGGCAGCTGGGATGGAGAACGCTAGATTTTGAAAAATCTATTGAAAATACGGGCGATTATCAGGGTATAGGTGCTATGAACTATGCGGATTTAGATCAGCCTTTCACCAGAATTTTGGAATTTAGACATTTTCATCCAGAAAGAAATTATCCATCTGATAAAACTGTTATAGTAAAGGAATTTTCGCGTTTTGCTGAAAAGGATGATGAACCTTACTATCCAGTGAACACTCCGCAAGATGCTGACAATTATGCTAAATATCAGCAAAACGCGAAGGCAGAGCCAGGCGTTATATTCGGAGGCAGATTAGGAGAATATAAGTATTTTGATATGCATCAGGTTTTTGCTCAGGCTCTGCAAGCTTATAAAAATTTTGCTAATCAACTTTAAAAATAAATATAGTTTTAGGTTTTTAGTATTGTGAAAAAGTCGTCTAATAAATCAAATAGAAAACAGGGCAGCAAAATAATAGCTCAAAATAAAAAGGCTTATCATGATTATTTTATATTAGATAAATATGAAGCTGGAATGAGTTTGTTAGGCACAGAAGTTAAGTCTATTCGGGCAGGATCTGTTAACTTTAAAGATTCTTTTATAGGGTTTTCAAAAGGAGAAGCATTTTTGGAAAATGCTCATATATCGCAATATTCTCAAGGCAGCTGGACTAATCACAATCCAGTAAGAAAACGAAAATTATTGCTGCACGCTCGCGAAATAGGAAAATTGCAAAAAGCTGTGGAAACTAAGGGCATAACTGTTGTGCCTTTAAAATTATATGAAAAAAGAGGTTTTTTTAAATTGGAAATAGGCACAGCTAAAGGCAAAAAACTTTATGATAAAAGACAAAGCTTGAAACAAAAGCAAGACGACAGAGATAAACAAAGAGCATTTAAAGAAGTAAATAAATATAGTTCATGAAAAAAAGTTTTGACTATAAAATAGCCTATTTTATTATAGGAAAAATCCTTTTTGGAATTTATTTTATTTTAACTAGAATAAAGTTTTATGGCTTAGATAATATTCCTAAAAAAGGACCTGTGCTTTTTATTTGCAACCATATAAGAAATTTGGACGCGCCGGCAGCTGCATTTGCGGGTGTTAAAATAGGAAGATATCCTAAAATATTTGCTAAGGTTAGTTTGTGGAAAACGAAAGTGCCTATTTTGAAAAGTTTTTTGAATTTTATAGAGGCAATTCCGGTGGAAAGAAATTCTTCAAAAGCTAAAAATAGTTTAAATATTGCTAAAAAACAGCTGCGCCAAAATGAGTATATAGTTATTTTCCCAGAGGGAACGACCTCAAAAATAAAAAATGGTGAACTTTTGAAATTTAAAACAGGTGCTGCTAGATTAGCTTTATCCTGCCCTTCGGTTTGCATTATTCCGGCAGCTGGCGATTTTGTGAAAGGAAGGCTGCGCGTGTTGATTGGTCCACAATTAAAATTTAGTTATGAAGAGTCTGTTGAGGGCTTGACTAAAAAAATGCGTTGTGAAATAGATAAACTATTAAAAGAAGTGCGTGAAATTAGAAAGGAGAAAAACGATGTTTAAAAAAGTCGCGGTTGTCGGAGGCGGAGCGTGGGGAAGTGTTTTTGCAAATATTTTAACAGCTAATTATAATGAGGTTATGCTATGGGATAGGGAAGTAGATGTTGTTGAAAATATGAATTCCCAACATATTCATAAACGCCATTTAGATAAAAAGTTTAGTGAAAAAATTATTGCGACTAATTCTTTGCAGGAAGCGGTTTCTGGAAAAAATTGTCTGTTTTTCTGTGTTAGTTCACAACATTTGAGAGACGTTTTAGCCAATGTTAAGAGTTTTATTTCCCAGGACACAGTTTGTGTTTCTCTTTCAAAAGGCATTGAACTAACAAGCAACAAAACTATGACTCAAATTATTTGTGAAGTGTTATTACTTGATAAGACCAGAGTTGCTGCTGTTTCAGGACCCAATTTAGCTGGTGAAGTATTAGACAAAAAGCCCACAGCTACAGTGGTCGCAGGTAAATCAAATGAGGTAGTAAAACAGATAAGTCAGGCTGTGGCTACACAATATTTTAGACCTTTTGCATCATCAGATGTGTTAGGAGTGGAATTATGCGGCGCGTTGAAAAATATTATAGCTTTGGCTATTGGGGTGGCTAATGGAAGAAATTATGGCTTTAATGCTCAATCAGCTATTATGTCTCGAGGGTTAGAAGAGATTATGCGGTTAGGCGTTTCTATGGGGGCTCAGGCCAAGACTTTTTATGGTTTGGCTGGAGTCGGCGATTTGATCACCACTTGTTTGTCATCGGATTCTCGCAATTATTCTTTTGGTCTGAATTTAGGAAAAGGTTTAGGTTTTGAACAGGCTAAAAAACGTTTAAATGGCGTGGCAGAAGGCTGCATGACTGCTAAGGCTGCTTTAGAATTAGCTCATGAATATATTGTCCCTATGCCGATTGTGTCTGGTGTTCATAAAATATTATTTGATGGAGCTAGTCCTGATTATTTAGAAAAAAAATTAATGAATTTGCCGCTTTACACAGAAGGTCTAAATTCAAAAAAACTTATTTAATTTATATATAAAATGTCTTATAAATCACAGTTGAACAAATTAACCGTTTTAGGAATTGAATCAACTTGTGACGAAACAGGTATAGGTATTTTGCAAAATGGGCAAATTTTGGCTAATGAAATTGCTTCATCGGTAGATGAACATGCACGGTTTGGCGGAGTTATTCCCGAAATTGCTTCAAGGGCCCATCTAGAAGCTTTGCGACCGACGCTTGATAGGGCTTTAAATAGAGCTAATATAAATTCTAATGAAATAGATGTAATTGCTGTTAGCGCTGGTCCAGGTTTAGCAGGCTGTTTGGCAACAGGTGTTAGTTTTGCTAAAGGTTTAGCCCTTTCTATTAACCGTCCGCTTTTTGGCGTAAATCATGTGGTGGCTCATATTTTTGCTAGCAGTTTAGCTTTTGCTAATTTTTCGAATGAGTTTATCGGTTTAGTGGTTTCTGGGGGGCATACAGCAATTGTTAAAGTTGCTGATAAAACAATTGAAATTATTGGATCAACCACTGATGATGCTGCTGGTGAGTGTTTTGATAAAATTGGTCGATTGCTAGGTTTAGATTATCCAGCTGGACCTCAAATGGATAAAATGTCTAAAAAAGGCGATGAGAACTTTGTGCAATTTCCTAAAGGCTATACACAAAAAAAGCATTTGGACGAACACAGATTTGATTTTTCTTTTTCTGGACTAAAAACTGCTGTGGCTAGATATATTGGAGCTAATTCGGATAAATTAAATTCTAAAAAAAATTCTGATTTTTCTAAATTCAAATATGATATTATTGCCTCTTTATCTAAGGCAGTAGCAGATGTTTTAGTGGAAAAAACTTTAGATGCTGCTCAATATTTTAATATTAAAACAATTTGTATAGGCGGAGGTTTTTCGGCAAACTCAAATTTGCGAAATTTGCTGCAAAAACGATGTTTAGAATTAGATTATCAGCTATTTATTCCGCCGGTTGAACTTTGCACAGATAATGGAATAATGGTAGCTAAATTAGGCGAGATTTTGTTCAACGACAATAAAGCCCCGTCGCCAAAGAACTTTTCAATAGACTCGTCTATGTCTTTAAAAAAAGTGTATATGAATTAGTTTTTGGCGTAGTTGCCCCCGCTAATGGTTAAATAATCTTCTAACGGCTTGTCGCTTTTAAAAACTTCTGTGGCTAAGGCTTGTCCTAAATATCTTAGATGCCAAGGTTCGCCTTTATATCCAGTTGAATCCTGCCATTGGTCTCGGTAGCGAACAATAAAGCCAAAATTATGAGCATTTTGCGCCACCCAATCATTATAATAATCATAAGCCTTGTCATCCCCTCTATACAAAGTGCCGCCAGCCACTCTTAAATCAAAAGCTAATCCGGTTTGGTGTTCAGAGTAGCCAGGCCGAGCAGAAAAATCGTCGGCAAATTGTTTGCCGTTTTCGGCTATATATTCGTTATAAACTCCCATTTGGTAGTCATAATTTCTAAAACCGCTATAATCGGAAACTAAATGCGAAGCATATTTATCGTTAGATTTTTGTCCAGCGGCAATCAGTTCTTTTAAATGTTCAACAGCTTCAGGATTTTCGCCAGGATTATAATCTTTTGGCAAAGGATGTTTTTTATCAGCAATTATCACACCGTTTATAGAGAAAGGGTTTTCGACAGTTTCAGGGGTTTCAGGAGTTTCGCCTAAAAATTCAGGATGGTCTTTGATATACTGTTGATTTCCTTTATAAATATTATTTATTTGCTCCTCTAGATTGGATATTTTTTGCCGGTTATTCCAGTTTTGCCAAGTCATTAAACCGCTGATAGCTAATAGACTCACTACAATAATTGACAAAATAACGATTTTGAGAGTTATTTTTTTGAACAGTTTGATTTTTTTGAACAATTTGACCATAGAATAATTTTACTATTCTTTTGGGGTATTTTTTAGAATATTTCAGAAACTTTTAGATACATTTTAGATACCGCCGCCATAAGCAAGTGAGTAAATATCAAATCCAAGACTTTCATCCATATGTTGCCATGATTCCTCTAAGCCGCAATTCAAGGTAATATAACAAGTATGAATTTTGCCTGCTCTCCCGCCAGCCACAAATTTGTCTTTGGCAACAATCACATATCTAAAATTATCATTCGGGATAGTTATAGTAGCCCAATTATTTATATTAGAACAATCAGCGGTTGCTAAACATCTATAAATAACGCCATTAACAACACCATAATCATGTCCGACAACAATAAATTGACCGTTAGCATAGCTAACTTCCCAAAATCCAATATTTTCGACTGGAAATATTGACTGCCAACTTTGCCCAAGTCGGCAGTCATTTGTTTGAATACATTGAGCTAGTATTCTTCCCCCAGCTGCCACAAATTTTCCTTCGCCATAAGCAACTCCTCGGAATTCAGCGGAAGAGGAAGATGGGATATTCCCCGGAGAAGACCAATTAGCGGGATCACCACAATCCAAAGCCGCCAAACAGCCTGTAACTTTGTTTAGCCGTCCAACAATTATAAAGTATCCTTCACCATAAGTTGAACCTATCATTTGGTCAGTTATTCCGGCTAAATTCTTCTGCGAACTCCAACTATTTGCATCTGAACAATCAGTGGTTGCTAAACATTGAGAAATTCTTGCTCCGGAAACCCCTATAAATTTTCCCTCACCATAAGTAATTGTCGGAATATAGCCTGCGGAACCAGGCACGCTTTTTAAAGGACCCCAATTAGAAGCATCTCCGCAGTTTTGCGTAGCTGAACAGCCTGTTACAATAGCACCTACTGGGCCTGTCATAAAGAAATTAGATGATTCATTTTGGTAATGAGTAGTCCACCAATTTTGTTCTGTGTTTATTTTGCCCTGCTTCCAATTAGATGCTTTCAGGCAATCGGTGGTTAAAAGACATTGAGCTACATTGCCTGTTTCGCCTCCGACTGTTAGTTTATTGGTTAAACGAAAATCTAAAAAGTCGTGAACTGCTTTAGCACTTGGAAAAACTTGATCATTTTTATCTGAAAAAAGAGAATATGTTATGCCTAAATTTTTTTGAGCATTTTGAACAGTATTAGCATTTGTGCCGCCTTTAGCAATTCCTAAAACTGTTTGTGAAGCAGAAGCGTTGGCGGAAATTGAACCGTTCAAAAATAAAGTAATGCCAAAAAGACAGGCAATACCTAAGACTCCAACTTTTTTAATGCCTATTTTTCTGATACTAAACAATTTTCTGATATTAAACAATTCGCTCATAGTTAAATTTTTACAAAAAAAAAAAAACGCTCACTGTTCCAAAAAATTATTACTCAAATGTTAAATTTAAAAATTCTCCAGCCTTCGCAAAAAATAACAATTTTTCGAGCGCGGAGGTGCTGCGGGGTCCCCCGCAAAATTTCTAATTTTGTGGGGAATTGCGCACTTGGCCGAGTCATACTCTTCAAAATTAATTTTTTGCCTCCGTTGTAGAATTTTAATTGTTTCTGGTAATAATTTTTTGGGGGCAGTTCGCTCCTGGAAAAAGTGATTAAATTGTCTTTGTTTAATAAGCTTTTACTAATTGAATTGAAAAATTAATTCGCTTGGGTAAAAAATGGTAAATTGTTTTTGTTTAACAAGCTTTTACTAATTGAATTGAAAAATCATTAAATTATCGAATCTAAAATTTCTTACAAGACGACTACATCACTTACTTCTGAAAACAAAAACATTCTGCCAGTGCATAAACCTTCAGTTGAA
>JAITRN010000063.1 GCA_031288355.1 Candidatus Opitulatrix roisinitermitis | reverse complement strand
TTTGTCTCGATTTTGTGCGGCGGGGTAGATGCAGCAATAAGTAATATGGCTAATCTTTCACCAATACCGTCAGCCGCTATGAGATATTTATCAGCTTCATTTTTTCAATTAGCTAATTTGCCTCATTATGGTTATAAAATAACAGTTAATGATCAAATAATAACCAAGCCATTAGAGCTTTTAGCAATTTGTAATACTTCTTATTATGGAAATGGTATAAAAATTTGCGCCGAAGCGGATCCAACAGATGGGTTTTTTGATATTATGTATTCTTCGGGAATTTCGGCTTTACGAGCTATATATATTTTTGCAAAAGCTATGATAGGTATAAGAATAAGCCCTAAAGCTGTCACCAGAATAAAGGCTAAAAAAATAATTATAGAGCCTAGTGACGATGATCAAACACCGCCCGTTATACAAGCTGACGGAGAAGCGGTCGGTCAAACACCTTTAGAGATAAAAATAATCCCTAAAGCCTTAGATATAATTATGCCGCCAAAAGTTTTGCAGACTATAAACGATAATAAACTAGATTAAGTGTTTTTCTTTATATCTATAATTATAAGCGCGGTTGATGGAATAGTTTTATCAAGCGCTTTTCCAGATTTTTCTTTTTATTTTTTAGCACCTATTGTTTTAGCTATACTTTATTTTATTTTAAAAAAAGAGTCGAATGTTTGGAAAAATAGTTTATATTGTTTTATTTTTGCCTTATCTTTTTTTATAATTAATTTACAATTTATAGCTGTGGCCTACAAAATAGAAGGTCAAATTGTTTTAGCGATATTTCAAGCATTGTATTTTGCAATTTTAGGTTTTGTTTGGACAGTTGTTAAAAAAATATCTATTATTAATAAAAACCCTTTTATAAATGGAATATGTTTTAGTATTTTATACACTGCGTGTGATTATACAAGATGCAATTATCCTTTAGGCGGGTTTGCTTGGGCTTCAATTGCTTACACACAAAGTTCTTCGCCGATTGGCAAATTATCTTATTATATAGGACAAATAGGCGTTGTTTTTGTTGTTGCTATTTTAGGAGTTTTATTATATAATTTAGCAGTTCGAATTATTAGTTTACGATTAATTAAAGCTGTTTGGCTGATAATTATAATAGGAGTTGTTAGTTTTCTAGGAAGTATTCTAAATTTGCTGCACCCTATAGAAAATTCTTCTGTTTTTAGTTTTGCTGTTGTTCAAGGAAATATGGACATTCATAAGGCCGGAGCACAAAATATTTCAACCGATTCTTTTGAAAATAATTTGCAGGCCACTAAAAAGCTTATAAATAGCCCTAAATATAAAGAATCCTCAGATAAAATAAAAGCAATTTTTTGGTCAGAATCTGCAATAGGTTTTGATCCTTTGAATAATAAAAACAAAATGGCCCAATTGCAATCTTTTGTTAATGAAGTCAGCAAACCGTTTATAATAGGAGCAAATAATTATAATGCAAAAGACGGCGCAAAACAGCAATATAATAGTGTATTTATTGTTGAGCCTAATAATAGAGGTATAGTAAATAGATATGATAAGCAGCATTTAGTGCCGTTTGGAGAATATATTCCTCAGCGCGATTTTTGGAGTTTGTTTGATAATAAGGATATAAATAAAATTGTTGATTTTTCCACAGGTTTAGCTAAAAATAATTTACAACTAGAAAATGCTAATATAGGAGTAAAAATATGTTTTGAAATATTTGATTCATCACTAATTTCTGAAGCGGTTAAATCTAATGCTAATATATTCTTTTTCCCATCAAATAACTCTAATTTTGGTTTTACCCCTCAAAGTGCCGGTCAATTGCAAATTTCGCAATTTAGAGCTGTGGAAAACAGAAAATCAGCAATTATATCATCTTTATCTGGCATAAGCGCCACTATAAATCCAAATGGGGTAGTGGAGCATAAAACATCACTTTATACCTCTGATTCTTTTATAGCAGATTTGCCTTTAAATAGCCAAAAACCTCCATATTTAGATATAGAGCCCGCTTTAGAAAAGCTGATTTTAATCTTAACTATTTGTCTGACCGTTTTAGGTGTTTGTGGTAGAATATATATATGGAAAAAAAGCTAATAATATTTCCAACATATAATGAGGTGGAAACTTTACCTGTTATAATTGAAGAAATTAAAGAATATATGGACAAGAACACTTCTATTTTAATTATTGATGATAATAGTCCTGACGGAACAGGTGAAATAGCCGATGAATTCGCCAAAAAAAATAAAGAAATTTATGTATTACATCGTGAAACTAAAAATGGTTTAGGAATGGCTTATACAGAAGCTTTTAAATGGGGCTTGAGTCAAGGTTATGATTTGTTTATACAAATGGACGTAGATGGCTCTCATAGACCATGTGATTTACCAAAATTAGTTGATGTTATTGAATCTGACCCCGATATTGATTTAGTTATTGGCAGCCGTTGGGTACAAGGCGGTTCAACAATTAATTGGCCAAAATCGCGCATTGTTTTATCGCGAGGAGGCTCTTTATGGTCAAATTTTATTATGGGGCTTGGAGTGAATGATCCTACAGCTGGTTTTAGAATTTATCGTAAAAGAGTATTTGAAAAATATATTAATTTGAATAATATCACTACAAAAGGTTTTGGTTTTCAAATAGACAACACATCAAAAATAATATATAAAGGCGGAAAAATTGTTGAAGTGCCTATAACATTTATTGAAAGGCAATTAGGGGAATCTAAAATGAATAATAATATAATTATTGAGGCTATACTTATGACAACAAAAATCGGCATTAAACATCGTTTGATTCAGTTAAAACACTTATTTTATGGAAAAGGAGAATAAAAATGGCAGATAGCTCTTTTAAAGGTTTAGCAATTGGCGGAAAATCCCTAGAAACGGATGAATCAATAAATTTTGCTGCAAGATATGAAGTTGAATATATATGTCCTAATAAACATGTTACTATTTTACCATTTTCAGCCGAAGCAGAAGTTCCGCCAATTTGGGAATGCTATTGTGGGAAAATGGCTTATGTTAAAGGTAACACAAATTATGAAGGAAAGAAAAAACATAATAGATCTAAGTCTCATTGGGAAATGTTAATTGATCGCCGTTCAGAGGAAGAGTTAAAAGAAACTCTTAACGAAAGGCTGAAATTATTGGAATCAGGCAAAATACACAGGGGTTTATAAATAAATCAGCTTATATAAACAAATAAAGACTTTTATGAAAAAAGCCGATAAGGAATATTATGTCAGATTTAGTATTACTATACAAAATAAGGCTAAATCTGCCCTTTCAAAGCTAAAAGATCTTTATGTTTTATGTTGTAATAATAGATATAAAACGCTTTGGGTGTTTTTTATATTAGTTCAAATTTATTTATATTTTGCCAATGAACCTTTTGGGTCTAATACCTACACCGCTTCTGGTGATTTAAAATTATATCATTTTTGGATTGATCGAGGAACGCAATTCAATATATGGCCTATTATTAATGAAAATAGCGTATATCCGCCTTATGCTTTTTTACCAATGCTTATAGCAGGATTGCCAACCTATCAAAATTTATTTCTTTTTAAATTATTATGGTATTTATTAATGACACTTTTTTGGGCTATAGCTATAAGACTTTTATGGTTGGATATAGATAAAGAAAAAAAAGATATTGTTTCTAACAATATAAAAGATATTATAAATTTAGGCTATGGGGGGTGTTTTTTTATTCCTTTGTTTATGTTAGCCTTAGGACCAGTTTTTTCTTCAAGAATAGATTGTGTTGCAGCAGCTTTCGGACTTTATGGATTTATAGCATTACGCAAAAATTCAGTTGTATCATCTGCTTGGTTTACAGCGGCGGCTTGGATAAAAGTTTTTATAGGAGCTAATTTTATACCATTATTATTTGCTGCTAGAAAAAAAATAAAGCCAATTTTAGCAATAGCAATTATCACAACAATTCCTATTGTCGTTTTAGCATTTTTTTGTCAAAACCCTGTCAATGTGGTAAGTTTTTTAATTTATCAAACAGGCCGAAATCTACAAATAGAATCAATTTTGGCAACACCCTCTATGATATGGAACACCATTTTTCAAGTGCATAATATAACTTATAATAGCCTGATTTTCACAAATGAGATAATTACCCCTGTATGCAACATTATATCAAGTATTTTAAACTATTTGCTCATAATTGCTGTACTATTTATGTTGTATCTTATTTTTAGAGCCAGGAAAACCAATATGGATGAATTAGTGTTAACTGGCGGTTTAGCTATTTTTCTATCTTTAATAGTTTTTAATAAAGTGGGTTCGCCTCAATATTATACAGCATTATTGCCTTTTTTTGCTTATGCGCTGTCGCTAAAAACAAAGGAGAAATGGATATTTCCGTCGACAATAGCTATATTTATAGCAATTTTTACTCAACTTATTTTTCCAACAACATATGATATGTTGTTAGGTTATTCTAATTGGCATGCCTTAAGCGTCTCTATTTTGTCTATTAGAAATATTTTAGTAGTATGGCTTTATATAGTTATTGTAAAAGATCTATACAAATTAGGTGATTCAAATAATAAATTAAACAATCAAAAAATTTAGGTATATTATACAGTCGCTAATATATCTTTAGCAGAAATAATTAAATACTCTTTTGAATTATATTTTATTTCAGTTCCGGCATATTTAGAATATATAACTCTTTGACCTACTTTTAGACCAACAGGAGCCAATTTACCGTTTTCAAGAATTTTTCCAGGACCAACTGCCACAATTTCGCCTTCTTGCGGTTTTTCTTTAGCGTCTTCAGGAATTATGAATCCAGTCGTAACCTCTTTTTTGTCCTCCCCTACCTCAATTACTACTCTATCCTCTAACGGCTTCATATTCAATGTTTTTGTGCTCATTTAATTCTCCTTTTTTTGTACTTAAAAATCCTTCTATTAATATTATATATTAAATCCAAAAAATGTCTTGTTAGAAATTTAAATAAAAAAATATTAGAATTTCACTGGCGGGAATTTTAGCGTTTCTGCAATTGCTGTATTTTCAGATATCTGTATAATATGAACTTTTTGGCTAATTTTATTAATAACTTTTTCTATTAAAATATTAGGCACAGAAGCTCCAGCAGTAATACCTATATTTTTAGCTAACATATTTCCTTTAATTTGTTTTTCATCATCTATTTGATAAGAGGGAGCTAAAGAACTAGCTATTTCATAGAGTCTTTGTGTATTTGATGAATTTTTAGATCCTATAACAATTATTTTATCAACCTTATCTGCTAAAGCCTGCACAGCGTTTTGACGATTTTGTGTAGCATAGCAAATACAAGATTTTTTAGGATTCACGATATTGGGAAACCTTAAATTTAAAATGTCAACTATTTTTTTTGTGTCATTGACACTAAGTGTGGTTTGAGAAAGCCAAGCTAATTTTGTATTTGCTTCTATTTCAACGGTTTTAGCAGTTTCTAAACTGTCAATTATTTTTATATTTTCTCGAGACCAGCCTTGCGAGCCAATTATTTCATCATGTTTAGGATGGCCTATTAGAAGAATTGTATAATTTTTTGAAGATAGACGTTGTATTATTTTATGAATAGAATCAACTATAGGACAAGTAGCGTCAATTATTTGCATTTTTTTTAATTTTGCCTGAGCGAATATTTCTGGACTTGCGCCATGTGCAGATATAACTATTTTTTTTGTTCCAGCAGGTATTTCGCGAAGTGAATTTATAAAATGAACACCTTTTTTTTTGAAATTTTTGATTATATATTGATTATGAACAATTTCGTGATATATATATAAATTATCGGATTTATTTGTATCTAATTTTAGTAAATTATCAACTGCTTCCACCGCCCTAGTCACCCCAGCGCAAAAGCCTCTAGGAAAAGCCAAATAAATTTTGCTTTGGAGAATTTTCGTTTTCATTAGGTTTTCTTAAATGCTAATGTCCAAAACTTTAAAAGTGTTGGATAGGGTTTTTTGGCAAAATTGGTCTAAATTTAAATCTAAAAATTCCGCAATAAAATAAGCTATATTAGCAGTGTAAACCGGCGCATTAGGCGTTCCTCGATTGGGCGCGGGAGCTAGAAACGGACAATCTGTTTCTAATAAAAGGTAATTCAAATCAGTTGATTTTAGAGCCTTTTGAGATTTTTCGTTATTACTAAAAGTTATTGGTCCAGAATATGATAAAAACCAGCCTTTTTTAGTACAGAATTCAGCCATAGCACTATCGCCCGAAAATGAATGAAATATAACTCTTTCAGGAGGTATGTCTGCTTGCAGAATTTCTAAAATTTCTCTATGAGCCAGGCGGTCGTGAATTTGCAGTGCTTTATTATAATTTTTAGCTAAAGAAATATGTTCACGAAACGATTTAATTTGGGCGGGCCATCCGCTGGCGGCAGTTCTGTAAAAGTCCAAACCTGTTTCACCCACCACTCTTATTCGTTTATCATTTTCCAATTTTTCAACCACTGCCGCCAGCGATGACTCTAAATTATTAGTTTTATGAATTTCCTCCATAACAGGTATGAGTCCATCAGGAGAGGGGTTAGACCAGCCATCATGCAAAGCTGCTTCATTAGGGTGTATAGCAACGGCCCCTAATGGTAGATTTATAACCTCTTCTATAGAGTCTAGAGTATTTGATAGTTGATTTATTTTAGGCAAATCGCAAGCACATTGTATAAAATTAATTACATTTGACTTTAGACTATTTCTAGCTATTGTCTGAATTGCTGGATTATCTATTGGCTGTCTGTTCTTTTTTAGATTATTCTGATTTATATCGTCCACCCAATCAGAAATCATATCTATATGAGCGTGTGTGTCAATAATGCCTGACGGCAATTTGCTGGGTATTTCACCCCAATTACGCCTTTTTTTATCCGATTTTTTTGACATATTCAACTATTTTATCTAATTTTACGACTTTTTTAGCTTCACCATTTCTTTTTTTTATTTCCACAGCATTTTCTGCTAAAGCTTTTCCAATAGTCAAAATATAGGGCGCGCCTAATAATTCAGCATCCTTAAATTTAATGCCTGGAGATATTTTTCTATCATCTAAAATAACTTCTATATTATTTTCTTCCAACTTTTCGGCTAT
>JAITRN010000022.1 GCA_031288355.1 Candidatus Opitulatrix roisinitermitis | reverse complement strand
CATAGAAATATTTCCTGGATTCATTGTTTTGTCCATGTAATTATAAACTGTTTTGGCTGATGGGAAAGTACTATTAGTTGATTTTTCGTTTAGGGTGCTGTTCATCCCTAAATTGGTTAGTGCGCCAGCTTGTGTTGTTGCTCCTGTGCCTCCAAAGCTGATAGGCAAAGCAGCCCCTGACGCGGCCGCATTAGAAACCGAAGAGCCTGTTAAAAATGAGGCAATTGTGAAGAGCGCAAAAATGGCTAAAGTTCCTAATTTTTTTAATTTAATTTTCTTTAATTTCAAATTTGTAAAATTTAACATAACTACCTACTTTCATAACTTAAAAATTCTTAAGGCTTATATCTAAATTTTTACAAAAAAAAAAAACACTCACTGCCCCAACAAATTATTACCGGATTGTTAATTTAAATATTTTCAAATTGCGCAAGAAAAATCACTTTTTGAGTACCGCTTGTTCTGCAAGCCTGAGGTTATGCGCAATAATGCGCAACCTCAGGCGCAAACATACGCACTGTGCTGAAAAAATGCTTGTCTAATATAAGCTACGCACATTTTTTCAGACTACTCAAAAAATATTTTTTCTTGGCATTGAAAATATTAATTTTCTTGGTAATAATTTGTTGGGGCAGTTCGCTTTGGAAAAAAGTGGTTAAATTGTTTTTAGTTAATTATCTTTTATTAGTTGAATTAAGATATGTTATTTTAATTGCAGAATTTTATTTTTCTTGGTAATAATTTTTTAAAACAGTTCGCTCAGGTAAAAAGTAATTAAGTTGTTTTAGTTAATTATCTTTTATTAGTTGAATTAAGATATGTTATTTTAATTGCAAAATTTTATTTTTCTTGGTAATAATTTGTTTGGGCAGTTCGCTCCTGAAAAAAGTGGTTAGGAGGTTTTCAACAATAAAAAATAAAATATGGATTTAGTATAGCAAAAATTATAGACTATATAAATGTTATCTGAAAAAGTGAATAAATACTGTGGAAATTGTGGTAGTTCTAAAAGGCCTGTAATTGCAAATATTGCAAAAAAGAATATACCAAATATATTGCAGCTAAAATATGAATTGGAAGATCATGAAATAGAGGCGTATAATGATATCGCTAGCGCTGGAGCAAAATTAAGACTTATACCAAAAAGTAATAAAGGTTTGTCTACAAATGACTTTATTTTTTCAGGTAAGCAGTGGGAAATGAAAAATAATAACACTAAATATAAAACAATTAGAAATTCAATTAAAAAAAGTATTGTTAGTGCCAAAAATCACAATGTGGTAAAAGAAAATTTTATTGAGTATATGGGGAATCATAAATTAAGTGATAAATTAAAAGACCAATTAGGTTTATATAATTTTAGAAACCCTAATTATAAAATTAAAAATCTTTTAATATTCTCAAAAAGAAAGTTTATAAAAATAAAATTAAAATAATAAAAAGGGTGAAACCCCCCGTTTTCAGGCTAACTTTTTAAAGCTTGCGTCCTATTATTTCAAGGCTCACGGAGGACACCCTTTTATTATATTTTCAGTATATCATGAAATTTTAAAACCGTTAAACCATAACCATAATACAAACCTTAGAAAACCTAGAGAACAGATCGAACAGGAAAGCCCCAGTTCCTGCTGCCGTTGCTGAAGCACTGGGTACAGCTGGTGGTAGAAGTTAAGTTCAAGTAGTATGCGTAGCTACCGTTGTACTCAGTAGACGACCAATAGAGGCCCCATTCGGCTTGCCTATTAAAGCTGCCAGAAGAAGAACTGTAGCCCGCATAGACGCCTAACCAAGGAGCAGGCAATTTTGTGGCGCCTTCTCCAAAATTCTTGTAATCAATGGTGGAGTAAACTGGATTTCTGTTTCCATTAGAATTTTCCGCAACAGTTAACATTTTTATGTTTAGTTCATAGGCTGATTTTGTGTCGCTGTTTGGATGTAAAGACCAACCGCTTGGAGAAACAGTTAATGCTGTAGACCAATTATATAAATATCCACAAGCTGTTGTGTTTCCTGGGTTATGTGTGTTTACAGCTCCTGATGAAGTGCAATATGATTGTTCAGAAGGATCCCAATAAGTTCCGCTTGCATATTTTAAATTGTCAATCATCCAAACATTGCCGTCAGGCATTTTTTTCACACGATATTTTCGATTATCGCGTGAATCACGCAAAACAATCACTTGCCCTTGCTGCATAGCAGCTTTGCAATTTGTGGCATTAGCTCCAAAGGTTTGCATACTTGTGGTGTCGCAATTTGATAATTTAGCATTTTCAGCATAAACCACATTTCCGGCATTAATTGTATAAGTTGAACCGCTATCGATAGAAATGGTCACTGCATGAGTGCCAGCTGCTAAATCAGGCAAAACGCAGCCTACTTGAGGTATGCCGTCTCCGGTAGTTGAATTGTTAATATAACCTTGCCCAGAAGTGGTGCAAGCTTTGTTGCCCACTTTTATTTTACCCCTAGAGGCAATAGCATATAGATTAGAACTTTTATAAATTAAATCTCCGCCTGTCCAGCTGCAAATAGTGTTATAAAAATTGGTGTTATCGCTTGAAATATTGCCGCTGCCGCCTGTGGAATTGTCGCAATTAGCCATCGCTTTATTCA
>JAITRN010000048.1 GCA_031288355.1 Candidatus Opitulatrix roisinitermitis | reverse complement strand
TTAGTCGTTTGAGACATAATTTAAGTTTATCAGGTATGATTTTAACTAGTTAAGCAAAATATTTGTGAATTGCTAATTTGCACAGCGTCGCTAGGCAGTGTGTCTAGCAAATCTTTTGTCAGGACTTTTGGCTCATAAGCGCTGGTAGATAAGCGCCAAATAGTGACAGATGTGGGCTTTGGCACAGGTGAAGCATAATAGTTTCTTACATTGCCAACATTCACATAATATAAATTATAAAGATTTTGAATTTGACATTGGTCGGTCATAAAAAATAAATTAGTCCCTTTGCGAGAATTGCCATATAAATAAGCTGTCACAGAAAATCCGCTGTCATTTGCTAAACCAGAAATTTGATATACTGCGGACACGTTTGCCAAAGAGCTAGGCAAATTGGGGATCATAGCAATTTTGACGTATTTATTTGCAGCCTCCTGGACAGAGTATTGAATAGTTTCTGGGAAATTTAGATTTTTTTGAGCAGTCATAATATCGCTTGCCCCAGTTCCGCCTTTGGCGATAGGCAAAGCACCTGTGTAATTAGCAAAATTAGCGCCTAAAATATTTGTGGCTGCACCATTTGCGGTGCTGGAATTAGTTCCGCCCCGAGAAATTGGCAAAATGGTGCTTGAATTGGCAGCATAACTTGAAAGAGGACTAAAACAAATAATAAATATTAGCAAGCCGAAAAAGCCTTTTGAAAAATGGGAGTTTTTTAAAAATTGTTTCATGGTTTAGCTATATTTTTCAGGGGTCGTTACTGTAATAGTTATTCTAGTTGGGGTAAAAGTTGTGTAGCCGGTTGGCATAGCATTGTTTTGATAACGTGTAAAAGGAATATTTTTTATAGAACTTTGCATAAATCCCATTTCTATTTGGTGCATAAAAGACTGGCCGCGCAAATAATAATCGCGGACATTTATAATTTGTCCACTTACTAAATCTGTTTCTTGTCTTTCCACATAGCCCGCTTCAGCAGCTAGGTAATTAGCAGCGGAAACATATTTGACAGATTTAGAAATATCTTGAGTGGCTGTAATATACATAATCACTTCGTAGGAACGGGATCCCCAAGAATTCATCCCTGTTATATTGATTATTTGATTAGTGTCATCAGCCGGAGCGTCTTTTTCTTCGTCGTAAATTCGCAAAGTGGCTACTTTTACATAGGCTTGATTTCCGTCCCAGGATGAATAAGGATAGAATCGGGAGAGCCCAAGATTATCTTGAGCATTTTCATAATTATTGGCCGTTGTTCCGCCTTTATTAACTGGCAAAACGCCAGAATAATTAGCAAAATTAGTCCCGAAAATATTTGTCAAGGCTCCGGCAGCTGTGTTAGCGTTTGTGCCGCCTTTGGAAATTTGCAAAATTTCCGTTTGGTTAGCTTGAACAAAAAAGGTATTGTTTAAACTAAACATAATGACGCTAATAAAGCATAAAATTATTAAGGAAAATATTTTTTTCATTTTAATTCTTTTCATTTTATAATTCTTTTCATTTTAGTTTTTTTATTCCAGTTAACTAACAACGCTAGATTTATAGCAGCGTGGCTGCACTTCAATATAGTTTTCGTCAAGTTCAGATAGTTCATTTTTTGTAAACAATCCTCTAACTTGAGCATTTTGCTTATTATTTTCTAAGAATACAACGCTGGTTTGGACAGCCCAGCGATCAATTCTAATATAATAATCTCGGCCTATAATTTTGTCATCAGAATTTTTTAGATCTATATAATATGCTGGAAAATTGTCGCCAGTAGAGCAATGAGGTGACAAGGAGTATAACATTTGTGATAAATTTCGGCCAGAAGTAATAAGTATTCCAGCCGTTGGCAATCCGCCGCTTTGTCTTATTCCGGAAATTAAAACTATTTGATGACCGTTTCCGCCGTCGTTAGTTTGATAATTAACGGAACTAACTTTTACATATATAGCACCAGCTGTTGACCCGCTTTCATATGTCACTTTTTGAGGATAATTTAAATTAGTTTGAGCTTGAAATGTGTTATTAGCCCCTGTTCCGCCTTGAGCAACAGAAAAAATTCCTTCAAAGTTGTTAAAATTCTCTCCTAAAATATTTGCGGCTGCTTGGGCTTCAGTGCTAGCGTTAGTTCCGCCACGGCTGATAGATAGAGTATTTATTGAAGCTGCTGAATAGGAATTAGAATACAAAAAAACTGAGCCACCTAAAAAACTAATAGTGATAGAAAGAATTATTATTCCTAAAACACCCAGTTTTTTTAATTTCACAATTTTCATTAACATCTTTTTATAATTTAATTTCTATATAAAATAACATTTCCTTATATTAAAATTTTTACAAAAAAAAAAAAACACTCACTGTTCTAAAAAATTATTACCTAATTGTTAAATTAAATATTTCCAAAGTGCGCAAGAAAAATTACTTTTTGAGTACCGCTTGTTCCGCAAGCCTGAGGTTATGCCAATAATGCGCAACCCCAGGCGCGAAAATACGCACTGTATGAAAAAATGCTTGTCTAATATAAACTACGCACATTTTTTCAGACTACTCAAAAAATATTTTTTCTTGTTCCATGAAAATATTAGTTTTCTTTGGTAATAATTTTTTAGAACAGTTCGCTAGGGTAAAAAGTGGTTAAATTGTTTTTAGTTAATTATGTTTTACTAGTTGGTAATAATTTTTTGGAACAGCTCGCTCCTGAAAAAAGTGATTAAATTGTTTTTGGTTAATGATAATTTTGGAAATTGGCGATGATTTTGAAGTAAAAATTAGTGACAGAAGATTTATATTATTTACTATGATTTTAACTGTGTTAGAATAAATTTATGGCTGGTTCAGATGGATTGTATAAAGGAGTAGTTGGCACTAGTGCTTTAATAACTTCTGTTAATTCAGTTCGTATAAATCGGAATTTAGTTGAAGCAAATAGGTTGCAAAAATTACAAAATCAGCATTTAAAATATATGGCAGAAGCCCAGAATTGCCGGCTTGACCAAAACGCAAGCCTAGCGCCACAAAAAATGATTTAACTGTTGAATGAGAAGTTTTAGTTAATGAAGTAAAAAAATCATTTGAACTTTAATACAGAGTTTAAAGATTCCCCCAGGCTATTGCGTGAAAATCGTAGGTTGAGCCGAAATTGGCCGTTATTTCCCAAT
>JAITRN010000050.1 GCA_031288355.1 Candidatus Opitulatrix roisinitermitis | reverse complement strand
CAAAAAACGTCTGAAAAAATAAAACTTATAATATCTTTGGGGGGAGATGGCACAATTTTGCGAGCTAGTGAAATAGCTTTTCAAAGCTTAGCGCCTATATTAGCTGTGAATTTAGGCAGAGTAGGTTTTTTAACAGCCGCTGATAGTCAGACAGCGATAGAGGCAATTGAAAAATATTTTAATGGACAATATAAAATAGAAAAAAGAAGTTGTTTATCTTTGGTTTCTTCAGATAATTATGAGGGTTGGGCTTTAAATGAAGTGGCAATAGAAAAAGCTGATTCAAATAAAATGTTGGCTCTATCGGTTTCTATTAATGACACAGTTCTTTCCACTTATGGGGCTGATGCTATTTTGTGTTCCACAGCCACTGGATCCACAGCTCATGCATTTTCTGCCGGAGGGCCTATTATATGGCCCGATGTTCAAGCGATTGAAATTGTTCCAATTGCTGCTTATGCTATTTTTAATAAACCAATAATTGTTGGTGCAAAGACTAAAATAAAAATTAGTATTTTATCAGATTCGCCTTCTGGGGCTATGGTGAGTTTTGACGGCCGAAGAAAAACTGTTTTGAATGCGTCTGACAGTGTTGAAATAAATTTAACAAATAAATCAATTGATTTTGTGGTGTTTAATAATAATGATTTTACTGCTAAATTAGTTAGTAAATTTAATTTGCCTGTGCACGAATGGAGATATATTAATTATGAAAGATAAAGCCGTTAATAACAAAAAAACTGTTGCTGACAAAAGTAAACAAGAGACTGAGGATGAGTCTAATATAGATAAATTAGATCAAATAGATTTAGATAAAATAGTTCAAGAAATATCTTTTATGACTTCGGAACTGGAAAAATTGAATAAGGATATTAAATAAAGTCATTTATAAAATAATTGACAGCAAAAAAAAAATAATTTAAAATAGCTTTATGTTTGATTATAAGTTTTCAGAAAATAATAGGTCCCCAGAAAATAATAGGCTCTCAGAAAATAATAAGCCTTTGGAAAAGCATATAAATTCTTTTGTAAAATATTTTTTGTCGGGCTGTAAATCGCGTGATCTTTATAAAATAGGTTTTGAATTGGAACATTTAGTTTTGGATAAAAACAAAAACCCGCTGCCTTTTTTGGACGAAAGTCAAGGCGGAAAAAGTGTTGAAAATGTTTTAAAGAAATTGAAAAAATATTATAAAACTTGTGAATATTCGCAAAATCATTTAATTGGCTTATCTAGAGATAAAATAGTTATTAGTTTAGAACCGGGGGCACAATTGGAAGTTTCAATAGGGCCTTGCAAAACGTCTGGTGAAATTGAAATGTTATATAAAGAATTTCGCCAACAAATTGATCCTATTTTAAGCGATTTTGGCTTTTCGTTAGTTAATTTAGGCTATCAACCAAAGGTTCGAGCTTCTGAAATAAGTTTAATTCCTAAAGAGAGATATAGGGTTTTTGATAAAACATTTGTTGATGAAAAAGCTTCCGGAAAATATATGATGAGAGCCACAGCCTCCACTCAAATAACTCTTGACTATTCAAATGAAGCAGATGCTATGGAAAAATTTAAATTTCTTTTTGCTCTTGGGCCGATTTGGGCTTTATTTTTTGCTAATACTCCTGTTTTTGAAGGCAAAGCAAATTATAATCCTTTGGTTAGATCTGTTATATGGCGAAAAACTGATCCAATTAGAGCTGGTTTAATAAAGGAAGTTTTTTCTAATTATTCTTTTGAAAAATATGCTTGCCTTTTAGACACTATACCCCTTTTAGTGACTCCTAGAGGCGATGCCCATTCTGCTCCGGCTTGTCAAATATACCCTAATCGTGAATTGACTGTTGCCGAAATAGAATATATAATTTCTAATGTTTTTTTTGATGTTAGAATGAAAAATTTTTTAGAATTACGCACGGTTGATTCTTTGAAAATTGGCCAAGTTATGCAATTAATTAATAGTGTTGTGGGTTCGGTTTATAATTCTAAAAAATTTTTTCAAATTAAAGAATTTTTAGGTGATATTACTTTTGACGATGTCAAAAATGCCAAAAAACAAATTATTTTAAAAGGTGATCAAGCCAAAGTTTATGGACACTCAGTTGAGGAATTTAGGGAATTGTTGGGTTTAGAATTGGTGCTTGATGAAGGTTTAGAAGAGGGTTTAGAGTCAGGTTTAGAGGCGGGTTTAGAAAAATGAAGGAGTACTTTTATAAATGGCTGATTTAGCAAAAGATATATTTTCAGAATATCAAAAATATAAGGATTCAATATATCAAGTTAGGCGGAAAATTCATCAGAATCCAGAAGTGTCTTGGGCTGAATTTGACACAACTAAACTTATTTGTTCGGTCTTAGAAAAGAATAAAATTCCTTATAAAAAGTTTAAACCTACCGGTTTAATGGTTGACATAAAAGCATCTGGAAACAATAAAACAAAAGCCCAAGAAAAAATTATTGCTTTGCGAGCTGATTTGGATGCTTTGGCAATTAGTGAACCTAAAAATAGACAGTTTGTTTCAAAAAAACAAGGATTTATGCACGCTTGTGGCCATGATTTTCATTGTGGCGCGTTGTTAGGCGCTGTGTTAATTGTAAATTCTTTAAAAAGTCATTTAAAACAAAATATTAGGTTTATTTTTCAGCCATCAGAAGAAGCAGAACCGTCTGGAGCTAAAGCAATTATAAAACAAGGAGCGCTAGTAGGGGTAGAGCAGCTTTATGCCTTACATTGTGATCCTGCATTAGAAGTTGGCACACTAGGCGTTAGGTCGGGTTCTATAACAAGTGCAGCAAGCCATGTTTCGGTCGAAGTAAAAGGCAAAGGCGGGCATACATCTCGTCCGCATTTGACAAATGATATAGTATATGCTTTGTCTTCTTTAGTTATTGAATCAGCGGGGGTTTTGTCTCGAAGATTAGATCCTAGAACAGTTTCTAGCCTTATATGGGGCACCATTTCAGCTGGTGAAGCGCCAAATTCGGTGGCTCAATATGGGAAATTAGAAGGATCTTTTAGAACTATGGATTATAATATTTGGAAAAATGCTAAAAATTTTTTGCAACAAATGATTCATGAAATTCTGGATTCTTATAAATTTGATTTGAAAATAAATGTTGCTAAGGG
>JAITRN010000028.1 GCA_031288355.1 Candidatus Opitulatrix roisinitermitis | reverse complement strand
CTCACGCCTGATGATATGCAAGTTATTATGCGTCTGAAATTGAAAAATCCTGAAAAATATCAGGTGATTGCTGATGTTCTGACAGGGCGGCCAGGCGTGGCTGAAGTTAGAGACCAAAGACAACTTTTTGAGCCTTTATTTAGAACACTAAATGCTGCTAGCGCCATGTCAGCTAGTTTAGCTATAGTTATGCTTTTAGCAGCAGTGCTTTTAATTACCACGACTATAAGATTATCGGCTCAGTCTCGCCGCCGAGAAACAGAAATTATGAGGCTGGTGGGCGCTTCTAATTCTTTTATTATGCTGCCTTTTTTGTTAGAAGGGGTAATTGCTTCTTTGATAGGTTCTCTTTTGGCTGTTGGCGGTTTATTTTTAGTGGTTAAGTTTTTTATAGATGACTGGCTAGGTTCTTCAATTCATTGGATAGCTTTTGTGACAGTTTATGATGTTTTAGTTATAACACCTATTTTAATAGGCGCTAGTGTGATTTTATCAGCTGTGGCGTCTTTTGCCACATTAAAACGCTATACTAAAATTTAATATAATATACCAAAATTTAGTATAAACATTTTCTTTTTTACATAATATTCGTTTTTTATAAAGCTAATTTGTTTTTTATAAAACTAATATTTGTGTTATAATTTTGTAAAATATTTTTTTCTGCTAAGCTTGTACTAATAGTATAAAGAATTTGATAGAAAAGGTCGATTTTATGAATAATTTAAGAAATAGAACTAGTAGAACTGCATATATGTCTGCATATATGTTTTTGGTCAGTTTCGGGCTGATAGTTAGTTTAGTTTTTGCCAGCTTTGCGCCGCCAGCGAAGGCTGATGAAGCTCCAAATCCGCCAAGTTGGGCTAGTGTAAGTGCTAATTCTGAAACAAAACAGGAAGTCGTAAAATGGGGGCCACCATCTAATTTAGCTGAATCGTTTGAATATAAAGTTCAGTTATTAAATAATTTTGGTAGCGTTTGGGAGGAGAAAGCAAGTTCTACAGCGATTTCTGAAAAAGTGTGTGTACCTATTAAAGATGTTAAAAATAGTTGTATATTTTCTAATGTTCCGGCAGGCTTTTATTCAGCCAGAGTTTATGCTGAAGCAGGCGGTCAAGAAAGTCCCCCAAAAGAGTCAGACGTTTTTCCTTTAAGTGAGAAAGAGACCAATGACGGCCATATTGCTTTTAGTCCAGGAGATGCTAAAACATTTGACGATTTTTATTTGCTGAATGATGATGAAAAAGATTCGCTAAATTGGGCTTCATCTTATAAAATTGCTCTTGGGTCAGGCGGCGATTTTAGGCCAAGAGATATTGTGCAGCGCAAAGAAATGGCCTCTTTTTTATATAGAGCTTTTGGCAAACCTGAAATATCAGAAGGTGATAAACCAGTGAAATTTTTAGATTCTGGCAAATTTGGGGTTCATGAAGGAGCTATTGACTGGCTGTCATCCAAAGGAATATTGCAAGGCTATACATGCACAGGCAAAGGCGTGCCTAATTCTATTTGCCAAGCCGCTGATGATCATTATTTTTTGCCTGATGGAGAAACTAGCCGCGGGAATATGGCGCAATTTTTGTATAAATTGGCTTTAACGCCAGAAATTTCTAGTGATGAAGTAACTGAGTATCTTGATTCGCTGGTTGACAAAGACGAAATTCCTTTGGATCAGCAAAAGCCAATTGCTTGGTTAATTAAAGAGAGCATAACTACAGGATATGAGGACAAAACATTTAGACCTAAAAGAAGAGTTTCTCGGATTCAGATGACCCAATTTTTGAAAAGAATAGCCGGTAAATTAGGCACAACACCTTATTTAAGAGAAGCAAAAGAAATTGATTCAGATTTTCTAGATACAGGTAAATCGCGTTCTAGTATAACTAAAATTTCTTTTATAAATACTTTGCCGAAGTGCGATAATCGAGTGGATGTGTCCGAAGATGGTTTCCAAAACGCAATTTATGCCTGTGTGGATGGAGATGAAATAGTTGTTGGAGCTTATGGCGGGGTTGTGGCAAATATTTATAGTAGTGCGTATTTATTTAGTAAGTTAGGTAATAGCGCCGGAGTCTCATTAGACTTGGAAAAATTAAATGCTTCTAAAACTAGAGTGACCGATCATATGTTTGAGTGGTCTACATTAGGCTTAGTTGAACTTCCTAAAGATTTTGCAGCTGAATCACAAATTATGAAAAGTATGTTTATGACAGCAAATCTGAAAACTAGTATTGATTGGTCAGATACTGATTTTGTGATTAAATCAGACGGTAAAGGTGGAATTATTCCAGATGTTAATGAATTGTTTGGAAATGTTGTTTGGAATAAGCATTGTGTATATGTTAAAAATGATACGTATAGAAATCTTTTTATAAATTCTATAACTGGTGCTACAAATGAAGATATATTAATACCTGGTGAGTCTTGTAAAGTGGAATAAGTAAATGAATAGAAAGGGAAAAAATAATATGCACAATCTAAAAATAAATTCAATAAATAAATATAAGGACTTTTTTTATTCAAAAAATATATTCAAAAAATTAGCTTTTTGTTTGATAGCCATCTTTTGCTTTTCTTCATTTGGCGCAGTGTCTGCACCAAAGGCAAATGCAGTTAATTCAAATACCGCAGGTTATTTTAATGTTATTGCGATGAGAATCGGAGGCAATTCAATTAAAGTAGATTTTCAAACCCCGCCAGATTATAGCCAAAGCGCAATTGTTTTTTCTTTAGTCAATGATTTTCAAAAAGACGTTATTTCTTCTGGTTGGATAAATGGAAATTCCACAGAATATATTTTTAATAACGTAGATACAGGAAATTATACAGCAAGAGTAACATCTAATTCTAGTGAGGGATCGCGTATATCGCGTCAATCAAATTCTTCAGTAAGTATTTATTTAAATGCCGTTATAAGACCTCAATTCAATGATATAGACAGTCAACCGATTGATTCTCAAGAGCAAATTAATTGGATAGCTAGTTATGGAATAACCACCGGTTATCAAGACGGAGGTTATCATCCTAGCACAAAAGTCAGCCGTGAACAAATGGCCTCATTTATTTATCGTTCAGCTGGTAAACCGTCTGTGTCGGGAACAAAAAACCCTTTTGCAGATTTAGCCAATAATGAACATAAAAACGCTGTTTTATGGGCTGTTAGCCGAGGAATAGTCCAGGGATATGATTGCACTGCTAAAAGTAAACCATATAAAGCTTGCACTAAAAAAGGTGCTAAGATTTTTTATGGCAGCAAATTTATAACTCGCGCTCAATTAGCTTTAGAGATTTATCGGTATTTCGGATCGCCAGATCTTTATTCTGGTCAAATTAGCGGATATTTAGATAAGATCACTGATTCTGCTAAATTAGCTAGTGATGAACAAAAAAAAGCCGTGGCATATCTTTTAAAAGATTTAATTATTTCGGGTTATTCGGATGGGGAATATAAACCGAACAACACTGTTTCGCGCGTCCAAATGGCTAAATTTATGGCTTATTCATCCCAAGATTTAGAAGTTGTGCCATTTTTAAAAATTGAAAATTCTAGTCCAGTTAATTTTTTAAATACAAGAAAGACGCGTTCTTCTATAACCAAAATTGAATTTATAGATTATTTGCCTGCCTGTTCTTCCCCAATAGATGTTTCTTATGGGGATACAGGGGCAATTTTAGCCTGTGTCAATGGGGGTGAAATAACTATTGGCCAAATAGGCGGAGTTATGCCAGACAGTCTTGATAATCAGTATCTTTTTTCTAATTTTAATTCTGATCCAGGAGTTTCATTAGATCTAACGCATTTAAATACCAACTTTGCCAAATCGTTGAATTATATGTTTTATCATTTTGGCAAAATAAATAATATAATTTTTTCAGATAATTTTGGCCAAAATGCTGAAAATACATCGGGCATGTTTGAGAATACTGTTTTCCCATCAGGTTTTGTTTTTCCTGAAAAGTTTGGTCAAAATTGTGAATATGCAGAAAGTATGTTTAGGGCGGCCGCTCTGCCAGCAGATTTTTCTTTACCCCAATTTTTGACGAATAACAATAGTATAAAATACGGCTTTTCTGTTAATATGGAGCATATGTTTGATTCAGCTGTTTTTGCGCCAGGATTTAGGTTTCCAGATGATTTTGGCATGAATCCTGGCGATTTGTCATACATTTTCGCAAATGTTAATTTTCCAGCTGGCTTTCAGCTTTCGAAAAATTTTGCCACCTCTTCTGATAATTCAGGAAGCACTTTAAATTATGCTTTTGCCTATTCTTCAATTCCGTCTAGTTTAGTTTTTCCCGAAAATTTTGGTTCGGTTGATTATTCCTTATCAGATCAGAAACGTTTTTGGATGAATAATATGTTTCGAGGTGCAGTTTTTCCGGAGAATTATTCATTTCCCGCCAATTTTGGTGAATATGCTAGGGCGGGTTATATGTTTTCAGAAGTAACGATTCCTCAAGGCTTTACTTTGTCAGATGATTTTTGTTCATATTGTAAAGGGGAAGGAATGTTTTCACAAGCTGTTATTCCTGCCGATTTTAGAGTTCCATCTTTTAAATTAAATATCCCAGGAGGAGATTTGGAAGAAGATATGTTTGAAAGAGCCACTATAGCCAGTGGTTGGACTTTACCAACCAATTTTTTTGAGAATTCGATTGTAGGGACTCGTATTTTTAATAGTACGGTTTTTCAAGGTCCTTTTGTTTTACCGAATGATTTTGGAATAAATTATCGTCTTTATTCAATTTTTATAAATGTGAATTTATCTTATAATATTGATTGGTCAGCGGCTGATTTAACCAATTCAAATCCTTCAACTCTTTTTACTAACACGGTGTGGAATAATCACGTGGTTTTAGTGAAAAATCAAGCCTCTAAAGATGCTTTGATAGCTGGCGGAGCACCAGCTGATAGAGTGCAGATAAAGGTTTAAGGGAAAAAATAATATGAACAATCCAAAAATAAATTTAGCAAATAAATATAAAGCTAGTTTTTGCTCAAAAAATGTATTCAAAAAATTAGCTTTTTGTTTAATAGCCATCTTTTGCTTTTCTTCATTCGGCGCAGTGTCTGCACCAAAGGCGAATGCTGTTAATTTGAATATGGTTAGTTCAAGTGCGGCTAATTCAAAAGCGGCTGATGAATTCTCGGTTTCAATAACCAAAATTGGCAGCAACTCAGTTAAAATAAATTTTTATACTCCAGCAGGTTATGAACAAGGGTCAACTGGTTTTTTTCTACATAATACTATGCTAAATGACTCCAGTTATACTAACTGGATATCTGAAGGCGGTGCCACTGAATACACTTTTGCTAATGTAGCTGCGGGCAATTATAAGGCCAGCGTGCGTTCTGATCCGCGCGATGGCTCTGCGGACATAACGGTAAGTTCATTTGAATCAGTCGGTATTTATATAAATGCTGTTGACAAGCCGCAATTTAATGATATAAACGCTCAGCCAGCGGATTCCCAAGAGCAAATCAATTGGATAGCCAGCTATGGAATAACTACTGGCTATCAAGATGGGGGCTATCATCCTAACACAAAAGTCAGCCGCGAACAAATGGCTTCATTTATTTATCGTTCTGCCGGCAAGCCGTCTGTGTCGGGAATAAAAAATCCTTTTGTGGATTTAGCTAATAATGAACATAAAAGCGCTGTTTTATGGGCTGTTAGCCGAGGAATAGTTCAGGGATATGATTGCACAGCTAGGGGCAAACCATATAAAGCTTGCACCAAAAATGGTGCTAAGATTTTTTATGGCAGCAAATTTATAACTCGCGCTCAATTAGCTTTAGAGATTTACCGATATTTTGGATCACCTGATCTTCATAGAGATGATATTACCAAATATCTAAACAAGATCACTGATTCTGCTAAATTAGCTAGTGATGAACAAAAAAAAGCTGTAGCCTATCTTTTAAAAGATCTAATTATTTCGGGTTATCCGGATGGGGAATATAAACCGAATAACACTGTTTCGCGCGTCCAGATGGCTAAATTTATGGCTTATTCATCCCAAGATTTGCAAGTCGTGCCATTTTTGAAAATTGAAAATTCCTCTCCCGTCAATTTTTTGAATACAGGAGTTGCCAGAAACGCTATAACTAGCATTAAATTTATAGATTATTTACCAGTTTGCTCTTCCCCAATAGACGTTTCTTTTGGCGATTCAGGGGCAATTTTAGCCTGTGTGAATGGCGGTGAAATAACTATTGGCCAAATAGGCGGGGTTATGCTAGATGATTATGATAGTCAATATCTTTTTTCTAATTTTAATTCTGATCTAGGAGTTTCATTAGATTTGGCACATTTAAATGCTAATTTCGCAAAAGAATTAAATTCTATGTTTTATCATTTTGGCAAAATAAATAATTTAATTTATACGGACACTTTTGGTCAAAATGCTGAAAATATGGGGAGTATGTTTGCAAACACTGTTTTTCCGTCAGGTTTTGTTTTTCCGGCTAAATTCGGGCAAAATTGCACATCCGCTGCCGGCATGTTCCGCGGAGCCACGCTGCCGGCGGGTTTTTCTTTGCCACAATTTTTGCTAAATAAAGATAATCTTGAAGCTGGCTTTTTAGTTGATATGTCAAATATGTTTGATTCAGCTGTTTTTGAGTCGGGTTTTTCATTGCCAGATGATTTTGGTGTTAATGCTGTTTATATGAACAGTATTTTCAGAAATGTTAATTTTCCGGCCGGCTTTCAGCTTCCGAAAAATTTTGCTACATTTTCTAGTGGATTTAACAGAGAAATACGTTTAAATTCTGCTTTTGCCTATTCTAGGATTCCGTCCAGTTTAGTTTTTCCAGAAAATTTTGGCTCATATATTTCTGATAAGCAGTTAACCTTTTCCATGTGGAATATTTTTCAGGGCGCCGTTTTCCCAGAGAATTATTCGTTTCCTGAAAATTTTGCTAAACTCGCTGATGCGGGACATATGTTTTCAGGAGTGAATATTCCAAGCGGTTTTACTTTGCCAGATGGTTTTTGTGAACTTTGTAGCGGTGAGGGAATGTTTTCACAGGCTGTTATTCCGGCTGACTTTAGAATTCCGACTTTTAGTTTTGTTTGGCTTTCAACATCTTTGGAAGATAATATGTTTGAGGGGGCCACTATAGCTAGCGGCTGGACTTTGCCAGTTGGCTTTATGTCAAAAGCGAGTTATTTGTCAGATATGTTTAATGGCACAATTTTTCAAGGCCCTTTTGTTTTGCCAAGTGATTTTGGAATAAATTATCGTCTTTATTCAATTTTTATGAATGTGAATTTATCTTATAATATTGATTGGTCGGCGGCTGATTTGGCTAATAAAGGCTCAAATTTTTCAAATCTCTTTACTAACACGGTGTGGAATAATCACGTGGTTTTAGTGAAAAATCAAGCTTCTAAAGATGCTTTGATAGCTGGCGGAGCACCAGCTGATAGAGTGCAGATAAAGGTTTAGGAAAGTTTTTCGCAATTTATTTTTTATGGATTAATAATATTTTTGTTATAAACAAATTCCAAAAATCGTTTTTTTTTTTTTGGATTATCGTTAAACCATAGTATAAATTGTTTTAGTAAAATATAAAGGTCAATAGAAGGTGTAGATTATGAACAATCCAAAAATAAATTCAATAAATAAATATAAAGGCTTTTTTTATCCAAAAAATGTATTCAAAAAATTAGCTTTTTGTTTAATAGCCATCTTTTGCTTTTCTTCATTTAGCGCAGTATCTGCGCCCAAAGCGAATGCTGTTAATTTGAATATGGTTAATTCAACTGCGGCTAGTTCAAGTGCGACTAGTTCAAGTGAGGCTAATTCAAAAGCGGCTGACGAATTTTCGGTTTCAATAACAAAAATTGGCAGCAATTCAGTTAAAATAAATTTTCATACTCCGTCAGATTATGATCAAACAAGTATTTACTTTTATCTGAATAATTCTCTCTACCAAAGTAATTTTTATCGGTCAGCAACGTTATATGGAAATGTATTTGAATATACTTTTAGCAATGTAATGACAGGTAATTATAAAGCATGGGTAAGCTCTTCCAGTCCTGATGAAAGGAATCGAATGTACTACGAATCAGCAGATTCATTAAGTATTTATTTGAACACTGTCACAAGACCGCAATTTAATGATATAAGCACTCAGCCAGCGGACTCCCAAGAGCAGATTAATTGGATAGCTAGTTATGGAATAACCACAGGTTATCAAGACGGAGGCTATCATCCTAGCACAAAAGTCAGCCGCGAACAAATGGCTTCATTTATTTACCGTTCAGCTGGCAGCCCATCTGTTTCCGGAATAAAAAATCCTTTTGTGGATTTGGCTAACAATGAACATAAAAACGCTGTTTTGTGGGCGGCGAGTTTAAGAATTGTGCAGGGATATGACTGTACAGCTAAAGGCAAACCATATAAAGCTTGCACCAAAAAAGGCGACAAGGTTTTTTCTGGCAGCAAATTTATAACTCGCGTGCAATTAGCTTTAGAAATTTACAGATATTTTGGGTCGCGGGGTGTTAGTAATGTGTATTTAGAGAAAATTACTGATTCTGCTAAATTGACTACCGCTGAACAAAAGCAGGCTGTGGCATATCTTTTAAAAGATTCAATTGTTTCGGGCTATCCAGATGGGGAATATAAACCGAACAACACCGTTTCAAGAGCTCAGATGGCTAAATTTATAGCCTATTCATCACAAGATTTAGGAGTTGTGCCATTTTTAAAAATTGAAGATTCTGATCCAGTTAATTTTTTGAATACAGGAGTTGCCAGAAGTGCTATAACTAGTATTAAATTTATAGACTATTTGCCGAATTGCTTTTCCCCGATAGATGTTTCTTATAGTGATACAGGGGCAATTTTAGCTTGCGTTAATGGTGGTGAAATAACTATTGGACAAATAGGTGGAGTTATGCCAGATAACTATGATAGTCAATATCTGTTTTCTAATTTTAATCCTGATTCAGGAATTTCATTAGATCTTATGCATTTAAATGTTGATTTTGCAAAATCGCTGGATCATATGTTTTATAATTTTGGCAAAATAAATAGTATAAGTTTTTCAGATGATTTTGGCGAAAATGCTTTTAATATGTCATATATGTTTGAGAATGCCGTTTTTCCACCAGGTTTTGTTTTTCCAGTTAAATTTGGTCAAAATTGCGAACGGGTAGACGGCATGTTTAAATCAGCCGCAATTCCTACGAATTTTTCGTTTCCGAAGGGTATCCTAAATCAAAAAGTTTTTAATGTTAGTGCGGGTGTTAGTATGGAGCATATGTTTGAATCAGCTGATTTTGCGCCAGGATTTTCCTTGCCAGATGATTTTGGCACAAACGTTTCAAGCATGGCATACATGTTTGCAGATGTCAATTTTCCGGCAGGTTTTCATCTGCCGAAAAATTTTGACGCTTTTTCCAAAAGAGGGGAACTTAATTTATCTTATGCTTTTGCCTATTCTTCAATTCCGTCTAGTCTAGTTTTTCCAGATAATTTTGCTCCAGGTTCTTATATGCGCAATATATTTCATGGGACCGTTTTTCCAGAAAATTATTTATTTCCGGCGAATTTTGGTGAGCATGCTTTGGTAGATTATATGTTTTCAGACGTGACAATTCCCAGAGGCTTTACTTTGCCGGATGATTTTTGTTCATATTGCCGAGGTCCAAGAATGTTTTCAAATGCTGTTATTCCAGCCGATTTTAGAGTCCCAACTTTTAGATTCAGTTATGAAAGTTACCAAGAGGGATATGACCCGAAAGATAATATGTTTGAAAGGGCCACTATAGCGGATGGCTGGACTTTACCAGTTGGCTTTTTTGAGAGTGCAAAGTCAGGGTTCTCTTTTTTTAACGGCTCTATTTTTCAAGGTCCTTTTGTTTTGCCGAGCGATTTTGGAGTAAATTATCCTCTTCGGTCAATTTTTAAAAGTGTAAATTTATCTTATAATATTGATTGGTCGGCGGCTGATTTAACCGATAAAGGGCCAAATCTGAAAAATCTTTTTACTGACGTAGTGTGGAACGGTCATGTGGTTTTAGTGAAAAATCAGGCTTCTAAAGATGCTTTGATAGCTGGCGGAGCTCCAGCCGATAGTGTGCAGATAAAGGTTTAGGAAAGTTTTTCGCAATTTATTTTTTATGGATTAATAATATTTTTGTTATAAATAAATTCCAAAAATTGTTTTTTTTTTGAATTATTGTTAAATCATAGTATAATGATTATTAGTAAATATAAAGGCCAATAAAGGATAGCGATTATGAATAACTCAAAAATAAATTTAGTAAATAGATATAAAGATAGTTTTTACTCAAAAAATTTATTCAAAAAAATAGTTTTTTGTTTAATAGCAGTTTTTTGTTTTTCTTCATTTAGTGCAGTGTCTATGCCAAATGCAAGCGCAGTTAATTTAAATACGAGTAATTTAAGTGAAGTTAATTCAAGCGAGGCTAATTCAAAAGCATATGATGACTTTTCGGTTTCAATAACAAAAATTGGCGCCAATTCAGTTAAAATAAATTTACAAACGCCGCCGGATTATGATCAAGAATCAATTGCTTTTCGTTTATGCAACACTCTTTCAACAAGTGATATTAACTGGACATTTAAAAATGCTTATAGGACTTCAAGGATATATAGCTCCATCACTGAATATACTTTTAATAATGTGGCTACGGGCAACTATAGAGCAAATGTATATTCAATAGGGCGCAGTGTTGGTGACGTAAAGAGATCTTCAGTTGATTCAGTTAGTATTTATGTGAATGCCGTTAATAAGCCGCAATTCAATGATATAGGCAATCAGTCAGCTGATTCGCAAGATCAAATTAATTGGGTGGCTAGTTATGGAATAACCACAGGCTATCAAGACGGAGGCTATCACCCTAACACAAAAGTTAGTCGTGAACAAATGGCTTCATTTATTTATCGTTCAGCTGGTAAGCCGTCTGTGTCGGGAATAAAAAACCCTTTTGTGGATTTAGCTAATAATGAGCATAAAAATGCTGTTTTATGGGTGGCCAGCCGAGAAATTGTTCAAGGATATGACTGCACAGCTAAAGGCAAACCATATAAAGCTTGTACCAAAAAAGGCGATAAGGTTTTTTATGGCAGTAAATTTATAACCCGCCTTCAATTAGCTTTAGAGATTTACCGATATTTTTCAACGCCATTTTTTGAGCCAGGTGAATATTATAAATATTTAGATAGGATTACTGATTCTGCTAAATTGACTAGTTTTGAAGAAAAAGAGGCTGTGGCATATCTTTTAAAGGATTCAATTGTTTCAGGTTATCCAGATGGAGAATATAAGCCGAGCAACACTGTTTCGCGCGCCCAGATGGCTAAATTTATGGCTTATTCATCTCAAGATTTAAAAATTGTGCCATTTTTGAAAACTGAAAGTTCTAATCCAGTTAATTTTTTGAATACAGGGCTTGGCAGAAGGGCTGTAATTAGCATTAAATTTATAAATTATTTGCCAATTTGTTCTTCTCCAATAGACGTCTCTTTCGGTGATACAGGCGCAATTTTGGCTTGTGTTGATGGGGACGAAATAACTATTGGTCAAATAGGCGGAGTTTTGCTAGATGATTATAATACCCAATATCTTTTTTCTAATTTTAACCTTGGAGAAGGGGTTTCATTGGACCTTACGCATTTAAATGCTAATTTTGCTAAATCCTTGAATTATATGTTTTATCATTTTGGCAAAATAAATAATCTAATTTATCCAGATACTTTTGGCCAAACTGCTAAAAGTATGGACTATATGTTTGAAAATTCTGCTTTTCCGTCAGGCTTTGTTTTTCCAGCTAAATTTGGTCAAAATTGCAGCTCTGCAGAGGCTATGTTTAGCGGAGACAAGCTGCCCGCAGATTTTTCCTTGCCGAAATTTTTGTTAAATCAAAGTAATTCTGAATATGACCCTCCTGTTTATATGGGATATTTGTTTAATTCAGCTGTTTTTGAACCAGGATTTTCATTGCCGGATGATTTTGGTATGAACGTTAGTGATTTGATCGGAATTTTTGCAAATGTTAATTTTCCGGCAGGTTTTCATTTACCTAATAATTTTGCCAAAAATTTTAGCGGTTACCATTTAGGAGTGTATTTAAATTATGCTTTTGCCTATTCTAGAATTCCGTCTAGCTTAGTGTTTCCAGAAAATTTTGGCTCAGAATCTATTTATGAGCCAAAAACTAGTTTCCGTATGGATAACATGTTTAAGGGTGCTGTTTTCCCAGAGAATTATTCATTTCCAGCAAATTTTGCTGAGCGTGCTTTGGTAAGTTATATGTTTTCGGAAGTGAATATTCCGAACGGTTTTATTTTGCCAGATGATTTTTGCTCATACTGCGAGGGTACAGGGATGTTTTCCGAGACTGTTATTCCAGCTGATTTTAGAGTTCCGACTTTTAAATTAAATTATAAAAGTTATTCCTATATGCGAGATTTGACAGAAAATATGTTTTATAAGGCCACTATAGCAAGCGGCTGGACCTTGCCAGTCGGCTTTTTTCAGAACGCAGGTTCAGGAAATCTTATTTTTAATGGTGCGGTCTTTCAAGGAGTTTTTGTTTTGCCGAATGATTTTGGCTTAAATTATTCTATTCAGTCAATTTTTAGAAATGTGAATTTATCTTATAATATTGATTGGTCGGCGGCTGATTTGACTAATAGGGGCTCGCAATTTTCTAATCTTTTTGCCAATGTGGTATGGAATAATCACGTGGTTTTAGTGAAAAACGAGGCTTCTAAAGATGCTTTGATAGAAGGAGGAGCGCCGGCTGACAGCGTGCAGATAAAGGTTTAGAAAAGGGGAAGATTGTTAATAATTCAAAGATAAATTTAGTGAATAAATATAAAGATAGTTTTTGTTCAAAAAGTTTATTCAAAAAATTAGCTTTTTGCTTAATAGCGGTTTTTTGTTTTTCATTATTTGGTGCAGTGTCTGCATCAGAAGCGAACGCAATTAATTTAAATGAGGGTAGTTTAAGTGAAGTTAATTCAAAAGTGGCTAATCCAAAAGCGGTTGATGACTTTGCGGTTTCAATAACAAAAATCGGCAGTAATTCAATTAAAATAGATCTTCAAACTCCGCCAGGTTATGGTCAAGATAGCATTCAGTTTAATTTAAGTAATTCTTTCTACAGAGAAACTTTTTACCAGTCCGGAACGTTAGATGGAAATGTATTTGAATATACTTTTAATAATGTAGTGGCAGGCAATTATAAAGCAACAGCGTGGTCTTTCCCTTATGGTATACCGCTTGAAACAAACGATACGGTAAATATTTATTTGAACGCTGTTGATAGGGATCAATTCAATGATATAAGTGATCAGCCAGCTGATTCTCAAGAGCAAATTAATTGGATAGCCAACTACGGAATAACCACAGGTTATCAAGATGGGGGCTATCACCCTAGCGGGAAAGTCAGCCGCGAACAAATGGCTTCATTTATTTATCGCTCAGCTGGCAAGCCTTCTGTGGCTGAAGTAGAGAACCCTTTTGTGGATTTAGCTGATAATGAACATAAAAATGCTATTTTATGGGCTGTTAGCCTAGGAATTATTCAGGGATATGATTGCACGGCCAAAGGCAAACCATATAAAGCTTGTACTAAAAAAGGTGATAAAATTTTTTATGGCAGCAAATTTATAACTCGTTCTCAATTAGCTTTAGAGATTTACAGATATTTTGGATCGCCATTCTCTGATCTTGATATTAACAAATATTTAGATAAGATTACCGATTCTTCTAAATTGACCAATGACGAGCAAAAGCAGGCTGTGGCCTGTCTTATAAAAAATTCAATTATTTCGGGCTATGCTGACGGCCAATATAAACCAAATAACACTGTTTCGCGAGTTCAGATGGCTAAATTTATGGCTTATTCATCACAGAATTTAGCAGTTGCGCCATTTTTAAAAATTGAAAATTTTAGAGAAGGTTTTTTGAATACAGGAGTTGCCAGAAGCGCTATAACCAAAATTGAATTTATAGATTATTTACCAGTTTGTTCTTCTCCAATAGATGTTTCTTATGGTGACACAGGCGCGATTTTGGCTTGTGTGAACGGGAGCGAAATAACTATTGGTCAAATAGGCGGAGTTATGGTAGACAGTTTTAACAATGGATACCTCTTTGCCAATTTTAATTCCAATTTAGGGGTTTCGCTAAATCTTAGGCATTTGAATGTTCATTTTACAAGATGGTTGGATAATATGTTTTATCATTTTGGCAAAATAAATAGTATAATTTTTCCAGACAATTTTGGCCAAAACGCTAAAAGTGCGTTGAGTATGTTTGATAATGTTATTTTTCCATCAGGCATAATTTTTCCAGCTAAATTTGCCTGGGATTGCGAAATTGCAAGTGGCATGTTCAGGTCAGCAACACTCCCGGCGGATTTTTCCTTGCCACAGTTTTTGATGACTAAAAATAATGGAAAATATGGATCTGCTATTATGAGCTATATGTTTGATTCAACTGTTTTTGCGCCCGGCTTTTCTTTCCCAGATGATTTTGGTATGAATGTTGTCAATTTGTCATATATTTTCGTAAAAGTTAATTTTCCAGCCGGCTTTCATTTGCCCAAGAATTTTGCTACTGTTTCGTCAGGGAGTACGCACAGATCCCTTTTGTATTATGCTTTTGCTTATTCTAAAATTCCGTCTAGCTTAGTTTTTCCGAAAAATTTTGGTTCGACAGAAGATACTATACAGCGTAGAGATATTTTAATGGACAATATGTTTAAAGGCGCTGTTTTCCCAGAAAATTATTCATTTCCTGAGAATTTTGGTAAATATGCTCATGTAGAATATATGCTTTCAAAAGTGGTAATTCCTGGTGGTTTCACTTTGCCAGATGATTTTTGTTCATACTCAGATGGTCAAGGAATGTTTTCAGAAGCTGTTATTCCGGCTGATTTTAAAGTTCCAACTTTTAAATTAAATTATGAAAGTTATCCTCCTTGGGAAGATTTGAAAGAAAATATGTTTGAGAAGGCCACTATAGCGAGCGGCTGGACCTTGCCTGTTGGCTTTTTTCAGAACGCGGGTTCAGGAGACCGTATTTTTAATGGTGCAATTTTTCAAGGACCTTTTGTTTTGCCAAATGATTTTGGAATAAATTATTCCATTTCTTCCACTTTTATAAATGTGAATTTATCTTATAATATTGATTGGTCAGCGGCTGATTTAACTGATAAAGGGACGAATCTTAAAGATCTTTTCACTGATGCGGTGTGGAATGATCATGTGGTTTTAGTGAAAAACGAAGCTTCCAAAGATGCTTTGATAGCAGGCGGAGCTCCGGCTGATAGAGTGCAGATAAAGGTTTAGAAAATTTTTTATAATTATATTTTTTTTGAGGGCCATAATTCTTTTGTTATAAACGAATTGCAAAAATCGTTTTTTTTGAATTAATGTTAAAGTTGTAATATAAGTTATTTTTAGTTAAATATAAAGGCAGGAATTATGAATAGTTTAAAAACGAATATAGTAAATAGATATAAAAATTTTGTTTATTTTAAAAGTCTATTTAAAAAAGCAATTTTTTGTTTAGTGGTAGCTTTTGTTTTCCAAACAATTGGTGTAGGTTTTCAAACTCCATTAGTTCAAGCTAGCATGAATGATGCCCCTCCTGCACCCGAAAATGTTGTAATTGAGCGGATCAGCAATTATTCTCTCGGAGTATCCTGGTCTCCGCCGTCTCCTGAACCGCTTGGTGATTGGACTTATAAAGTGGATTTAGTGGATGAAATAGATAGAGTAGTTCAAACTGCTCAAAATATTTCTAAATCAGTTTTAACGCAAACATTTGCAAATTTATTTACTTCAAATTATAAAGTTAAGGTTTATGTTCAAATATCAGGTGGCCAAATTAGTTCGCCAGCAGAATCTGACAAGTCAAGGCCCGTTCAGATAGCGCTTGGAGCTGCGGCTACAAACATTAATTTTAAAGATATTTCTAGTTTAGAGGCTGAAAGCCAAGCGAAAATTAAATGGGCAGCAGCTTTTGGCATAACCACGGGCTATACTTCCACAACTTATAATCCTAAAAAGGCGGTTAATCGACGTCAGATGGCTAGTTTCTTCAAAAGGTTAGCTGGCGGACCGGCACCTAGTGGTCAGCCTATTAAATTCAAAGATGTGACCGATAAAGAACAAAATAAAGCCGATATAGATTGGCTTTCGGCTGCAGGAATAACAACAGGTTATGTATGCACTGCAAAAGGCAAACCAGACAAGGCTTGTACTAAAGCGGGAGACGCCGTTTATATGCCTAATTCTGTTGTAAATCGCGGACAAATGGCTCAATTTATATATAAATATGTTGGCCAGCCTTATATTTCTCCTGATGAAGTAAATTCATATATGGAGGAGTTTTCTGATAGCCAAAAATTGCGCGATAATGGCCAGGCCGAAGCCGTTGCTTGGCTTTTGAAATATAATATAACGCAGGGTTATCCTGACAGTACATATAGACCAACTACAAGAGTCAGTCGTGAACAAATGGCAGTTTTCTTAGCAAGATTAGCCAATATTTTAAATATAACGCCTTATTTGGCTAGAGAATCCATTGAAACAAATGGCAATCTTGTTTTACCAACTAACTTTTTGGGAATTTCAAATTTAAATAGAAAAAACATAACTAAAATTAGTTTTATAGAAACTTTGCCGGTTTGCAATAATCCTGTTGATGTTTCATCAAGTAAAAATGGAAGTATTTTAGGATGCGTTAAAAACAACACTGAAATTGTTATTGGTGAGCCTTTAGGGGTGAAGGGCAATCCATATAGCGCGGATGGGCTTTTTTCTAATCTTTCCACAAGCGCTTTGCAGAGTTTGGATTTTTCAGTAATATCTAATTTGGGAAATGTTTTTTCATCTTATGCAGCGTTTGCGGTGGATCAAGGTTTTGTCAATAGTGTTATTCCAAGCAATTTTGTGTTTCCGAAAGGCTTTGGGGTGAATTCAGAGAATATGGCATATATGTTTGCTAATAGAATTTTTGCTCATGATAGAATTTTTGAGGAAGATTTTGCTAAAAATGTCATTAATATGAATGCTATGTTTAGCGGAGCTACTTTAAATGGCGATATTGACTGGTCAGAAACTAATTTTTTAACTTCTACGGCCAGCAAAACTGATATGTTTACTGGCGTTATTTGGAATGACTATTTTATACTTGTGCAAAATGAGGCTAGCAGAATATTTTTAGTCACTAATAGCAATATTGGCGACCCTTCTCGAATTAGAGTTAAAGGGGGAGAATCAATATTGAAAATGGAAAGTATTAATCCGGTCACTTTTTTAGGAATATCTGGCCCGGCTCGGTCTCAGATTACTAAAATATCTTTTCAAAAAACAAAACCGACCTGTTCTAATCCGACTGATGTATCTTCTGATGGAGACAAGAGCATTTTAGGATGTGTTGAAAATGACACTGAAATAATTATAGGGTCTGATGGCGGAGTTGAAGCTAATCCTATAAGTTCTTGGCTTTTTAGTAATTTATCACTTTCCCCTAACGGTGCTAGTATTGATTTATCTAATTTGAGAACTTCAGACATTACTGATATGTCATATATGTTTACAAATACTCGGTTAATTCGCGGCCTTTCTCTGCCTCAGGGCTTCGGAAGCGTGGTTACTAATATGCTGGATATGTTTTATGACTCTGCTTTGCCAAGTGGATTTTCCTTGCCTGTTGGATTTGGTTCTATGGCAACCAATATGAAATTTATGTTTGGTCAGGTTTCGTTGCCAAGCGGATTTTCATTTCCTTCAGGCTTCGGAAGCGTGGCAACTGATATGGATGGTATGTTTCAAAATGCCATTTTGCCAAGTGGATTTTTGTTACCCGCAGGCTTCGGAAGCCTGGCGACTAGTATGAATCGCACATTTCAGCAGACAAAATTAAATAGCGATTTTTCATTGCCCGCAGGATTTGGCGCTGTTGCTACAAATATGAATTATATGTTTATGTTTACTTTGTTGCCAAGTGGATTTTCGTTACCCGCAGGCTTCGGAAGCGTGGTAACTAATATGCAAGGCATGTTTTATATGTCAACTTTGCCAAGTGGATTTTCATTTCCCGCAGGCTTCGGAAGCAAGGTAGTTAATATGAGTCATATATTTGAGCAGACTTCATTACCAAACAATTTTTCCCTGCCCACAGGATTTGGCGCTGTTGCTTTAGATATAAGTTATATGTTTCATGATACTACTTTGCGAAGTGGATTTTCCTTGCCTGTTGGATTTGGTGCTGTTGCTTTAGACGTAAGTTATATGTTTTATAGTACCACTTTATCAACTAATTTTTCCTTGCCTCAAGGTTTTGGAAGCGCAGCGACTAATATGAGTGCTATGTTTGTAGATGTCGTTTTTTTAAGTGGATTTTCATTTCCCGCAGGCTTCGGAAGCGCAGCAACTAATATGAATGCTATGTTTGACAGCGCCTCTTTTCCAAGTGGGTTTTCCCTGCCTCAGGGCTTCGGAAGCGTGGCAACTAGTATGATCACCATGTTTCAAGGAGTCGCTTTTGCAAGCGATTTTTCCTTGCCTCAGGGTTTTGGAAATGTAGCTTTGGACATGAGTCTTATTTTTGCTGATGCCTTGTTGAACGGCGATATTGATTGGTCTGGTGTTGACTTTACAAATAAAACAGGTGTTGAAAAATACAATATGTTTATTCAGACATCTTGGCAGGGACACTTTGTATTAGCTAAAAATCAAGGTTCGGTTGATTGGTTAATTAATGGGACTGAAGCTACTGCTGCAAATGTTAAAGTTAAAGGAAGTTAAAATAAAATAGGCGCTTTGATAGAAAAGACGCTTTAATAGCAGGCGAGGCCCTGGATGATAGAGCGCAGATAAAAGTTTAGAAAGAACTTTTTATAATTATATTTCGAGAACTATAATTATTTTTTTATAAACGAATTGCAAAAATCATTTTTTTTCTTTTGAGTTAATGTTAAAGTTATAGTATAGGTTATTTTTAGTAAATATAAAGGCAGAGATTATGAATAATTTAAAAACCGATATAGTAAATAGATATAAAAATTTTATTTGTTCAAAAAGTTTATTTAAGAAAATGATTTTTTGTTTGATAGTGGTTTTTGGTTTCCAAGCAGCTTGTATAAATTTTCAAACACCTTTAGCTAAGGCTAATACAAATGATATCCCGCCTGCACCTAGAGATGTTGTAATTGCCCAAAATGGCGATTCTTTGGGAGTATCTTGGGCTGCTCCGTTTCCTGAACCCTCTGGTGATTGGACTTATAAAGTGGAATTAGTGGATGGAATAGATAGGGTAGTTCAAACTGTTCAAGATATTTCTAAATTGGTTTTAACTCAAACTTTTCAAAATATGTTTACTTCAAACTATAGAGCTAAAGTTTATGTTCAAATATCAGGCGGCCAAATTAGCCCTCCAGCAGAATCTGATAAGTCAAGGCCTGTTCAGATAGCGCTTGGGGCTGCGGCTACAAATATTAATTTTACAGATATTTCTAGTTTAGAAGCCGAAAGCCAAGCGAAAATTAAATGGGCAGCGGCTTTTGGCATAACCACGGGCTATACTCCCACAACTTATAATCCTAAAAAGGCAGTTAATCGACGTCAGATGGCTAGTTTTTTCAAAAGATTAGCTGGTAGTCCAGCATCTAGCGGTCAGCCTATCGAATTCAAAGATGTGACTGATAAAGAACAAAATAAAGCCGATATAGATTGGCTTTCGGCTGCAGGAATAACAACAGGTTATGTATGCACTGCAAAAGGCAAACCAGATAAGGCTTGTACTAAAGCGGGAGACGCTGTTTATATGCCCAATGTTGTTGTAAATCGTGGACAAATGGCTCAATTTATATATAAATATGTTGGCCAGCCTTATATTTCTCCTGATGAAGTAAATTCATATATGGAGGAGTTTTCTGATAGCCAAAAATTGCGTGATAATGGCCAGGCTGAAGCTGTTGCTTGGCTTTTGAAATATAATATAACACAGGGTTATCCTGACAGTACATATAGACCGAGCACAAGGGTCAGTCGTGAACAAATGGCAGTTTTCTTAGCAAGATTAGCTAATATCCTAAATATAACGCCTTATTTAGCTAGAGAGGCTATTGAAACAAATGGGAATCTTGTCTTGCCAACTAACTTTTTAAATATTCCTAATTTAAATAGAAAAGACATAACTAAAATTAGTTTTATAGAAACTTTGCCGGTTTGCAATAATCCTGTTGATGTTTCATCAAGCAAAAATGGAAGTATTTTAGGATGTGTTCAAAACGGAACTGAAATAGTTATTGGTGAGCCTTTAGGGGTTAGGGGAAATCCATACAGTGCTGATGGACTTTTTTCTAATCTTTCCACAAGCGCTTTACAAAGTTTGGATTTTTCAACAATATCTAATTTAGAGAATGTGTTTTCTGCTTATGCGGCGTTTGCAGTGGATCAAGGTTTTGCAAATAGCGCTATTCCAAATAATTTTGCTTTTCTGAAAGACTTTGGGGCAAAATCAGAGAATATGGCATATATGTTTGCTAATAGGGTTTTTGCCCAAAATGAAATTTTTGGAGAAGATTTCGCTAGAAATGCTAATAATATGAATGGCATGTTTAGCGGAGCTACTTTAAATGGTGATATTGACTGGTCGGAAACTAATTTTTCAATTTCTAAGGCCAGCAAAAGTGATATGTTTACTAACACTGTTTGGAATAATTATTTTATTTTTGCGCAAAATTCTGCTAGTAAAACTTTTTTAATCACTAATAGCAATATTAGTGACCCTTCTCGAATTGTAATTGAAGGGGAAGAATCAGTATTAAAATTTGAAAAATCTAATCCGGTCACTTTTTTGGGAATGCCTGGCCCCACTCGTGCTCAAATTACTAAAATATCCTTTCAAAAAGCAAAACCGACTTGTTCTAATCCGACTGATTTATCTTATGATGGCGATAAAAGCATTTTAGGGTGTGTTAAAAACAACACTGAGATAATTGTAGGATCTGATGGCGGAGTTGAAGCTAATCCTGATAGTTCTTATCTTTTTAGTAATTTAACGTTTTCTGGCAGTGTTGATATTGATTTGTCTAATCTGAAAACTTCAAGTATTGTTAATATGAGCGGTATGTTTGAAAGCACCTCTTTACCTAGAGGATTAACTTTTCCTGCAGGCTTTGGAAGCGCGGTTTTAGATGGGAGCGGGATGTTTGAAGGAGCTCTGTTTAACGGCAGTATTGATTGGTCTGGTACTGATTTAACTAATTCTCGAGCTAGCAAAACTCATATGTTTACTAATGTTATTTGGAATAATTGGTTTATGATTGTGCAAAATGAGAATAGTAGAAATTTTTTAATTAATGGTAGTGATATTAGTGATTCTTCTAATGTTAGGGTTAAAGGCACTGAAACAATGCTGAGAACGGAAGATAATTATCCGACTAAATTTTTGGGAATAACTAACCCGACTAGAAATGCTATCACTAAAATATCTTTCCAAAATGCAACACCTGTTTGTTCTAATCCAATAGATGTGTCTCAATATCGCGAGTGGGGTGTAATAGCTTGTGTGAAAAATAGCACAGAAATTGTTATAGGGGGCGATGGAGGAGTGTTAGCTAATCCGGATAGTTCTTATTTGTTTAGTAATTTAACTGCGCCAGGCGGAGTTGAAATCGATTTATCCAATCTGAAAACTACAGCTATTACTAATATGAATAGTATGTTTTTTCAATCTTCTATGAAAAGCGGATTTACGTTTCCACAAGGCTTTGGAAGCCAGGCGGCAAATATAAGTTATATGTTTTATTACGCTTCGTTGCCTAATGGATTTACGCTTCCTCAAGGCTTTGGAAGCCAGGCTTCAGACATGAGCTGTATGTTTTATCATGCTTCTTTGCCTGATATATTTTCTTTGCCAGAAGGCTTTGGCCAGGTCGCTACTAGTATGCATTGGATGTTTATGTATGTTACTTTACCAGCTGGTTTTAGTTTGCCTCAAGGTTTCGGAAATCAGGCTACTGATATGCGGTATATGTTTTCTTATGCTGTATTAAATGATTATATTGATTGGTCAAGTATTGATTTAACTGATTCTACTGCGCTTGCGGATCAGATGTTTACTAACACTGTTTGGAATAACCATTTTATATTTGTTAAAAATGCTGGAACTAGAACTTTCCTAATCACCAATACCGGTATTAGTGACGACACACGAATAAAAATTAAAACATAGGTAAATTACGAATTTTTGAAATTTATCTTTTTACAAAATTTTCAAAAATTGTCTTTTGGGGCATTTTTGGCGTGATAAAATATATATATGAATTCTAGTAAGAGTGTTAATAGAAGTGCTAGTTGCAAATTTAGATTATTTGGTATATTTAATGCATTTGTTTTAGTTTTATCGTTTGGCTTTTTTGGGACGCCATTTTGTTCTTTATCTTATTCTGATGAATTGGCTGATTTAGAGGCTAAGGCTAGGGACGCTCAAAATTTAGCGGCCACTTTAGATGCAGCTTTGGAATCTGTACAGGGAGATTTGGGAAAAATAATTTCTGATCTTATAACCGCTAAGTCTGAAATACCCAGGGCAGATAAAGCCGCTAAAGAAGCTAATAAATCTTATAATCAAAACAAACAGAAAGCTGAGAATTTAAAAAAGCGTTTATCTATAGCTGAGGCTTTAAAGAAAAAAATAGTTCATGATGCTGCTAAAGCAGGGGACACTATGGATCAAGCTAGAGCTGCAATAGCTAAGCAGGCTCGTGAACAGCTGGGAGGGGAAAGCCAATTTGAGGATTTTGATGTTATAATTGGCTCGACTTCGGTGGACGAATTTATTCGCCGTATTGAAGTCAATGATGCTATAAATAGAATTTCATCAAGAGTATTAAATGACGCAGCAATTCTAAAATCAACGTCACTTAGTAAGCAGGAGAGAATAAAAGTTGTTGAAGAATTAGTGGCTAATCTAAAGCGCGACGCTGATGCAGCCTTAGCCGCTGCTAAAGCTGATAAAGCTAGGGCTGATTCAGAGCAAGCCAGACTGCATTCTCTGCAGCAAACTTTAACTATTAGGAAAGCTGAATATGAATCTAGAAAAGGCGAAATAGCTGTTCAACAGCAAAGAGTTAGGCAGCAAGCAGCTGATTTTGAAGCTCAAATAGCTAAGTTGCGCCCTTCGGGGGGCGGTGGCATAGGGCCAGCCCCTTCTAAAGGCTTTTTTGGTTATCCTTTAGGCGGAGATTTTATAGATTTTGATAATTATGGAATTTCAACTTGGGGAGGGCTGCCTCACACAGGCGATGATTTAGCGTCATTTTGCGGGGCGCCAGTTTATGCTTCAGCGGGCGGAACAGTTATTTGGGCAGCAAGTGTGGCTTATGAGGGTGGGAATAATAAAGTTATAATAGACCATGGCACATTAGGGGGAATTAGATATGAATCTAGATATTCCCATTTGACAGCGTTTGCTGTTGGCGCAGGGGCTAGAGTTGGCAAAGGTCAAGTTATAGGTTACGAAGGAGCGACAGGTTGGGCGACAGGCTGTCATGTCCATTTCGAAATTTTAGTTAATGGCAATTTTGTTAATCCTGAACCTTATTTAAGGGGTTGGATTTAAGGTATAATTTAATTATATTTATATAACTATAATAGAATAAATAGGGCGATTGGCGCAGCTGGTTAGCGCGTTTCCTCGACACGGAAGAGGTCGCTGGTTCGAGTCCAGTATCGCCCACTTTCAGTTAAATATTATTAATAATTTCTGATAAGGCTTGACGCTTAACAGAGCCTTTTAACCTGTCTATATAAAGTTTTCCGTCTAAGTGATCACATTCATGCTGCAAAGCTCTAGCTAAAAGACCTTCACCTTTTATTATTTTTTCTTGACCGTTTAAATCTATGCCTTGGCAAATTGCTTTGACAGACCTGGGTGTTTTATACCATTTGTCAGGTATGGATAAACAACCTTCTTCAATTTGGGTTTGGAGTTCTTTTGATAAAAAGACTATTTCAGGATTTATTAAATAATTAGTCTGGCCTTCAATATTTAAACTAAAAGCTCTAAGAGGAACACCTATTTGATTTGCTGCCACTCCAGCTCTGCCTTCAAGTTTGGTGGTGTCAAGCAAATCTTTTATAAGCTGTTTTATGTCTTTATTTATTGTTTTAATTGTTTCGCATTGAGTTCGTAAAACAGGGTCACCGATTAATCTTATTGGTCTAATTGCCATATATAAATATTAGCACAAATATTATTTCTAAATATTTTGAGAAAATGTGTAAATAATATTTTTATCATTGACGCTAACGCCTAACAATCCATCTTGGTCTGTTCTTAAAATTTTTGAATTTAAAGATGAAAAAAGATTTAAAGTTTTTTCGTTAGGGTGGCCATAACTATTGCCTTTTCCCACTTCAAATATGGCTATTTTAGGGTGTATAAGTTTGGCCAATTCTTCATTTTGTGTTTTGCTGCCGTGGTGGGCGACTTTTAGAATATCAAAATTAGATAAACCTAGTTGTTTTAGTTTTTTCAGTGCTTGGGTTTGAGCATTTTTTTCCATATCTCCTAAAAAAATCATTTTTAAATTATTTGAGAAGATAATTGTTCCAATAGAAGAATCATTGCTAAAAGAATCTTCGTTATATGATGATTTGGAGTTTGTTTGTTTTGCGTTATTGGATATGTTTGTATTTATTGAGTTGTTATTTGATGTCAAGGCCTGAAAAGTATAACAGCGAACCCCTTGAAAATTTTCTTCACTGTTTTCTTCAGCGTTTTTATAAGGGATTGATTGTTTGGTTAGTTTTGACAAAACTATTTCAGCTTCCTTTTTAGGAGTGTGAGAATTACTTATTAATGCTTGACTGACTTTTCTGCCGTTAATTGCCCCTGATAATCCGCCTATATGGTCATCATGAAAATGGGTCAAAATTAAAAGATCAATAGTTTTTATGTCTAAATCTTTTAAGCATTGGTTTTCTTTTGTTTCATCGGGACCAGTGTCTATAACTATAGCTGAAAATTGGCCAGTTTTGATAACACTGGAATCACCTTGCCCAACATTGCAAGCGGCCATTTTCCAATTTTGGTCTATTTGAATTGTAAAAAATTTAGGTATAGATATAGAGCTAGCAATTATTAAAGGGAGAAAAATTAATGCCGTTAAAGAAAAATTGAGAATTTTTCGACGTAAAAAGAACAGCTTATATTGATTTATTTTTTCTGATATATCCATTTTAATTAATGATAACTTTGATTCTATTTTCGGAGGCAAAACTTTTTTGAAATAAATGTAAAATAAATCCCAAATTTTTCCAGAAATAATAAGGACTATAATTAAGTTGAAAAAAATTAGGATTATTAGGCCAGGTAAATCTTCAAAAAAGCTAATTTTAGAAAAAGGTAAATAATTTATAATTTTTGCAACTAGATAAATTGGGTAGCAAAAAATTCCTGATAAATAAGAAATTATGTAGGCTAATGCCGGCAAAGCTGGTGACAGAAGTGCTGCTGCCACACCTAAAACTGTTGCAGGCGCCACAAATGGGGTTACTAAAAAATTAGCAATTAAAGAATATGGAGTGAAAAAAGGATAAATCAAAACTATAATAGGACCGCAAAAAAATTGAGCTGATAAAGTGACGCTTATAATCTCTGCTAATGTTTGGTTAATTAATTTTGACAGAATTTGGGCCAAATAGGGCGCTAAGAGTATAATTCCAGCAGTGGCTGAACAGCTCATAGCAAAACCATAAGATGTTGTTAAATATGGATCTACAATCAAAAGTACAATGATGGTAAACGATAATGCAGACAACGAAAAGGCTCGTCGATGTAAAATTAATCCTATAAGTCCTATAATTCCCATAAAAGATGCTCGCAAAACGGATGGTGTCGGGTGAACTAAAGCGGCAAATGCTAAAATACTTATAATTTCGATTATCGCTAAAACTTCTTTTTTAACATTCAAAGATAAAAGTATTGCACCTATTAATGAAATTATTATAACAAAATGGGCTCCTGAAATTGCCACAAGATGAGTTAGCCCTGACACTTTAAAAATATCTGATAAATCACTGTCAAAATTATTTGTGTAACCTATTGCCATAGCTGGGACTAGTGCTTGAGCTGTTTTTGGTAGATTACTAGTCACTTCAATGAATGAAGATCTTATGGAATTTGTTATATAATCAATCCCATTTGATAGCTTAGTTATTTTGAAATAAGATATATTTATTTTAGCAGCGTATTTTGCTGAAGGACTGGAAGATGAAGTTTTGTAATCATAATTAGCCAATTTTCCTGTGAAAACTATTTCTTCATGATATTTTAAATAGCACCAGTTGTCTTGCCCTTCGGCATATAAATAGAATCCTTGTTTGGTTTTGATAGAAAATGAACAATTTTTAGTCCCAAAACTTTTTGATGGAGTCATATCAGAGTCTATTTGTCCCGAACTAGAATAAGACTTGGTGTTCTTTGCAAGATCAATAATTGAGTCAGGTTTATAAATTTTATTTTGAATAGTGAAAGAAAAAGCAAATATTACTATTATTAGAATTATGAAAAGCAGGCTTGGTATCAGCTTAGCATAATTATTAAAGCACTTAACCATAATATAACCGCAGGAATAAATAATCTAAAATCTGACATTATTTGTTAATATGAAGTTTTGTAAATGCAAAATACTTATCCTAGATCCTTATCATATTTTTAATTTTTTCAAAAATTGATTCACCAATGCCTTTAACATTTTTTATATCTTCTATGGATGAAAAAGACCCATTTGAAATCCTGTAATCAATTATTCTTTGTGCTATAGCTGGTCCTATTCCATTCAGGGTATCTAGTTGAGCTAATGTTGCAGTATTGATGTTTATACTACCAGCGATGTTTTTGGGGGAGTTATTTGGATTTTGAGTTAATTCAGATAAGGCGTTTGAATCGTTTTCGCCTTTTTTAGGAATATATATTTGTTCTCCATCTTGGAGTTTTCTAGCCTGATTAAAGGCTTGAGCATCGGCGTCTTTTTTTAATCCACCAGCTAGTTTTATAATATCGCTGACTCGCGAATCACCCGGTAATTCATAGGCGCCGGGTTTGACAATTTCTCCCTGAATGTCTATAAAAATTTTGCTATTTTGCAAAGTAAGTAAATTGTTTGAATCGGCTTGAAGCATATTATTATCAGTTTTATCCAGTTGAGAGGATTGATCTTGAGAGGGGTTAGATGCAGTAAAAGCAATTATAACACCTGCAAAGACTAAACTAATTGCTAGAGCTGTGGGCAGAAGCGTTTTCCAAGATAAAAGAGTGCGTCTTTTGGTTTTTGGAGAAAAATTAAGGGCATCTTTTTGAGTGATAGTGGTCAGATCTTCCAAGTGATAGTCGTGGAGATTTTGTTTATTACTAAAAACTCCATTGCCTTGTTTATAAGTTGAGTTCAGAAATTTTTCATTCATAATTTTAATTTTGCCATTTAGCTAATTCAAAAGTCAAATTTTGTGTATTAAATTGTTGAAAACCAATTTTTTGCACTTGTTTTATAGGCGTTATTTAATTTAATTATTTGTTTTCTAATTTTTTGTAGCTTGCGCCAAACGCTTTTAATAAATGCTATAATTAAATATGTGTCAAAAGATTTTTTTCCTTTAAATCCTGAGCAAAAAGCGGCTGTTGAATATGAGGGAAAAAGCCTTTTAGTTTTAGCTGGTGCAGGTTCTGGAAAAACCAGAGTTATAACTTATAGAATTGCTCATATTTTGCAATATAAAAATGTTCAGCCTTGGCAGATATTAGCAATTACTTTCACAAATAAAGCTGCGTCTGAACTAAAACGCCGTTTGTATAAAATATTATCTGACACTCAAAAGGACGCTAATGCTATATGGGCCCACACATTTCATGCTGCTTGTTTGAGAATTTTGCGGAAGGAGCATGATAAAGCGGGATTAGTTTCTAATTTTGTAATTTACGACACTTCCGATTCTTTGCAATTGATTAAAAATATTTTACGAGATTTAGCAGTTGATGACAAAAGATTTAGGCCTAATTCATTTTTGTCCGAAATTAGCAGTTTGAAGTCCGAAATGTCTGAGCCGGAGGAAGCCCAAGGCTATTGTTTTGAAAAATTATTATATGATGTTTTTAGAATATATAATAATAGATTAAAAATGGCCAATGCTTTGGACTTTGATGATATTATTTTACGAACAATAGATCTTTTTAAAAATTCTTGTGAAACTGCAAATAAATATCGTCAACAATTTAAATATATTTTTGTGGATGAATATCAGGATACAAATATTGCTCAATATATGCTTTTAAAAAGTCTATATAGCCCTGAAAATTATATAACAGTTGTTGGTGATACAGATCAATCAATTTATTCTTTTAGAGGAGCAGATATACGGAATATTCAAGAGTTTGAAGCTGATTGGGCAGGTGCAAAAACTATTATTTTAAATCAAAATTATCGTTCAACAAATACTATTTTACAAGCCGCCAATTCAATAATAAAAGACATCAGCTCGCATTATAAAAAAGAACTTTGGTCTGATTTAGGAGTTGGCGAAAAAATAGTAATTTGCGAAACTGATAATGATGAAGCTGAAGCTCAATTTATTTCAAATGAAATAGAGAGGTTAATCAATATTGAAAATTATAAGCCTAAAGATGTGGCTTGTTTTTATAGAGCTAATGCTATGAGTCGCCCAATAGAGCAGGCTTTAATAGAAAAAGCAATTCCTTATAAAATTTTAGGCGGCACAAAATTTTATGATCGTAAAGAAATAAGAGATATTATGGCATATCTGAAAGTTATAAATAATCCATTTGATGATATTAGTTTATTGAGAGTTATAAATTTTCCTGCAAGAGGGCTTGGAAAAACTAGTGTTGAAAAGGTCGCTCAATTTGCCAAAATAAACAATATTTCATTTTATGATGCTTTAAATAAAGTCGAAGAAATAACTAATTTGAGCTTGGCAGCTAAGCGCAAATTTCAGGATTTTATGCAGATGCTTAGGTTTGCAAAAATAACCGCTGACGATATTTCTAATTCAAAAACTGCTACAGATATTGTTTCATTTGTAAATGACGTTGTTGAGAAAAGCGGAATAAGACAATATTTTGAATTTTCCACCGATCCGCAAGATCAGGTGCGTTTAGAAAATGTTGAAGCTTTTGTTAATGTTGCTAAAAGCTGGAAAGATGATACCCCCTCTCCGACATTAGAGAAGTTTTTGGAAATGCTGGCCCTTATGTCTGATACTGACGCTTTGCCTATATCAGGTAAAGACAATGGTTTTGTGACGCTTATGACCCTGCATTCTGCTAAAGGATTAGAATATCCAATAGTATTTTTTATGGGGTTAGAAAACGGGACGACTCCTAGCAGACTTTCAATGGATAATTTGGAAGAGCTAAATGAAGAAAGGCGTCTAGCTTATGTGGGGGTCACCAGAGCAAAAGAAAGACTCTATTTAACTTGGGCTGCAAGTCGTTTAGTTTGGGGCCAGGTGACTCATTTAACTGTTTCGCCTTATGTAAACGATATAGATTTAGGTTTAACAATAAATCAAGTTTTTAAAAATAATAAATATACTAATAACAATAATAGTTTTAAATCAAAATATGGTTTCTACAATAGATACTAATACTATAAACGCTATTAAAAAGAGCATTAGGATTTTATCAGGTATAAAATTGGCTTTCAAAACAGTCTTTTTTTGTTATGCCTCAATTTTTATTATCTTGGCTTTTATAATTATTTCATCCCCTCCAGCTATTAGTTCCGATACGCCTCTTTGGCAATATATTTTTAGTTTAAGTTTTAGTTTATATTTTTTGCCGTTTGGATTATCTTTGTCTTTAGGAGATCAGACCATATCTTTAATGCCTCTTTTTTTAACATTTTTGTTTATATTTTTTTCGTATATATGTGCTAAACGAGTCAAAAAAATAGATGTTATTACTTTAGTAACGTCTTTTATAATTCAGTCAGCAATTTCAATTATAATTTCTATACTTAGCAAAACTATTAGTCAAGAGTCGGTGATAAAAATTTTATTATTGCCTAGTTTGATTTTATTTTCAGGGCAGGCAGCGGTATATTTGCGAGCTAGAGCAGAAATTATTCAAACGGCTAAATATTCAAGAAAATTTAAAGTTATTTTGAATTTCGCGCGTTTGAGCATAAAGATATCAGTTGTGACGTTAGCTTTTATAGGAATTTTTTCTTGTTTGGTTTTTATTTTATGGACTATTTTATCGTTTCGGGAAATATCAGCAGTTTATAGCTTATTGAATATTTCTGCTTTTGGAGCCGTTGGCTTGATATTCATTCAAATAGTATTTCTTCCTAATCTTATCTTTTTAATACCTGCTTGGTTTACGCATATGGGAGTTAGCTTTCAATACACTATTCCTTTTTCGCTTTGGGAAACCAATCAAACTTTAGCGCCAACAGTGCCTTTTTTAGCAATATATCCAACTAACAATTCTATGCATTTTATTTTTTTAGCGGTTTTAATAGCTTTTTTGTCAATTGCTGTATGGGGAGCATGGGCAATTATAAAAATGACTAAAAAAAATAATTATAGATTTAATTTTATAAAAGAAAAAAAGAATGTTTTAAAAATTGAGCGTTTTAATTTTGGCAATACACTAGCTCAACTTTACACGCCTGAATTAGCCAATCGCATATTTGCAGTATTTATATGTTGCTTAATTTCAAGTATTTTAAATTTTTGTTTTTTAGCTTCTTTTTTCTTTTTATCTTCTGGTGTTGTGGGCAAATCGAGTTTTAAACATCTAGGAGTTGATGGATTATGGCAATCTGGCGAAATAGCATTAGTGTTTTTTGGCGTGGAATTTCTAAGTTTAATTGTTTGGGCTTTTTATATGATAATAAAAGGGCGTATTGCTAAAAAACAGCTCAAACGGTAGATTTATTGGATAATAAACCTGCTATAATTTAGGTATGTCTGATTTTGTGAATAACGATTTAAACGATTATAATTTGTTAATTGTTGGCGCTGGAATTTTTGGTTTAACATTTGCTGAAAGGGCTGCTAGAAGCGGCAAAAAAGTATTAATTATTGATAAGCGAAACCATATAGGCGGAAATGCTTATTCTGAATTTGATCAAGAGACAGGTATAGAAGTTCATAAATATGGCGCTCATTTATTTCATACAAGTAATGATGAAGTTTGGGAATATGTTAATCAATTTACCAAATTCACAAATTATGTTCATAGAGTTTATACAACGCATAAAGGAGAAGTGTTTCCTATGCCAATAAATCTAGGAACTATTAATCAATTTTTTCGAGCGTCTTATTCGCCTGATGAAGCACGGGATTTAATTAAAAAGCATGCTTCTCAATTAGCCGGAACTCAGCCAGCAAATCTTGATGAACAAGGCATTTCGTTAATAGGCCGTCCGCTTTATGAAGCTTTTATAAAGAATTATACTGCTAAACAATGGCAAACAGATCCTAAACTTTTGGACCCCTCTATAATTCGGCGTTTGCCAGTTCGTTATAATTATGACAATCGTTATTTTAATGATAAATATGAGGGTTTGCCCGAGGAAGGCTATGCTAAATTATTTGAAAACATGGTTAGAGAAAATTTAATAGATATTAAATTGTCAGTTGATTTTTTTGATGAAAATTTTATTTTTTCAAAAAAGAATGTTGTGGGAAAAATACCTGTTATTTATACAGGGCCAATAGATAAATACTTTAATTATGAATATGGACAGCTTGGTTGGAGAACATTAGATTTTGTGAAATCCATTGAAAATACGGCTGATTATCAAGGTATAGGTGCTATGAATTATGCTGATTTACAAGAGCCTTTCACCAGAATTTTAGAATTTAGACATTTTCATCCAGAAAGAAGTTATTCATCTGATAAAACTGTTGTAGTAAAAGAGTTTTCACGTTTTGCTGAAAGAGATGATGAACCTTATTATCCAGTAAACACTCCTGAAGACGCTGATAATTATGCGAAATATCAGCAAAACGCGAAAGCAGAGCCTGGTGTTATATTTGGAGGCAGATTAGGCGAATATAAATATTTTGATATGGATCAGGTTTTTGCGCAGGCTCTGCAAGCTTATAAAAATTTTGCTAGTCAATTTTAAAAATGAAAATAATAGCCCAAAATAAAAAGGCTTATCATGATTATTTTATATTAGACAAATATGAAGCTGGATTGAGCTTGTTAGGCACAGAAGTGAAATCTATTCGGGCGGGGTCTGTCAATTTTAAAGATTCTTTTATAGGGTTTTCAGGAGGGGAAGCTTTTTTAGAAAATGCTCATATATCGCAATATTCTCAAGGCAGTTGGACTAATCATAATCCAGTCAGAAAACGAAAATTGTTGTTGCATGCTCGTGAAATAAATAAATTACAAAAAGCTGTGGAAGCCAAAGGCATAACTATTGTGCCTTTAAAATTATATGAAAAAAGAGGTTTTTTTAAATTAGAAATAGGCACAGCTAAAGGCAAAAAACTTTATGACAAAAGACAAAGTTTAAAAGAAAAACAGGACGATAGAGATAAACGAAGAGCATTTAAAGAGGTAAATAAATATAGTTTATGAAAAAAAGTTTTGGCTATAAAATGGCATATTTTATTACAGGAAAAGTTCTTTTTGGAATTTATTTTATTTTAACTAGAATAAAATTTTATGGTTTAGGTAATATCCCTAAGATGGGTTCAGTGATTTTTATTTGCAATCATATAAGAAATTTAGATGCTCCATCTCCTGTATTTGCAGGCTTTAAAAGAGGAAGATATCCAAAAGTATTTGCCAAAGTTAACCTCTGGGATGTTCCTATTTTGAAGAAATTTTTGACTTTTATAGAAGCAATTCCGGTGGAAAGAAATTCAAAAAAAGCTAAAAGTAGTTTAGATATTGCTAAAGAGCATTTGGAACAAAATGAATATATAGTTATTTTTCCAGAGGGAACGACTTCAAAAATAAAAAATGGTGAGCTCTTAAAATTTAAAACAGGCGCTGCTAGATTAGCTTTATCTTATCCTGGAGTTTGCGTTATTCCAGCAGCTTGCGATTTTGTGAAAGGTCGTTTGCGGTTTTGCGTTGGTTTACCATTAAAATTTGACATTAATGATTCTGTTTTAGATTTAACTAATAAAATGAGTATAGAAATAGATAAACTATTAAAAGGAATTCGTCAAATTGATAGTGAAAATTTTTCACCTAAAAGATGTTGTGGCGTTTTCTTGTAAAATATATATTTAGAAAATTTAGATGTTATAAAAAAGGAGCAAAAGTGTTTAGAAAAGTTGCAGTTATTGGAGGCGGAGCTTGGGGGAGCGTTTTTGCCAATATTCTAACAACTAATTATAATGAAGTTGTGCTATGGGATAGAGAAGTTGATGTGGTTGAAAATATGAATTCCCAGCATATTCATCAACGGCATTTAGGCAAAAAATTTAGTGAAAGAATTGTTGCAACTAATTCTTTAGAAGAAGCAATTAGCGAGAAAGATTGTTTGTTTTTTTGTGTTAGTTCGCAATATTTAAGAAATACTTTAAAGGAAGTAAAAGCTTTTATTTCTTCTGAAACAGTCTGTGTTTCTTTATCAAAAGGAATAGAATTGACCAGCAATAAAACTATGACACAAGTCATTCGTGAAGTGTTGTTGCTAGATAAGGTTAATGTAGCCTCTCTTTCAGGCCCTAATTTAGCTGGAGAAGTATTAGACAAAAAACCATCAGCTACAGTGGTTGCAGGCAAATCAAATGAAGTTGTAAAACAAATAAGTCAGGCTGTAGCCACTCAATATTTTAGACCTTTTGCTTCGTCAGATGTGTTAGGTGTGGAATTATGCGGCGCGTTGAAGAATATTATAGCCTTAGCAATAGGGATGGCTAATGGTAAAGATTATGGATTTAACACACAATCGGCAATTATGGCTCGCGGATTAGAGGAAATTATGCGTTTAGGCGTTTCTATGGGTGCTCAAACGAAAACTTTCTATGGTTTGGCTGGAGTTGGCGATTTAATTACCACTTGTATGTCACCTAATTCTCGCAATTATTCCTTCGGCTTGAATTTAGGAAAAGGTTTGGATTTTGAACAAGCTAAAGAACGCCTAAATGGTGTAGCTGAAGGATGTATGACCACTAAGGCTGCTTTGCAGTTGGCAAAGGAATATATTGTGCCTATGCCTATTGTTTCAGGTGTTTACAAAATTTTGTTTGATGGCGCCCCTCTTGATTATTTAGAAAAAAAGTTGATGAATTTGCCGCTTTATACAGAAGGTATGAATTCTAAAAAAATTATTTAATTTTATAAATAAAATGGCTAATAATTTAATTGTTTTAGGAATAGAATCAACTTGTGATGAAACAGGTGTAGGCATTTTGCAAAATGGAAAAATTCTGGCTAATGAAATTGCTTCATCGGCTGATGAACATGCGAGGTTTGGCGGAGTTATCCCTGAAATTGCTTCTAGGGCCCATTTAGAAGCTTTGCGACCGACACTCGATAGAGCTTTAAATACGGCTAATATAGACCTAAATGAAATAGATGTAATTGCTGTTAGCGCTGGGCCAGGTTTAGCGGGCTGTTTAGCAACTGGTGTTAGTTTTGCTAAAGGTTTAGCTTTTTCTCTAGGTTGTCCGCTTTTTGGCGTGAATCATGTTGCAGCACATATTTTTGTTAATAGTTTAGTTTTTGATAATTTTGTTGATGAATTTATTGGTTTAGTGGTTTCAGGAGGGCATACAGCAATTATTAAAGTTGCAGGTAAAGTAATTGAAATTATTGGATCAACCACTGATGACGCTGCTGGTGAATGCTTTGATAAGATTGGGCGTTTGCTAGGTTTAGATTATCCAGCTGGGCCTCAAATGGATGAAATGTCTAAAAAAGGCGATGAGAACTTTGTACAATTTCCTAAGGGTTATACTCAAAAAAAACATTTTGATGAACATAGATTTGATTTTTCTTTTTCTGGGCTAAAAACTGCTGTGGCTAGATATATTGGGGCCAATTTAGATAAATTGAATTCTAAAAAAAATTCCAATTCTTCTAAATTTAAATATGATATTATTGCCTCTTTATCTAAGGCAGTAACAGAAGTTTTAGTGAAAAAAACTTTAGATGCTGCTCAATATTTTAACATTAAAACTATTTGTATAGGGGGAGGTTTTTCAGCAAATTCCTATTTGCGGAGTTTTTTGCAAAGCCAATGTTTGCAGTTAGGCTACGAATTATTTATTCCGCCAGTTAAACTTTGTACAGATAATGGAGTAATGGTAGCAAAATTGGGAGAAATTTTATTTACTGCTAATAAAGCACAGTCGCCGAAAAATTTTTCAATAGATTCATCTATGTCTTTAAAAAAGTTGTATATGAATTGATTTTCGGAGTAATTTTTAATATTTTAATCGGTGGCAATGCCATAAATTTGATTGTAATTATTGGTAGTAATGGAATAGACTAATTTCCAAGATAAGCCATCGTCAGTTGACGTAAATATATAACCATAGCTATCATTTGTAGCTCTTCCTACGCCTATAAATGTTTTATTTCCATAAGCAATTCCATAGCCATTGTAGCCCAGACTAGATTGTTGCCAAGTTTTTCCGTTGTCGGTTGATCTTAAAACTGTATCAAAACCTAAAATTATCCATGTATTATTACCATAAGTTATTGTTCTCAATTTTTTTGTGCCAACAGTGGCAGAAGTCCAAGTGGCCCCTAAATCGGTGGATCTCATAATATTTCCGTCGTCTCCTACAGCAATAAATACCCCATTTCTGAAAGCTACACCATATCGGCTAATGGTGCCAACAGTGGCAGAAGTCCAAGTGGTCCCTAAATCGGTGGATCTCACAATATTTCCGTTGTCTCCTACAGCAATAAATACTCCATTTCTGAAAGCTACACCATATCGACTAATGGTGCCAACAGTGGCAGAAGTCCAAGTGACTCCCAAATCGGTGGATCTCATAATATTTCCGCTGTCTCCTACAGCAACGAATACCCCATTTCCAAAAGTTATGCTGTATAGATCAACCGTGTAAGAGAGGCTGGACCAGTTTTGTCCTTTATCGGTTGAACGAAAAATTCCTAAATTACCAACAGATACCATTATAAATGTTCCGTCTCCATAAGCAATGCCACGTAATGTATTATTTCCTATGGATTTACTTTCCCAGCTGGCGCCGTTATTGAGCGAAGTTAGGCTAGTGGAAAAACATGAGTGACAAGAATTATTGGCTGATGCTATAAATACTGATTTAGGTGTATCTGGTTCTAGCTCATTTTTAGTATAATCATAAACTGTTTTGGCTGATGGAAAAGTGCTGTTGCTAGAATTTTCATCTATTGTATTATTTATCCCTAAGTTGGTTAGTGCAGTGCTTTGAGTGCTAGCTCCTGTGCCTCCAAAGCTGATAGGCAAAGCAGTTTTTGAAATAGCAGCTTCAGAAACTGAAGAGCCTGTTAAAAATGAGGCAACTGTGAAGAGCGCAAAAATGGCTAAAGCTCCTAATTTTTCCAATTTAATTTTCTTTAATTTCAAATTTGTAAAATCACTCATACCTAAATTTTTACAAAAAAAAAAAACACTCACTGCCCCAACAAATTATTACCGGATTGTTAATTTAAATATTTTTTCCAACCAACAATATACTTTTCCGAAATTGCCGTAAACCGTTCTGCAAAGCCTAATTTTTCAGAAGATAAATCTCCTGAAAAATTAGTCTGCAGTC
>JAITRN010000010.1 GCA_031288355.1 Candidatus Opitulatrix roisinitermitis | reverse complement strand
CAAACAGGTATTTTGAAAGGTGAAGACGCTTTTCGTTTGCACGATACTTACGGTTTTCCAATAGAATTAACTCTGGAAATGGCTGATGAAGCTGGTGTGAAAGTGGATATAGACGAATTTGCTAGACAAATGCAAATCCAAAAACAAAGAGCTAGAGAAGCTTATTTGGAAAAGAGAAAAGGTCAGGTTGATAAAACAATATATAATAAAATCGCTAAAAATTTATCGTCAGAAGCTAAATCAGCAGAAACGCAATTTTTAGGATATAAAACATCAACTTCTGATGTTAGGGTTTTAGCAATTATTGCTGACGGAAAGCCTGTTCAGGTTGTTTCAGCTCCGGCTCAAATAGAAGTTATTTTTGATAAAACGCCTTTTTATGCTGAAGGCGGCGGGCAAGTGGCTGATATTGGGATTGCTGAATTTCAGTCAGGCGCCCTATTAGATATAGAAGATGTTCAAAAGCCGCTGGTTGGGGTATTTGTTCATACCGGAAATTTGACAGAAGGAGTTTTAGCAGTTGGCGAAACAGGCACAGCTAGAATAGATTTGCCTAGAAGACAGGCTATTTGCCGTTCGCATAGCGCCACTCATATGATTCATAAAGCTTTGCAAGAGCAATTAGGGCCGCAGGCCACTCAAGCAGGTTCTTTGGATGAACCCGGCCGTTTGCGGTTTGATTTTAGAAATGACGGGGCTTTAACCCAGGATGTTTTGCAAATGGTTGAGTCCAGAGTTAATATACTTTTGGAGGAGAATTTAGCCGTTTCTGATAAGTTAATGAATTATGACAAAGCCTTAGAAACAGGCGCTATGGCTATTTTCGGAGAGAAATATGGTGATATAGTTCGAGTGGTTTCTATAGGCGACACTTGGTCAAAGGAGCTCTGCGGCGGCACGCATGTGGAAAATTCTTCACAAATAGGTTTAATTTCTATTTTAAGTGAGAGCTCTATTGGTTCGGGCATTAGAAGAGTTGATGCTTTAGTGGGAACACGCGCTAGCCAATATCATGCACGAGAAAAAGCCTTAGTAAATCAATTAACAGGTTTGTTGAATACATCGCCTGATGATTTAGCTAATAAAGTTAAATCACTTATGGAAAAACTAAAAGATCAAGATAAGAAAATTGCTCAAATTCAGCAAGAAAAATTGCTTTCATCAGTTGACAGATTTGTTGATAAATCAAAAATTATAAACAGCATTTTATGTGTTATAGAAAGTGTTAAAGAACCTGCTTCAATGGATGCATTAAAATTGGCTGTAGAAAAATTACAAAATAAATTAGAGTTAGATAAAGCTGTTTTTATTATGTTAATTGGTGTTGCAAATAATAAACCAATAATTATTTGTGCAGCTAATGAACTTGCTCAAAAGAAAGGTTTAAAATCTGGTGAAATTATAAAAGATGTGGCTCGTGTTTTAGGCGGCGGAGCTGGTGGACGGCCAAAATTTGCTACTGGCGGCGGAAATGATATCACTAAAATAGATCAGGCTTTGCAAATTGCTCAAAACTATATAAAAAGTTTAAAGATATAAAATTTGAAAATATAAAGTTGAAATAAGAATTATAATATGACTTATTTGGGGATTGACTATGGTCAGGCGCGGATAGGTTTGGCAATTTCACCAGAACCCTATATTGTGGCTTTGCCTTATAAAACTATTGCTAATAAATCTAATGAAAATGCCGACGAAAACGTTGGGCAAAAAGCTATATTAGAAATAATTCAAATAATAAACCAATTGCAAGTAAAAAAAATTTTTATTGGCAAACCAATATCGTTGGACGGGAAAAATAGTTTAGCTGTTAAAAGAATTGAAGATTGGATTAATCAAGAATTTCAGCCATTATTGGAAAAACGTTTATCTAAAAATCATTTATTGCCAAAAATTCATTTGATAGATGAAAGAATGACCACAGTTTTAGCAAGCAAAAATTTAGCTAAAGTTGGCAAAAATGCTCAAAAACAAAAATTATATATTGATCAAGTAGCTGCTGCCGAGATTTTAGATTTTGCAATTTCAAAATTTGCTTCATCTAGTTAATTAGGCTTTATCTAACTAATTTGAGATAGTTCTATTTGGGTCGAGTCTATTTTCGTTAGACCGGTTTGTGTTAGTTCTATTTATGTTAGACTTATTATATGCCGCAGTTTAACAGAAGTTCTTTATTACACAAAAGGCAAACTGGAAAGAACACTAAATTTAGCAAAAAATTTAGTAAAAGGACAATATTAATTTTTACAGTTTGTATTATTGTATTAGTAAGCATTTCTTTAGTGGCATATAATTGGCTTTTTTCTAAAGACTATTGGGATGATTCAGCTGGTCAAAATGTTGTTGTGACAATTCCTAGCGGTTCTTCAACAATTGATATTGCTAACATACTTGTAGGAAAAGGGGTTGTTTTAAATTCTGAGCAATTTGTTAAAGTTGCTATATCAAGCGGAGTTGATTCCAAATTGCAAGCCGGAAGTTTTAATTTAAAAGTTCATCAAAGTTCAAAAACTGCTATTGCTATGTTAATGGATTCTAATAATAGAACCGGTTATAGAATAACTATTCCAGAGGGATATACAGTTAATGAGATAATTAATTATATTGCTAAAACCACAAATAAATCTGAAAGCGATTTGAGAAAAGGTTTGGAAGTAGCTAAAAAAAAGTTACTGCCTAAAGAAGCTGGCGAAAAATCGGAAGGTTGGCTTTTCCCAGCAACATATATTATGGATGAAGGCATTGATTTATCAACTATTTTTTCTGATATGATAACTAAAACAGTTAATATTTTGAAAGCAAAAAATGTGCCAAATTCTAGCTGGAAAGAGGTTTTAATAAAAGCTTCTATAACCCAAAAAGAAGTTTCAGGTCATGATTATTATGGAAAAGTTGCTAGAGTTATAGATAATAGGCTGGAAACAGGCGCCACAGGCGGAGTTTTAGGTATGGACACAGTTGTGGCTTATGGAGCAAATGTTAGAGCTTTGGATTTAACCCAAGCCCAATTAGATGATTCTTCTAATCCTTATAACGACCGAATACGTAAAGGCTTGCCGCCGACTCCTATATCTAATCCAGGAGAAGATGCGATAGCTGCAGTTATTAACCCGCCAAAAGGAGACTGGCTTTATTTTTGCACAGTTAATTTAAAAAGCGGCGAAACAAAATTTACTGCTTCGTCAGATGAATTTGAAGAATATAAAAGACAGTATCAAAAATGGATGGAAGATAATCCCAATTTTGACAGTTAAGGGTCAAATTAATTAGAGATATATTATGGCTAAAACAGGTTTGGATTTATACAATAATCAAAAAGATGTTATTGCTATAAAGATAAATGGGGAAGTTAAAGACATATATAGCGAAGTTAATCCAGCAGATTTAGTGGAACCAGTTTTTCTAAATTCGGCTGATGGCTTAGCGATTTTGCGACATTCAGCGACGCATATTATGGCTCAAGCAGTTCAAAAATTATATAAAAATGTTAATTTAGGTGTCGGTCCAGTTATTGAAAACGGCTTTTTTTATGATTTTGAAATAGAAAGAACTTTTTCACCTGAGGATTTAAAAATTATTTCTGGTGAAATGTTAAAAATAATAAATTCTTCTCAAACTTTTAAACGCCGAGTTGTTAGTTTGTCTCAAGCTAAAAAAGAATTAAAAAATGAGCCTTTTAAATTGAAATTATTAGATATAAAAGATAGTGCTAATGATGAAGAAAAAACCGAAGTCGGTGCAGGCGAATTAACTATTTATGATAATGTTGACCGTGATGGCAAAGTGGTCTGGAAAGATTTATGCCGAGGTCCGCATTTGCCTAACACTAAAATTTTGGCAAATAATTTTAAACTTATGAGAATTTCAGGCGCTTATTGGAGGGGGAATGAGGCCAATGAACAGCTTCAAAGAATTTATGGAACAGCCTGGTCCACAAATCAAGATTTGAAAGATTATTTACACCGTTTAGAGGAAGCCGAAAAGCGTGATCATCGAAAATTAGGAGTTCAATTAGACTTATTTTCTTTTCCTGATGAATTAGGTTCAGGTTTGCCGGTTTTTCATCCAAAAGGCGGTGTGGTTCGCAATATTATGGAAAGCTATTCTAGACAGCGACATATAGATAGCGGATATTCATTTGTTAATACGCCGCATATAACTAAGGGGGGATTATACGAAATTTCGGGTCATTTAAATTGGTATAAAGAAACTATGTTTCCGCCTATGAAAGTTGATGAAGTTAAAGACGATAAAGGCAAGGTTAAAAGAAAAGGGTTTGACTATTATTTGAAACCTATGAATTGCCCTATGCATAATTTAATTTTTAGATCTAGGGGCCGTTCATATAAAGAATTGCCTTTACGATTATTTGAATTTGGCTCTGTTTATAGATATGAAAAATCAGGGGTTATTCATGGGCTTACAAGAGTTCGCGGCATGACGCAAGATGATGCTCATATATATTGCACTGAAGAGCAAATGGAAGACGAATTGACTTCGCTTTTAAAATTTGTTTTATCGTTATTATCTGATTTTGGTTTGAATGATTTTTATTTAGAACTTTCTACTAAAGACCCTGAAAAATATGTTGGCAGTGATAAAATTTGGCAGCAGGCCACAAAAGTTTTGCAAAATGTTGGGCTAAACTCAGGTTTAGAATTGGTGCCTGATGAAGGCGGGGCAGCTTTTTATGGACCAAAAATTTCTGTTCAATGCCGCGACGCTATTGGACGAACTTGGCAGATGTCAACTATTCAATTGGATTTTAATTTGCCAGAACTTTTTGATTTAAAATATCAAAGCGCCGACGGTCAGCTAAAACGACCTGTTATGATTCATAGAGCCCTTTTTGGTTCCATTGAACGTTTTTTTGGTGTTCTAACAGAACATTATGCTGGAGCTTTTCCGGCATGGTTAGCGCCAGTGCAAGTTTTAGGGATAAGCGTGGCGGATAAATTTAACAATTATTTACAAAATATTTTAGATGATTTGTCTGTTAAAGGAGTGCGTTGTGAATTAGATTTAACAGATGATAGATTTGGTAAGAAAATTCGCAATGCTTCTAAACAAAAAATACCTTTTGTTTTAATTGCTGGGGAAACGGATATGAAAAATAAATCTGTTTCTTTTAGATATCGTGACGGAACACAGGAAAATAATGTTCCTGTGAATAAGGCTGTTGATAAAATCACGAGTCAAATAGAAAAGAGATTCAATGACTGAAATAATTGACGCTGATGAATTAGGTGCGTCAGAGGATGGCTATCAAAGGCTTTGGACGCCTCATAGAGTGGCTTATGTTAGAGGAAGCGCTAATCAACCGTTAAATCCAGATAAAAAGTTTTGCCCTTTTTGCAAAGCTCTAAAAAAATCTGATGAGGAAGGTTTAATAATTCACCGAGGTGAAAAGTGTTTTGTTATTATGAATTTATTTCCTTATAATTCAGGACATATTATGGTTTTGCCTAAACGTCATATATCATTTTATACTGATTTAGATGATCAAGAACTTAAAGAATTTACTTCTTTAACTAGAAAAGCTATAAATGTTTTGCAGAGCGTTTTGCAGCCAGATGGGCTAAATCTTGGCATGAATCAAGGACGAGTGGCTGGCGCAGGAATTGCGGCTCATCTCCATCAGCATATTTTGCCCAGATGGTTAGGCGACGCTAATTTTTTGCCGCTAATTGCTCAGACTAGAACGCTTCCAGCGCTTTTGTCTGAGACGCGCAAAAAATTAGCTAGTGCGTGGATAAGTTAGCTTTTGGCAAAATACTAAGTGTTAAATTTTACTAAGTGGTTAAATTTTACTAGGTGTTAAATTTTTGTTCTAAAATCTATTGCTCGGCCTAATGTTATTTCATCAGCAAATTCTATATCAGAACCGGCTGGCAGTCCAGAAGCGATTCTGGTTATTTTGATTTTGCTATTTGCTTGATTTTGGGTGATTTTATCTTTAATATAATTGGCTGTGACTTCACCCTCTAAATTGAGATTTGTGGCAAGTATAATTTCTGAAATATTTTCTTCCTGCACCCTTTTTAGAAGCAAATTAATTCGTAAATCGTCCGGGCCTATATTATCTATGGGGTTAATTTGCCCTCCTAAAACTAAATAAAGCCCTAAAAATTTTCCACTGGCTTCTATTCCTATAATGTCTTTAGGCTGTTCTACAACACATAAAAGATTTTTATTTCGCTGAGAATTAGAGCATATAGAACAGAGATTTTGGACAGCGTAATTGCCGCATTTTTGGCAAAATTTTATGCTATCCTTAGCGTTGGCCACTGATTTTAAAAGACTGGCAACAGATTGTCTTGAAGTGTTTAGAAAATAATAAGCAATTCTTTGGGCTGCTTTAGGCCCTATTCCAGGAAGTTTTTCTAGCTGTTCAATTAATTCAGCAATTATTTTTTCCATAGTATTTTTTCCATTATTTATTTTTCCATAGTATTTCTTTTATGGGGCAAATTCATTTTAGCAAATATATTTTTCAAATTTGTTTTTGGTTTTTAGTTAGTTAGAAAATTTGTTAAAAGTTTAGCAGCTAAAAGCTCTATTTGAATAGCTGGAGAAGTGGCGCCTTTAAAATTTTCTAAGGCTAAATTAGTTTGTTCAGCTAAAACACTTATTTTAGCAATTCCTAAATTTTGGGACTGTTTTGTGACGGTTTCTAATTGGTCAGGCGGAGTGTCAAGCAAAATGGAATTATTGGTGTTTGGATTAACGCTAAGGGTTAACATATCGCGCCAGCGGGCTAATAAATCTTCCACAAAATGTTCGGGGGCAAAACCGCTAGACACTATTTGATTTGTTAGAGCAAAAATTTCTTCACCGTTTTTGTTAATTAACGCTGCTATAAAATCGGTTATAATGGAAGCTGGTGTGTATCCTAGCAGTTTGTGAGCAATTTCATAACTGACAAAATTGTTGTCTGAAGCTGCTAAAAGCTGGTCTAAAACACTTAGTGTGTCTCTAACAGACCCTCCGCCAGATCTTAAAATAAGTTGTAAAACCCCTTTATCTAATTTGGCAGATTCTTCTTGACAAATTTTTTCTATATATGGGCCTAATTCGCTAATGGATACTAATTTAAAAGGATAATGATATGTTCTAGACCTAATAGTTCCTATAACTTTTTCTGGTTCGGTGGTCGCAAAAATAAATATTATATGTTCAGGCGGCTCTTCCACAATTTTAAGCAATGCATTGAATCCATGAGAAGTTATTTCGTGAGCCTCATCTAAAATAAATATTTTATATCTGTCTCGGTTAGGCGAAAATTCAGCTTGTTCTCTCAGCGCTCTGGCGTCATCAACTCCATTATGGCTGGCTGCGTCTATTTCAATAACATCTATTGAGCCGGGGCTTCCTGTGGCCAATTCTTTGCATGATTCACATTCTCCACAAGGTGTGGCAGCCGGGCCTTTTATGCAATTTAAACATCTAGCGAGTATTCTAGCAGATGTGGTTTTTCCGCAACCTCTGGGGCCAGAAAAAAGATAGGCATGAGTTATTCTTTTAGCTGACAACGCTCTTTGCAAAGGAACAGTCACTTGTTCTTGGCCTATTAAGTCTTCAAATTTATCTGGTCGGTATCTTCTGTAAAGCACTTGGGTTGACATAATTTAATTATACAGTGCTATATTTGCAAAGTTTTTATTGAGTAAAATTTGTTTTTTGTTTTTTTTGCGATAACATATTTCTATGACATCAATTATTCTTGCTTCACATGGCCAGTTTGCCGACGGCATGAAACAAGCTAGCCAAATGATATTTGGAGATCAGCCGTGGTTATATACATGTCATATAGAAACTGGCGAAGCTCCGCAAAATTTGCAAAAAAAAGCTTTAGAAATTATAAATTCCTTGCCAAATGACGAACAAATATTAGTTTTGTGTGATCTTTTTGCTGGCTCACCTTTTAATGTTTTTCAAAATTTATTTGAGGAATATAAGCATAGGATGGCAATTGTGACAGGGGTTAATTTGCCTTCTTTGCTGGAAGCGTCATCAGCCGCAGCTAACACTAAAACAGCGGGGGAACTAGCTAAATTTGTTTTAGAGAATTATCAAGCAGGCGTTAAAACTATTCCAGAGATTGCGGTCGAAAAGCAGACTCAACATTTGCGGGGTGTGGGGCATACTGGTCAAAAAGTTTCCTCAAAACCAATTTACGATTCGGTTCATCATTGGGATATTGCTTTTATTCGGATAGATTCAAGATTGCTGCATGGACAAGTAGCTATGACTTGGACTAAAGCAGTTAAGCCTGATAGAATTGTGGTTGTGTCTGATTCTGTGGCCAAAGATGAACTACGCCGTTCGTTTGTAAAACAAGCCGGTCCGCCTGGTGTGACAGTTAATGTTGTGCCGGTGGCTAAATTTGCTGAGGTTTATCCTGACGCAAGATTTTCTGACACTAGAACTTTTTTATTATTTGAAAAACCGCAAGATTTGGAGCGGGCTATTATACAAACTCAGGAGAGATTTAGTGTTAAAGTTCTGCCGTTAGAAATAAACGTCGGCACTATGGCTCATGCTGAGGGCAAAATTATGTTAACAAAATCTGTTTCAGTGAATAGCGACGATATAAGAAGTGTTAAAAATATGATGAGTATGGGATATAATTTTGAAGTTCGTCAAGTTCCGTCTGATAATAAACAAGATTTAATGAAAATAATTAAAGAGAAAGAAGGTAAATAAATGAGCGTTATAACTATTATTTTAGTAATATTATTAGCTTTTTTGGCTGGTTGTGAGTCTGTTGTAGATCAATTTCAACTTCATCAGCCTATAGTGGCTTGCACACTTGTTGGCTTAGCTTTTGGAGAGCCTACTAAAGGGGCTATTTTAGGAGGCACACTTCAGTTAATAGCTTTAGGCTGGATGAATATAGGGGCTTCTGTGGCGCCAGACGCGGCCTTTGCTTCGGTGGCTAGCGCTATTTTAGTTTGCGGCCCGGCTAAATTAGAGACCAGCAACGGCATAGCTTTAGCAATTCCTTTTGCTATGGCTGGGTTAGTTTTGACCATAGCTGTCAGAACTTTAGCTATTTTTATAGTTCATTTAGCGGATAGATATGCGGACAGAGCCAATTTATTCGCTGCGGAGGCTTTGCACTTTTTTGCTTTACTGATGCAGGGGTTAAGAGTGGCTATTCCGTCTGCTTTGCTTTTGTTTTTGCCGCCTGATCAAATAACCGCAGTTTTAAATTCTGTGCCTGATGTTATAATTAAAGGTTTGCAAATTGGCAGCGGATTTGTGGTGGTTATAGGCTATGCTATGATCACTAATATGATGGCCACACCGCGTCTTTGGCCTTTCTTTTATTTAGGCTTTGTTGTGGCAGTGTTGGCTGATATAAATTTAGTTGCTATGGGAGTTATAGGGGTTTGTGTGGCTATGATTTATATATCATTAGCGCCAGAGTTCAGCAAAAAAGCCGTTTCAGGTGCTAGCGGTGATAGTTTAGATTCAATTCTAGAAGATTATTAAAGGGAAGGGTTGTGCAATATGTCACATTTTAAAAATGAAAACAAACTAAGCGAAAACAAACTAAACGAAAATAAACCGAATCGTGAAGAGGTTGAAGTTATGGCTGATGATAAAAAGCGTTTAACTAAAAAAGATTTAATTTCTATTTGGTGGAGAACCACTTTTCTTATGGCTTCCTACAATTATGAAAGAATGCAGAATTTAGGTTTTCTATACGGAATTATGCCAGCTATTCGGCGTTTATATAAAGATAAGGCTGATAAATCTGCCGCTATGAAACGGCATTTAGAATTTTATAATACTCATCCTTATATGGCATGGTCTATTATGGGCGTGGTGGCTTCTTTGGAAGAGGACAAAGCTAATGGCGGAGATGTTGATGACGCTGCTGTAAATGGCGTAAAAGTTGGCATGATGGGGCCTTTTGCCGGAGTAGGCGACCCAATTTTTTGGGGGACTTTGAGACCTATTTTAGGAGCTTTTGCTGCATCATTGGCTGTGGGAGGGTCTTTATCGGGCTTTTTGGTCTTTTTTCTAGGCTGGAATATTATAAGAATGTCTTTTGCTTGGTTTACTCAGAGCATTAGCTATCGTGAAGGAACTAAAATTACCGGAAATATGCAAGGCAATCAGTTGCAAAAATTCACTATGGGAGCGTCAATTGTTGGTATGTTTATTATGGGAGTTTTGGTGCCTCGTTGGACAACTATTAATCTTTCCACAGTGGTTTCAAGCAAAACTGGAGATGATGGGGTTCAAAAAGCTACTACTTTAAATGATACTTTAAACGGCATATTTCATGGATTGCCAGCTTTGTTATTATTTTTGTTTTGTATTTGGCTACTTCGTCGAAAAGTTAATCCGATTATAATTATTTTTGGACTTTTTGCCTTAGGGATTCTAGGATTTTGGCTAGGTTTCTTAGCTTTGCCAACTAATTAAATTTTTTCTAAGAATTTAGTTTGAGTGCTTGTTGTTAAAAAATATTTATTTTGAAAGCGTCTGAATGTCCATAAAAATTGGGATTTTAGGAACTTCATGGATTGCTAGCCAAGCAGCAGAAGCTTTGTCCAATTTAGATGATTATGAAATTACAGCAGTTTTAGGAACCTCGTTAGATAAAGCTGAAAACTTTATAAAAGAAAACTTTATAAAGGAAAATTTTATAAAGGAAAATAAACTAAATAGCATTTATAAAAATTGTCAGCCTTTTGAAAATTATGCTGAATTATTAAAATCAGATATAGATTGTGTTTATATAGCTCTGCCTAATAGTTTGCATTATGAATTTGCTAGCCAAGCTTTAGAAGCAGATAAAAGTGCTATTGTGGAAAAACCAATATTTTCTAGTGTAAAAGAATATAAAAGTTTAAAAAAATTGGCAGATTCAAAGAATTTGTATTTAATAGAAGCTATGAGAAGTGTTTATACAAAAAATCATAATATTGTGCGGCAGTTTGTTCATCAATCGAATTGCATAACAGGGGCAACAATTATTTGGAAAAACTATTCTTCAAAATATAATTCATATAAAAAAGGTCAAATAGTTAAGGTTTTTCTAAAAAGCTTTTCTGGCGGAGCTTTGGCAGATTTAGGAGTCTATGCAATAAGTGCTGCGGTAGATTGGTTTGG
>JAITRN010000095.1 GCA_031288355.1 Candidatus Opitulatrix roisinitermitis | reverse complement strand
TGTTTTAATCCAGCCGGCTTCAATGTTGTCAACAGCGGCTTTTTCAGGAATAGCCTTCATAGTTTAAGTATATCAAGACCTAAAATTTTGACTCTAACAATTCTATGATGGTCTGTTTTAGAAACAACTAATTTTATGCCATTATTGCCTTGTCGAAAAATTATTTCATCATTAACTTTGGCTAAACGGCCTAATCTAAAAATTATATAGCCTGCCAAAGTTTCATATGGTCCATCTTCTAATTTAACGCCTGTTTTAGCAAAAAAATCTTCTATGTCTATATGTCCGTCCAAAAAAACTGTACCATCGGTTTTTCTGAATCTAGCATCAGAAGTGTTTTTATCATATTCATCGTAAATTTCACCGACAAACTCTTCTAAAATATCTTCCAAGGTCACAATTCCGTCTGTGCCGCCATATTCGTCAACCACCAAAGCGATTTGTGAAGATGTGTTTTTAATAGAAGCCAAAGCATGCATAATAAAACTAGTTCCCGGAATACGCAAAAATTGCCGCACAAAATCAATCACTTTTTTATTAGTCTTAGGATTTTTAGAATATTCTAAAAGCAAATCTCTTATATGAACAAAACCTTTAACATCATCTATATCATCGTCTATAACAGGATAACGAGTATACTGAGCATCTGACAGGGTTTTTATAATATCTATGATTTTATCATCCGCCTCCAAAAAAATCACATCAGTTCTGGGCTTCATAACTTGTTGGACAGTTTTTTCACTAGCCTCAAAAATATCTGACAAAATCTCTTTTTCTTCATTAGGCAATTCATCATGTCCTAAAACCATAGTTTTTAATTCAGCAGTTGTTATTTCGTCCTTAGTTATTTCTGGATTGCCGCCTGATAATTTTACAAAAATATTAGTGGAATGAGACAAAAGCCAAACAATTGGTTTGACTATATATGAAAAAGTATCTATAAAAGGAATAGTAAATCTCGCCATAGCAGATGGATTCGCTAAAGCTAAGCGTTTAGGCACCAATTCACCAAACACTAGCGAAAGATAAGAAATAATTAAAGTTACTAAAACTAAAATAAAAGTGTAAATAGCTGCCTGAGAAAAAGGCAAAAATTTAAAAAACGGCTCTAAAAATGGCACAATTGTGGCAGCCCCAAATGAAGCTGACAAAAATCCAGAAACTGTCACGCCTATTTGACCAGCCGAAAGAAAACGATTGGGATTATTAGCTAATTCCACAACTTTTAAAGATCTTTTATCTCCTGCTTCTTTTAACTGATTTATCTGTGACGTTCGCAATGTCACAAAAGCCATTTCTATTGCTGAAAAAAATCCGCCTATAAATGTAAAAAACAAAACAACTAAAATATCTATTATAAGATCCATATCGCAATTTAGCTTTTTTCGTATTAATTTTTAATCATTAACTAATTGTTTCAGGTATCAATCTTAGTTGCAACAAAAGTCGGCTTCATTTTATTTTTATCAAAAGTCCAGTTTCTATCAGTTAAAATATGCGCCAAAATCAATCCTAAAGCCACAGCGCATAAAACACTTGTGGCTTGAAAAAGCCAAAAAATTCCCATATTTATATCCTTAATATTCATATAATATAACATATTGTAAAGGGCTGTCCCAGGAACCATAATAACAGCTATGGAAACCGAAAAAGCTAAACGAGGAATATGTCTTTTAACGGTAAAATAATTAGAAAAAACCCCGGCTAACAAAGCAGCAAATAACGCCGCAGCCACTTGCGGCAAATTAATATATTTAATTTCCACAAAATAAGTAACATTAGCAACAGCTCCTAAAACTCCACAAACTAACGCCAAATAAATTGGACAACGAAAAAGAAAAGCAAAACCAATTGTGCCAAAAAAAGAAGCAATCGCAAAAAAAACAATTTGCAAAGCTTCAGGTGAGGCAATGTCAATTGGCTGCAAAGGAGCAAAACCGGTAATTCCAGCCACCACCCACATAGCAAAACCAGAAACAAATAAAACAGTTATAGCATATAAAATTCTTTGTAAACCTGATGAAAAATCCAATTTTGCTAAATCCAAAGCGCCTGTTAACATTGGAAATCCCGGAATTATAAATATCATAGATGCCACATAACCGCTCATAGCAACTCCATAAGCTGGCATAAATATATCGAAAAATTTGCTACAAATTATATAAACAGCGCCAGCTAAAACCACGCTAGCGCCAATACTAGCAAATTGATTAATATGTTTTTTAGACATGTACCATTTCAGAGTTTGGCCAAAAGCTCCGCCTATAAAAGCACAAATAGCTGCTATTATATCTAAGCCAATAATTAACGAAATTCCCGCACAGCCAAAAGCTGAAAGAGGTCCTATTATAGGGCTATTATAAGGAATTGGGCGAGTTTCTATTTTATCCATTTGACTATCAAGCCATTCAAGCCGCTCATTTAACTGGGCAGTTCCAGAACTTTGCTTAGCCTTGACTCTATTTTTAATTTTTCTAATTATTGGCAATTCTAATAAATTATCTTCTATTATGGGGGTGCTTTTTTTTAAACCATAAACTGGCAAATTAGGTTCATCCTTTATTTTGTCAGCTAATTTTTCCAATTCATAAATTTTATCAACATTAACATCAACTGTTGAAATTTCATGAACTCTTGTTAAGGAATAACTCTGCGAACGACAAGTTGAATTAATTTCTGTTAAAGTGACATGAGCTTGATTTTCAATACCTAAAAAAGCGGCTACTGTTTTCATAAAATCTTTAACAGCATATCCTCCGCAGCCAGAAGACAACGCCAAAACGCCCACACGCATAACAGCATAAGATTTTTTCTCTAACTCTTCAATAGTTTCTTGCAAAGGTTGCATATTTTTAGTTTACAGTTTGGCAGCAAAATCCCAAAGTTTGCCGTCTATAAAAAGCGAAGGAGTTCCTGGTATAAGATTATTCTGACGAATTATTTCAGCTTCTTTTTCCATAGATTTAGCTAAACTATCTGAATCAGAAATATTTTCTATCTCCTTTAAAACCTGTTCGCTAACTCCTTGGTTATTACCTCTCTGACCACCAGATCCTTTGCCACCAGCTCCTTCGCCACCAGCTCCGAGCGAGGCTGCCAATTTTGCTAAATGCAAATTGCTGCCCTGTTCGGGGTCGTAATTGGCAGCCTCGCGAGGTTGAACACCTCTTTTTAAAAGAAGTTCTATAAAATCCCAAGCCAATTCGGGCTGATTACGAAAAACAATTTCAGCGGCGCGCGCTGCTCTAATTGAATAATGATGTCCATTAGAATAAAAATCTATCCAGGCTAAAGGAATAATTTTTAAATTAATATACCCCTCAGCTAATCGCTT
>JAITRN010000094.1 GCA_031288355.1 Candidatus Opitulatrix roisinitermitis | reverse complement strand
TGCAAATAACAAGCTGCGGAGGAACATTTCCTTATCAAACCACTCCAGAATTTTTTCAAGTTTTGCACCATATTATGCCTATGAGCTATTCTGTCGATTCAATAAGGCATATAATAAATAGCCAAAACTATAATATAATATATGGTGATGTATACAGAATGATTATTTATCTGGCACTTGCTCTTGTTTCAATAATCGGCATTGCTGCTTATAAAAGATACCGGTTAAAAAACAAAAAATTACCTAATAAAATTTAAAATTAGATAATTTTGTTCTGTTTTTATATCAATTTTTACGAAATAAACAATTTATTATAAAGTCAATTATCATAAATCTTTATTAATAACATTTTCATCTAATAAATGTATAAAAGTGGCTGTCTGGCCTCTAGAAACAGCTCCAGCAGGTGAATATTTGCCATCACCTACGCCTCGTGAAATATTATTTGCTTTAAGCCAACAAATATCATACCTATGGGCAGATTTTTTTATATCAGAAAAACAATTATTATCAATTGGAAGTATGCCTTCTTTGTCTTGGGAAAAAGCTATTCTTTTCAGCATAACAGCCATTTGCTCACGCGTGACCTTTTTAGTTGGTGAATATTTATTATCTCCAGTGCCAAGAATAATGCCTTTTTCTTTTAACCCGCAAACAGATTTTTGAAATTCTATAGATTGTTTGCCAATATCAGAAAAACAATTCACTTTCTCAGACCAAATATTTAAATACCTAGATATAATAATTGACATTTGTTCTCTAGTGAGCGACTTTTTTGGCGAAAAAGTAAATTGAGAAGTCCCAAAAACAATATTATTATTTGCCAGCCATTTTATATTTTCATCATTATTATAACCAATAACATCTAAAAAATATCCGCCATTTGACAAATCTAATTTTAAACCTTTATTATTCAAAACGCCATTTTGAAATTGCTGATAGCCATTAGAAATATTGCCTGTTGGATCACCTAAATATTTTCCATAGCCAACATCCTTATAAGCTTGTAAAATATCTTTAACAATATATACTTTTCCGCTATTACGAACCCAATATAATCTACCGTTTTGAAAGGTTTGAGCCATGCCTAAATTTGATTTCCATTCGCCAGACGTTGGACGGGCTAATTGACGGTTATTTTCATAAACATTTCCTATTCCTCCGCCAACATAACTATACCAACCAACACCTATCCAACTTGAGCCTTGATAACCTATATCCAAAGAAGTATATGATTTCCTATTCCACAAATCATTAATATTTTTATATCCTGACTCTTGGCTTTTCCAAGGATCGCGAATGTAAGTTGTGTTTGTTTTATCATCATAATGAGATGCAACAAATGCATGGGTTGTGTTACCATAATAAACTTGTAAAACAGCCGACCATCCTATTTTTAAAACATGTTTAAAATCACTAAGAGAGTTTATAGAAATTGTCTTTTTGCCAACTATATGCGATAAACCAACAATGCCATCTGCTCCGCCCCCTGGCTCACCATTATTATACCAACCTTTGCTATGAGCTAAATTCTCTAAATAAGAAGTATCTGACTGATGGATTACCATACCTACAGAAGTTGGCATACAATCTGTGGTGTTTTTTTGTAATAAGGTTAACGGAACCGGATCTTCAATAAAAACGGCTGCTTGGGAACTTGGCACTGCTATAAAAAAACTTATACCAACTAAAATTGAGCCAATTAAAAAACTCCAAAAACTGACAAAAACTAAATTGTTCTTACTTTTTATTTTCATTTATTTTTCTTTTCTATATTTTTTATTGTTTCCAAATATGCTTTCTCCATCGCTTCTTTACTATTTACACGATAACCTACTGAAATTATAGCGTCAAGGTTATAAAAAGTAGTATTATAAATTTTATTATCATTTGCAGTATGTTCCATTTTGGAACTAACTGAGCTTTCATCCAATTCGCCACTGTCAAAAATGTTTTTTATATGCTCACTAATAGTTGACTTTGAAACATTATAAAGTTCAGCCATCTTTTTTTGTGTTAGCCAAACTGTTTCATTTTCAAAATTGACATCAATTTTGACTTTCCCATTTTTTCCACCATCATAAATAACTATTTTATCCATTTTCTAACTCCTTACGCCCTTTTATTTTATTAGCATTTTTAGAACTAACAATTGACTTACCCGTTTGTTTTTCAATTTGTTTACGAGCATTTTTAGCAATATTTCCACCTTGTTTAGCCGATTTTTTACTTTCATTAAACCCACTAACTTTTTTATTCTTATGTATTTCTGACGTCGACACTTCGGCTAACATATTTAAAACTAATTCAGCATTAGTCATATTATCTCTCAAATTTTCCTTTTTCAGTTTTTTATGTTTTTTATATTCTTGAACTGTTTTACCACTCCATTCCTCAGTCAAAATATTAGTCAATATGGCATACTCCAAGCCCTCTTTTACACCTGATTTTTGCCATTCATCGGTTAGGTCTTTTCTTATTTGAATTGCCTGTAAGCGCAAATTTATCCAGTCATTAGAATACCCTAACGCCTTATATTGTTTCATTGCTCGCTCAATAGTTAACTCTGGATTTTGGACTTCATTTAACCTATCATTACCAACTTCAGCCAACCACAACTTAAAAGGCTCAGCTTTTTTAGATGGAATAGACTGAATAATGCGCAATAACTGTTCAGGTGTAGCGACATCAGTCAACCTCATTTTGCCATCATTAGCTTTTAATTTCAACTGGTTACAATTTGTAACCGATTGAACCCCCTCTGCTTTTAGCCTATTTTTTAGCACTTTCCAATAATTTCTGGCACCATTTTGACTTGGTTGGTCAGTCAAAACCTTTACCACATCTACCACAGATATATACCAGTCCTGTTTTTTTTCATCCCAAACTGCTCTAATTGCTTCATTTTGAAATAGTTTTATATCTTTTTTATCCATTTACTGCAGCCTTTCATATATTCCAATTCCACACGTGTTTTTAGTTTACCCTAAGAGAGATAATGTTAGACTAACTTATAAAAACGCCATATAACTCATTCTAAGGATC
>JAITRN010000093.1 GCA_031288355.1 Candidatus Opitulatrix roisinitermitis | reverse complement strand
ACTAAAAAAGAACATATCAAAAGAGGTTCGGCCGTTAAAAAAACTTTGCGAAAATATAAAGTAGGACGTTTAATATTCCCTACTTTTATGGATAAATTTTAAAAATTTATTAAATTTGCAGTCAATTTATTATAAAAAATATCAGAAAAATCTTTCTAAAAAGGAAATTCTTGATCATCTATATCGTCTTTTATTTGATATAGTTTTCCAAGGTTAAAAGCCCATTTATAAATTTTATTAGCAATTTCTTTTTTTTCGATGACCAATTTATTTTTATTCATTTCATAACTAATTAATTCACTAGATTCATTATCTAAAATAGCATCTTGAGCAATTAAAAAACCTATAAGCATTGAACAGCCGAATAAAGAAGCTGTTTTATTTTCTATAATAGTAAAATATTTTTCTTTATTTGCTTTATCACTAACCGCTTCTAAGAATTCTCCATAAACCATATCTTGAATAGCTTTTACTATATGTTTTTTACAGGCTGTCGGCAGCTGATGAGCTAAGTTAATCGCTTTTGCAAATAAATAATCGCCCGCCAGAATTGCCTGCTTAGTACTTCTTCTTATATGAAGAGCTGTTTGATTACGTCTTTTAGGTGCATCATCTATTATGTCATCGTGAACTAAAGAAGCTAAATGAATTATTTCAATTAATGAGCAAGCTAGAATTAAATTATCGTTAAATTTTGCTAAATTTATCTTTTGAAAAAAATCCATTTCCTTGTTCAAGGTCTTCCATTTTAAAGAATTTTCTTTTAGGCTTATAGAAGCGCCGTATAAAACTAAATGAGCTCTAATATGTTTGCCTGGAGACTTGATATAGTGCTTTACTATAGACTGCAAAGATGAATCTAAATCACGCGTTAAATATTTATATATATAAGACTCTAATTTATTCATAATAAAAAATAATAAATAACGAGCCTTTTCATTGCAAAACTATTTCAATTGCAAAGCTTTTTTCAAATTATTAATTTCCAAAGAAGAAATTAAAAGGATCTATAAAACCCCCTCCTCCGTTATTTTGTCCTTCTTGGTCTCCATTACCTTGACTTTGCTTTTTAGCCTGCTCAGGGGCCTCATCTAGCGTGACTTCAACATCATATAATTTATCATTTCTAGCATATGAGATTTTAACAATATTGCCCGGCATAAATTCTCTAACAAATCCAATTAACGAATAGGCGCTAACAACCTGATGATTATCTAACCCAACTATTACATCACCTTTTTTGATACCTGCTTTACCTGCGGCTGAATTATTAGACACTGACTTTACTTCAGCACCTTTTCGTCCTACATTATCAATAGTTACCGAAGCATCAGATAACGTTATGCCTAAAAGGGCGTGTTTAGCTTTACCTGTCATAACTATCTGGTCTGAAACATTTTTAACTAATTTAGCAGGTATAGCAAAACCTAAGCCGATTGAGCCAGAACTTGATGATCCTGAAGTTGTAGCTATTGAAGATGTTATACCTATAACTCCTCCTGCCCCATCAAATAAAGGACCGCCTGAATTTCCTGGATTTACCGCTGCATCTATTTGAATAGCATTTGTGACAGTAGTATTATCACCAGATGTTGAAGTAGCCGCTGCCACAGGTCTATCTAGTGCTGAAATTATTCCAGTTGTTACAGTATTGGAAAGCCCTAATGGATTACCAGAAGCCATAACTTGCTGACCAACTGTTGGCGTGTAGGAATCATCTAATTTAGAAATTTTTAAATCGGCTGGTGGATTTTGAATTTGTAAAACCGCTATATCGGTTGTAGAATCATCTCCTAAAACCTTAGTATCAAAAACCCTGCCGTCTAAAAGCGTCACAGTAATTTTGCTAGATGACGAACTAGCTCCCTCAATCACATGATTGTTGGTAATAACTTTACCATCAGTATTGATTATAACGCCTGAACCTTGAGCACCTGACTGGCTAGTTGTGACATCTACTGAAACTACTGAATTTTCTACAGCCGCACTAACCGCCTCCCAATTAGGATTACCTATTTTTGTGCCAGAATCGGTCAATATTTTAGCAGAATCCACAGATTGCCCGCCAGTAAAACTAGAAGCTGTTGGTAAATGTATAATACCTGTCCATGTTCCACCAACAACTATTATAAGTACTATTATTGCTGAACTAACAGCTGCTGTTATAGTAGACAAAAACGGATTGGTGAAAATTTTACTATTGACAAACTTGTCTGAATCAAAGATATTTTGCTTTTTAGCACTATTTTCATCATAATTCTTTCCATCAAAAAATTCATTACTATTAGATTGGGTGCTATTGACGCCATTAGCATTATTGTTAACACCGCTATTCATATTATTATTGCTATTATTAGAAGCTTTGTTTTTGCCATTGCTATTTTCCTCGTCACTTGGTTTCCAAGCCTCTACATTATCTGAATTATAATTTTGCACTTGTTTTATCTCCTCTCAAATTAACTATTTTAGATAATTTTCATAAATATACTTTCAGTTTAGCAAAAACTTTTTTCACATTATAAATTTAATTCTAAAAAAAGTCTAAACACACCTATTCAAGCAAAAAAAATAAAACAAATTATGCAATCATTAAACTATATACAAATATATATAAATAAAAACTAAATTGAATAAATAGTAAAATAGCATAATAAGCTAGAAAGGTAAACAAATGAATATATGTTTTTTAATTTTAAATATTTTAGCAATTCCAGCATTTGCGGTTAGCGGTTGGGCGGCTTCTAATAACAGAAAAGAGGCTTTTAATAAAAGAAATTTAAAGTATTTAGCGGTTATGACATTAGTCATGCTGGCGTTAGCCGCTTTTATGGTGGCAACCCCTATAGGCCGAAATGCAGTAGATGCAGCAGCTGAAGGATTCACTTGGATGGTCAACTGTTCTTATAAAGGGGTCGCCTTTATTTTAGCTAGCAGTGTACCAGCCTCTATGGGGCAAGAAATTGGTGGAACTATGCCTGGGGATTCAATGACATTTGTTATATCTGCATTAATGCCTATTCTAATGGTCGTGCCTTTATTTGATATTTTAACTTATATAGGAGTTTTACCTTTTATTATACGTTGGGTTGGTGCAGCTATTAATTTTGTAACTGGTAAAGGAAAATTTGAATCGTTTTATTTAATAGAAATGATGTTTTTAGGAAATACTGAAGCTTTAGCAGTTTCCCGTTTTCAGGTAAAGAGATTATCAACTATTAGAAATGTCACAATAGCTATGATGTCTATGAGTTGTATAACCGCTTCCATTTTAGGCGCTTATATGAAAATGATGCCTGGACACTATATTTTGACAGCCGTGCCCTTAAATATTATAGCTGCTGCTATTGTCACATCTATTCTAAACCCTGTTCCGAAACTATCCGAAAAAGAAGATTTTGTAGTAAAAGTTGACGAAGACGAAAATGGCAAGAAAGTCAAAAAACCTCCTTTCTTTATTTATTTAGGAGATTCTATTTTAACAGGCGGACGCTTGATTTTAATTATTATGGCTAATGTCTGTGCATTTGTAGCTTTAGCGTTTTTAGCTGATAAATTATTAGGACTAACCACTTTGAGCTGGTTAACTCTAGAAAATATTTTAGGAGTTTTCTTGACGATTCCAGCATTTTTACTAGGATTTCCAATAGATCAAGCATTTCATATGGCGACGCTTATGGGTTTGAAATTAGTAACTAATGAATTTGTTGTTATGGGGCAAATAGGAACTGCTTTGCAAAATGTCGATAATGGCCAATCAACTGAATATTCTCAGCATTTTGTAGCTGTATTGAGTGTTTTCTTAACGTCTTTTGCCAATTTTTCAACTGTTGGAATGGTGACAGGTGTTTATAAAGGGCTAGCCGATGAAGAATCTAATAATGCTATTGCTAGAAATGTTCCGAGGATGTTTTTATCAGGTATCTTAGTTTCTTTGTTTGCAGCAGCAGCTGTCGGTCTGTTTGTTTGGTAAAAAATCAATTATTTTTAAATTTTTTTCATAGAATATATGATAGTGTTTAAGTGTAGACACTAACATTTATGAAAGGATTTTAAAATGACATCTGCAAAAATAATGTATGCATCTTTAACAGGAAATACCGAAGAAATTGCTAACAAAGTAAAACAAAATTTAGAAAATTCAAATATAGAGGTTTCAATGGACGAAATTGATTCTGGGCAACCTTCTGATTTTGATAATTTTGATATAGCAATTATAGCCACATATACTTATGGTGACGGCGATTTGCCAGATGAAGCGCAAGATTTTTATGAAGAATTAAAAGATATTGATTTATCAGGCAAAAAATTTGGAGTGCTAGGTTCTGGAGACACCTCTTACGGAGAGAGTTTTTGCAAAGCTGTCGAACTTTTTGAAGAAGCTTTTAAAGCTGCTGGAGCTGCTAAAGCTGCTAGTGGGGTCAAAGTAGAATTTGCTCCTGACACTGAAGAGGACGAAAAAAATATAAAGAAGTTTGTTGAAGAAATAATTAAATAAAAAAAAATAATTCAAATAAAAAAATATATTGAATTTTTAAAAATATATAGTCAAGTATTATATGTTTTTATCAGTTCTAAATTAATATAGTCTAGTTTTAATATTGAGAGGAAAAATTGTGGTAAACAAAAAAGAGTCAATGGATGGAAATACCGCAGCAGCGCATATATCTTATGCTTTCACACAAGTAGCTTCAATCTACCCTATAACGCCAAGTTCAACTATGGCAGAATTGGTCGATGAATGGGCTGCCAAGGCCAAGAAAAATTTATTTGACGAAGTTGTAAAAGTTAAAGAAATGCAGTCTGAAGCAGGAGCTGCTGGCGCAGTTCACGGTTCTCTAAAATCGGGAGCTCTAACCACCACTTATACTGCTTCTCAAGGATTATTACTTATGATTCCTAATATGTATAAAATTGCCGGCGAACTTTTGCCTTGTGTTTTTCATGTATCAGCCAGAGCAATAGCCACAAATGCTTTATCTATTTTTGGTGATCATTCAGACATTATGGCAGTTAGACAAACTGGTTTTGCTATGCTTGGCGAAAATTCTGTTCAAGAGGTTATGGATTTATCAGCTGTAGCCCATTTAGCGTCGCTTGAGTCAAGTGTGCCTTTTGTAAATTTCTTTGATGGTTTCAGAACTTCTCACGAAATCCAAAAAATAGATGTTTTAGATTATGATGATTTGCGTCCTCTTATAAATAAAGAAAAATTGACTGAATTTAGAGCTAGATCTGTTAGTTCAGAAAGGCCAACAGTCACAGGCACTAATGAAAACCCCGATTTATATTTTCAACAAAGAGAAACAGTTAATGCTAACTATTTAGAAGTTCCTAAAATAGTTAAAAAATATATGCAAGAAATAAACAAAATAAGGGGCACAAACTACGATTTAGTGAACTATTATGGTGCACCTGATGCTGAAGAGATAATCATAATTATGGGATCTGGAGCTCAAGCAGTTGAACAAACAATAGATTATTTAAACAAAAATGGCAGAAAAACAGGTATGCTAACTATCCATTTGTATAGACCTTTTCCAAGCCAAGATCTATTAGAAAAATGCCCTAAAACTGTTAAAAATATAGCTGTTTTAGATAGAACAAAAGAACCAGGTTCACAAGGGGAACCTCTGCTTTTAGATGTTCAATCAGCTTTTTTTGGTCAAGCCAACACCCCTAGAATAATAGGAGGCCGTTTTGGTATAGGTTCTAAGGACTTCACGCCAGACCAAGTTGTGACGATATATGATGAATTAGCTAAATCAAAGCCTAAAAATAATTTTACTGTTGGTATAAATGATGATATAACTAACACTAGTTTAGAACAGTCGCAAATATTAGATTTAACTGATTCAAATACTATTCAATGTAAATTTTGGGGTTTTGGAAGTGATGGGACAGTCGGCGCTAATAAATCGGCTATCAAAATAATTGGCAATAACACCGATAAATACGTTCAAGGCTATTTTGCCTATGATTCTAAAAAGTCAGGCGGTTTAACCGTTTCACACCTGCGGTTTGGTGGAAATCCTATAAAAAGCACTTATTTAATAAATTCACCAGATTTTGTGTCTGTTTCTTTGCCAAGTTATGTTAGAAAATATGATGTTGTGAAAGGTTTAAAAAAAGGCGGAACTTTTTTGCTAAATTGTATATGGACAGATGAAGAATTAGATGATAAATTGCCTAATCGCTTAAAAAAATACATTGCTGAAAACGATATTCAATTTTATACAATTAACGCTTTGGAATTAGCTCGTGAAGTCGGTTTAGGGGGCAGAACTAACACAGCAATGCAAACAGCCTTTTTCAAATTATCAAATATAATTGATTTTACTAAGGCTTTAGAATTGCTAAAAGATGATGCTAAAAAATCCTATGCTAAAAAATCTATGGCAATTGTTGAAAAAAATTGGGCTGCTATTGAAGGAACTGTTGATATAATTCATAAAGTCGACTACCCTTCTAACTGGAAAAATCTAGCGCTTGATCAACTAGACTCTTTTGCTATTCCAAATACGCCAGGAATAGATAATAAACAATATATTGAAGAAATTCTAACCCCTATTTCTCAACAAAATGGCGATAATTTATCAGTGGGTGATTTAATTAAAAACGGCATGAAAGACGGTACGCTCCCTCTAGGAACTTCTGCTAGTGAAAAACGAGGAGTTTCAGCTTTTGTGCCTGAATGGATACCTGAAAATTGTATAGGGTGTAATGAATGCTCATTTGTCTGCCCACACGCTGCTATAAGACCTATATTAGTTGATAGTAAAGAATTAAAAACTGCTCCTGAAGGCTTTATAACAAAGGAAATGAGAGGTTCTGACGGTTTGCATTATAGAATACAGGTATCTGTCCATGATTGCACAGGTTGCGGATTGTGTATACAATCCTGCCCTGCTAAAGAAAAGGCTTTAAAAGCTGCTAAATATGAGTCTCAGCTTGAACAAGCTAGAAACTGGGCTTTTGCTATGACTCTAAAAGAAAAGACGTCTCCTGTGAAAATAGACACTGTTAAAGGTTCACAATTTGTCAAACCTTTGCTTGAATTTTCTGGAGCTTGTGCTGGTTGCGGTGAAACCCCTTATGTTAAACTTCTGACGCAGCTTTTTGGCGACAGAATGATTATAGCTAATGCCACAGGCTGTTCTTCTATCTGGGGAGGACCAATGCCGGCAATACCTTTTACAACAAACCAAGCAGGACACGGACCAGCTTGGTCCAATTCGCTTTTTGAAGATAATGCAGAATTTGGTTTAGGTATAGCAGTGGCTGGAAAATATCGCCGAGATGAATTAATTGCTAAAACCCGCGATTATTTAGGAGCTGATGATATGACGGCTTGTGCTGATGCATTAGCCGGCGTTCAAATGGATCAAGACCTAAAAACTGCCTTAGCTCAATGGGCTGATAATGCTTATATATCAGAAAATTCCAGACAAAGAGCTGAAAATCTCAAAAAACAGCTTCAAACGCATAAATCAAAACTACCTATATTAACCGAACTTTGGCAAAATAAAGAACTTTTAGCTAAACCATCACAGTGGATAATAGGCGGAGATGGCTGGGGCTATGATATAGGCTATGCTGGAATAGACCATGTTATAGCATCTGGTGAAGATGTCAACATATTAGTTATGGATAATGAAGTATATTCCAACACAGGCGGTCAAGCTTCTAAAGCCACCCCTACGGCTGCTATTGCTAAATTTGCCGCTGCTGGCAAAACTCAAGGAAAAAAAGATTTAGGAGCAATGGCTATGACCTATGGCGGAGTTTATGTTGCTCAAATAGCTTCTGGAGCTAATGCTCAGCAAACAATAAAGGCTTTTAAAGAAGCAGAAGCTTATCAAGGCCCATCGTTAATTATCGCTTATACTCCATGCATAAATCACGGTCTTAAAGGCGGTATGTTTATGTCTTTAGATGAAGCCAAAGAAGCTGTGGAATCAGGCTATTGGTCGCTTTATAGATATAATCCCGACAATGCCGAATTAAGCAAACCAGCTATGACGTTAGATTATAAAAAGCCCGATTTTTCCATTATGAAAGATTTTATGCTAAAACAAAATCGTTTTTC
>JAITRN010000082.1 GCA_031288355.1 Candidatus Opitulatrix roisinitermitis | reverse complement strand
CGAAAAAATATTTTTATTTTAAGTTTAATTCCTTTGTTTTCTGTTTCGTTTTTTGCTTTTCCATATTTGCTGCTTCACGAAGGTCCGCTTTTGGCTTATGGCGCAGCTCAGGCGCTTTTGCCTATTTTTTTGTTCGTGACTCTAAAATTTTTGCAAGCTTTATCAGACGATTTGTTGTCTGATAATAAAAAAAATATTATTAAATATTTGTGTTTATTATTGTTGTTTGCCTTTTTAGAAATTTTGACTCAGCCAAGAATTATATTTTCTTATATTTTATTTATTTTGCCATTTTTAGTTTCTTTTTTGATTAAGTTTTATAAAAAAAATTCTAAACTAACTAAAAAAATTCTAATAGTTTTAGGAATTTCGTTTTTAGTGATAGCTTCGATTTTGGCTGTCTTTGTTTTGACGCGGCTTAAAAAATCTTTATTGTTGCATCCAGAATTGTGGTTTTCAGCCCACCGAAGCGCGCATAGTTTTTTGCACGCTCTTTTGTCAGGTTTCACCGGCGGATTTTTGTTTACACAATCTAATTTTTATACAATTATTTTAGCGTTTATTTTTGCGGCCTTTTTGGGATTTTGTTTATATAGATATTTTGCGCAAAAAATTTGGGAATTGCCAAGTGTTTTTATATTAGGCTTAGTTATTCTTGTTTTAGCGGACTCGAAATCGGGAGCTTTAGGTAACATTTTAACAGCTCCTTGGTATCATGATGAAAACCGTCTTATCACTTTTATGCCGATAATTATAATATGTTTAGTGGCCTATTTTTTGGCTAATCAAAAAACGGTAGGAAAAATTCTTCAAACAATACCTATTTTCTTAATTGCGATTTTATTGTTTTTAGGTGATCCAACACGTTTGTGGTTAGCGGCTGATTTAAATAAAACAACTGATTTGAAAACAATTTCTCCAAATAGTATTTTAACAGAATATAAAGTTCAAGCGTTTGAAAAAATGAATTCTGTTATCGGCAAAAACGATATTGTTTTTGGTGATCCTTTCACAGGTTTGCAATATTATTATATTTATAGCGGACGAAGTGTTTATTTTCCCTATATAAATCCTAGAATAGATAAAAAAGACGAATTTAGAAAAGTTTTGTTGAATTTTGGTGTGCCCGATTCCTATTTGGGGGCGAATCCAGATTTGGTTTTAAAAAATGCCACATTTGTTGAATCGCAAAATATGTTAAATACGCTATGTTCAGTTAAAACTTCGGCTAATGGCAAAAAATTCTTTGTTGATTTTGGCGCGCCATATAGAAAAGATATGGAAGTCTATAAACAATTCAGCGGGTTTAGAGATGAAAAAAGTATAGAAAAATATGTTGATGCGGGAGCTTTGCGTTTAGTTTTGCAAATTCCATCAGGTCAGAATATTTCATTTGATAAAACCGGTGAATTTAAAATTTATCAACTAAATTGTTCGTAAATTTTTATTCTGATTTAGAAAATTTAAAACTTTGAATTTTAATTCGCTGCGCAAAATATTAATTCGCTATACAAAATATTCTTTTAAAAATTAGTTTTTTAAAAATTAGTTTTCTAAAAATTAGAATATTCTTTTAAAAACCAAAATATTCTTTGGCGTTATTATAACAAATATTTTTTACAATATTGCCTATGAATTCTAAATCGTTTGGCAGCTGTCCGCGTGAGGCTAATTGACCTAAATAATCACATAAACATCTGCGGAAATATTCGTGACGAGTGTAGCTTAAAAAACTCCTAGAATCAGTTAACATGCCCACAAAATTTCCTAAAAGGGTTTCTTCGGCAAATGTTCTTAGCTGTTCAAGCATGCCGTCTCTTGTGTCATTAAACCACCAAGCAGAGCCTAGCTGAAATTTTTGTTTAACGCCATAAAGTCCTAGATTTTGCAAATGAGCAGTTCCCATAGTAATAAGCGTCAAATAATCATTTTTATTTAACGAATATAAAATAGTTCGAGGAACTAAATTTGTCTTTTGTTCGGCTGAAATTATTTCTAGTTTATTAAAGAATTTGCTTATAGCCTGGCCTATAGATATATCATTTATTGAATCGTAGCCTGTGTCGGCGCCGCGTAAATCAAAAGCCGGTTTATTTATGTTTCTTATGGCGTTTATATGGAATTGCATAACCCAATTTTTCTTAGCATATTGGCTGGCTAAAAATATATATATATATGTTTGGTATTTAGCGATTTCTCCATCAGTTAATAATTTATCGGCCAGGCGCTTTTTAAAAATTTTTTCAATTTCGGTTTTAGTAAATTCTTCAAAATGAAAAGTATCTAATCCATGGTCAGATAATCTGCAGCCCGCATTGTGAAAATAATCTATTCGTTTTATAATTGCATCAGTGAAGTCATTCAAGTTTTTTATTTTAGATTTGTTTAATTGTGATATTTTATTTATATATTCGCCGAAATGGGAGTTTTCTATATGAATTATTTTGTCAGGTCTGAAAGCAGGCAGAACCCTGAAGCCGGTTTCTTCTTCGGCTAAAAGCTTATGATATTGTAGGTCATCAGCTGGATCATCGGTGGTGCAAATTATTTCCACATTGGCTTTTTTAATAAAGTCGCGTGGTCGAAAATTTTCGCCAGCTAAAAGACTGTTTACTTTCTGATAAATTTCATTTGCGTTTTGGGCTGTTAGGATTTCATCTATGCCAAAAAATCTTTTTAATTCTAAATGACTCCATTCAAAAATTGGGTTGCCGGGCGCATTTTGCAAAGTTTGAGCAAAAGCCTTGAATTTGTCTTCTGGGGCGCCGCTGCCAGAAATATATTTTTCGTCAAAGCCGGCGGCTCGCATAAGTCTCCATTTATAATGATCGCCGCTTGGGCGGCTAGGCGAGCCGCCGCTTATCCATATTTCAGATAAATTAGCAAATTTATTGTT
>JAITRN010000016.1 GCA_031288355.1 Candidatus Opitulatrix roisinitermitis | reverse complement strand
GAGCGCGGAGGTGCTGCGGGGTCCCCCGCAAAATTTCTAATTTTGTGGGGAATTGCGCACTTGGCCGAGTCATACTCTTCAAAATTGATTTTTTGCCTCAGTTGCAGAATTTTAGTTTTGTTGGTAATAATTTGATGGAACAGTTCGCTCCTGAAAAAAGTGGTTAAATCGTTTTTAGTTAATTATCTTTCACTAATTGAATTGAAAAGAACACACAACCTCAGGCGCGAACATACGCACTGTGCTGAAAAAATGCTTGTTTAATTATAAACTACGCACATTTTTTCAGACTACTCAAAAAATATTTTTTCTTGGCATTGAAAATATTAGTTATCATTGGTAATAATTTGTTGGGGCAGCTCGCTAGAGTAAAAAGTAATTAAATTGTTTTTAGTTAATTATCTTTTTATTAGTTGAATTGAAAAATTAGTCCGCAGTCCCACTCATTCTTGAAATTTTTCTTATTTTTATTTTTATTTGTATTTAAATTTAAAGAAAATTAATACTCTGCTAATATCTAACTATGGTAAATGGGTCTCATTTAAAATTAGATGAAGAAGGCGAAATAGATAAAAAAGATTATTTAAAAATTAAATCAGATGATTTTGCTTGCCAATTTTATTTTCGTTCAGCTAATTTTGACAGATCAAAAGGTGCAGAAATTACAATTTTTCTTGATTTTCAGTGCAGTAATTCTGCTAAATTTTTTTCAAAATATACTATCGGTATGTATCAAATGATGCAACAAGGGGTTATTAGTGTTCGTATTGTTCCGTTGATTTGGGTTGAACCAAGCCCTGGAGGGCATCATTATCCAATTCGGGCTGCTAATAAAGCTAGAGTTGTTTTGCGTTTTCAGCCTAAAATTCTTTGGCAATTTTTGACATTTTTATTACACCGCGATTCAGTTCCCGGCTTGTATGAGGATTATGATCTTGAAAAAGGCAGTGACGAGGCTATTGCAAAATTGGCTTATTATGCTGGAGCTAGTGAGAAAACTATTTATAATATTATGGAGTATAGACATAGTAAAGAGTTTACTGATAGGATATTTTTGCAGTCGGCTATTTTAAGATATCAAAAATGCATAACACAAACTCCAACAGTTTATATTGATGATTTAATTTGGAATAATCGAGAAAATTTTTTAAATGTAATTCAAAAACGTATAAAATATAGAAAAAATAAACATTAAAAATGGTTCAGTAATAAGTTTGATAAACTATTATTATTGGAAGTGTGTCTGAGCGGCCGAAAGAGCAGGACTTGAAATCCTGTGTGTTAGCAATAGCACCCTGGGTTCGAATCCCAGCGCTTCCGCTCATTTCATTCACGAAATCTCTGGGATTCGACCCCATCTGGGTTCAATTTTAATTAGGTTTGCTTCGCAAATAAGCCAGCGCTTCCGCTCATTTTTGTTAGCGATTTTATTATTTTTTGTAAAGGCAATATTAAATGATAAACTAAAATTAAAGCGGAAATTCCCACCGGCTTCAGAATGGACTGTTGCGGTTATAGTTATTTGTCAGAGTGTTTTAGCTAGACAAAGTGCTATATTTAAAGGAGTCTCTGCTTTGAGAGTTTGATTTTGGAAGTTTTTTGTAAAACGAAATTAAATTTCTAAATAATTAAATTAGGTAGCAGAGATTTTTTACTTTAAGGAGAATAATTATAAAAGAACCTAAAACAAATGATGCAATTGTGGCATCTAAAGTTCGTTTGATTGATGAAAATGGTCGTCAAGCGGGAATTGTTTCAATTCAAGAAGCAAAAGAAATGGCAAAAAATGCTGAATTAGATTTGGTAGAAATAGTGCCAGACGCTTCTCCGCCGGTTGTGAAAATATTAAATTATTCAAAATTTAAATATGATCAGGCTCATAAGGCTAGAGTAAATCGAAAAAAACAAACTAACACGGAGGTTAAAGAAATTAGGTTTCGTTTAAAAATTGAGTCTCATGATTATGAGATAAAAAAGAAAAAAGTAATAAAGTTTTTAGCAAATGGGGATAAGGTAAAAGTTGGCATTATGTTTCGCGGAAGAGAGCAAGCTCATCCTGAAAGAGGTGCTGAACTTTTAGATAATATTTTTAAAGAAATAGCAGATATAGCCACTATTGAAACTGAGCCTTCGCGGGAAGGGCGAAATATGACAATGGTTTTAGCTCCAGTTGTTAAAAAAATGGCTACAATTAGTGAACAAAAACGACGTGGAGCTGCTAAAAAACTTACGCGGTTAGATAGAATAAAAAAACGAGCATTGAAAAGAAAGGAAAAAGAAAATGCCAAAAAATAAAACCCACAGCGGTTCAAAAAAAAGATTTAAAACAACTAGTGGTGGAAAATTAAAAATGGCGGGAGTTAATATGCGTCATAATTTAGAACATAAATCTGCTAAGAAAAAAAGAGCTTTAAAACGAATAACTATTTTATCTAAGGGTGATGAAAAAAGAGCAAAGAAATTATTAGGTATTTAGGTTTTTAGAAATTTAGAGTTGAAAATTTAAGGAGTATAATAATGGCAAGAGTAAAAAGAGCTGTTAGTGCACATAAAAAAAGAAGAACAGTTTTAAGCCGCGCTAAAGGATATAGGGGCGCGCGTTCAAAACTTTATAGATCAGCCAAAGAGCAGTTGCTGCATTCTTTTAATTATTCTTTTAGAGATAGACGCGCCAGAAAAGGTGATTTTCGCAGATTGTGGATTACTAGAATAAACGCAGCTGCTAGGAATAATGGCATAACTTATAATAGATTTATGGAAGGTATGAAAAAATCAGGTATTGATTTAGATAGAAGAGTTTTGGCGGATATAGCTGTTTATGATGCTAAAACTTTTTCTCAATTAGCGAATCAAGCAAAAAGTGTTGCCAAAAAAGCAAAATCGTAAATTAAATAAAAAAGGAGATGTGCCTGAGCGGCCGAAAGGGGCTCCCTGCTAAGGAGTTAGACCGGTAACGGTCTCGGAGGTTCGAATCCTCTCATCTCCGCCATTATATTTTTGGGGTTTATTGAAACTACTGATGGAATTGGAATAAAAATGCAAAATATAAAAAATCAATATGCTGAAATTGCGCATAAAAAAATTGACAAAAGTTTTTTTATTGTAATAATTGTTTTGTTCGCTTTTGTTTTGCGAGTTTCCACCTTTTTTATTGCTAACAATAGTTTTGGTTTTGTGCCGTTTTATGATGAAGCTGTTCATTATTCTTTAGCAAATTCTGTTTTATATGGACAAAAACTTTATGTTGATCAAATATTTTTACACCCTCCTTCGATCATTACTTTTTCAATGCCTTTTGCTGCTTTAGGATCAGTTATTTCTGATATGAACGCTCTTATTGTTCAATCAGTTTTTATGTGTTTGTTAGGCGCTGTGAATACGTATTTAATTTATTCTTTAGCAATAAGATTTTGTTCTAAAAAATTTGCATTTTTTGTTGCTTTTATATATGCTATTTTTCCTATATCGGTTTCGGCTGACCAGAGAGGAATTATTGAACCTGTTTTAAATTGCTTTATACTTATAGGATTAATGTTTTTAGTAAAGCAAAAATTTTCAAATGAATTGAATTATAAATTGAAATATCAACCACAAATTATTTTTGCAGGAGTTTGTTTTGGCGCGGCTAGTTCATTAAAAGTTTGGGGCGGAGCATTTACAGCGGTTATTTTTGTTTTATTTTTGGTTTATAAAGAATATAGAAAATCCATAGTTTTTATTATTTCATCATTGTTTGCTTTCTTGTTTTTGTCAATTCCTTATTTTATAAATAATTTTTCTGCAGTCGCATATTTCTTCAAATATATATTGTTAGATCAAGCAGCCGTGACAATGTCAGGAGTAGAAATTTGGAAAAAGTTTTTAGGCTTTGCCATTTTGGCTTTATGGCTAATATTTGTGCCTAATTTAGTTCGCAAATATTTAATATATTCTAATTTTGCTAAAAATTTTGTTTTTTGCTGCGTGTCTGTTTTCACGGGTCTTTCGTTAGGCTTAATTATATTGTCTCGTCAATATTGGCATTATTGGGATTGGTTTATTCCTTTTGCTTTAATATTTCTTGGAGGAGTGTTTTGTTATATAATTGATAACGCCGGGAATAATAAAAGGTTTTTATTTGGTCAAAAATCTACAAATTTAATGATTTCAGGCTGTTCGGTGATTTTATTTTTGTTTTTCGTAAGTATAAATTTTTATCATTCTTTTTATTCGCCTGAGCCATTTAATGTTAGTCAACCTTTTAAAATTTCTTATATAAAGTCAGCTGATGGAATATCTGCATTACATGATTATATTGTTGAAAAACAAGAAAATAGTCAACTCAAAAGTTTAAATAAATGTGTTTATTCCTATGCAGACGTTTTAGTAATTGCAAATTTTGTTACGTTAAATTATCAAAATAACTGTTTTATTCAAGCAGACATTTATGGTGAATTTATAAAAAATAACCCAACAAAAATTTCTGATGATATGTATGAAGATTTGCCAAAATATGCCCTAAATGCCAATGCTCCTTTTGTATTGATACCATCGGGTTTGCGTTTATATTTTATAAAAAATGCTTTCTTTTTGCAAACTTATACTAAAGATACTGCTATAAATAATATAGATATATGGCAAAAAAATAATATCTCCCTGTAGCTCAGTGGATTAGAGCGTTTGATTCCGGTTCAAAAGGTCGTAGGTTCGAATCCTATCAGGGAGGCAATTTTATGTGGTGGACATTGCTATGCCGAACCACGTAGTGTTTGTTAAGGCGGTGGGTGAGGCCCAAGAATCAGCTAGTCCGGTATTTGAATGAGTTATACTTCCTGAAAGGCCAATAGCTATAAATTGTGTTCCTGTCCAAATTATATTATTAAACTGATTGCTGCCAACAGAAAAGGGCTCTTCCCAAGTGATTCCGTCATAAGAAATTTTTATATTTCCAGCACTGCCTACAGCCACAAATTTATCTTTGCCCCAAACCACTGCCCTCATATATATTGTTCCCGAAACTGATAAAACCCATGTAATGCCGTCTGTTGAATAGGCTGTTTCACCTGTTTGGCCAACAGCCACAAATTTGCCATTTCCATATGCTATTCCATATAATCCAGTTCCTGTCGGTTCTTGATAAGTGGCTTTAGTCCAAGTGATTCCGTCAGATGAATAATATATGTTTTTTTGTCCTACAGCAATAAATTTTCCGCCCCCATAGGCCACTTTTTCAAACACGTTGCCAAATTGTCCAGCATATGTCCAAGTAATTCCATCGTTGGAATAAGCGATTTTTCCACTTACCCCAACAGCCACAAATTTTTCATCTCCATAAGTTAAACCGCGCCAGCCAGGACTTGGGATACTGTCAGAAGAAGCTTCAAGCCATGTTCCTTCTTCTCCTGTCGTGGAATAAATTATTTTATTTTCAACATTTATTGCAACAAATTTGTTCTTTCCGTGTGCGGCTGAATGCCAAATATCGGTTGTAGGAAAAGGCTCAAAAGAAGAGTCCCAAGTATTTTGCTCGTCTGAAATGGCCATTTTTCCATTTTGTCCAGCAGCTCCACCAACAATTAATATTTTTTTGTTTAAAGCGTTATTTATATAATCATAAACAGCTTTGGAACTGGGAAATTGGTTATCTGTTGAACTAGAAGAAATAGTGTTTGTTTGCCCTAAATTGTATTTAGCACTTTCTAAACTGTTAGCATTTGTGCCGCCTTTGCCAATGTTTAAAACAGATTGAGCTGAAGCGTTGGCGAAGAAAGAATTGTTCAAAAAAGAAGTTATGCAGAAAAGAAATAGTGTTCCTAAAATTCCTATTTTTTTGAATTTATTATTTTTTAAATTTAACATAATTACTCGCTTTCAGCGTTTTGAACAATTCATTTATATTAAAATTTTTACAAAAAAAAAAAACGCTCACTGTCCCAACAAATTATTACTGGATTGTTAAATTAAAAATTCTCCAGCCTTCGCAAAAAATAGCAATTTTTCGAGCGCTCCGGGGCGCTTGCCCAAGTGATACTCTTCAAAATTGATTTTTTGCCTCAGTTGTAGAATTTTAGTTTTCTTGGTAATAATTTGTTAGAACGGTTCGCTCCTGAAAAAAGTAATTAAATTGTTTTTAGTTAATTATCTTTCGCTAATTGAATTAAGATATGTTATCTCAGTTGAAGAATTTTAGTTTTCCAAGTAATAATTTGTTGGGGTAGAGGAAGTAAAGGTTAAAATTTGAAAAACAATAGATAAAATCGAATTGGAAGATATAAATAAATTATATTATTATATGCCGAATCGAATAGCGTATTCCTCTGAAATATTACTTCCCCCATTATAATTTTTACCAGAGTAATTACATTCTGATGAATAACAAGATATAACATAACCTTTAAGAGTTTCGATTTTATTCCCATACCAATATTTTCGTGATGAAAAGCTTAAAACTCTCAAAAAATTATAAGAAATATAAATGTTTCCCGAATAATAAACGGGATTATTGTTTTGTGACGATTCGGTAAAAAATGTATTATTTAACACTATAAAAGTATCATTGCTATCCTGCGAGTTACTACCATTAGCAAGGCCCCAACCTTTTGGTCCAATATTATTATTATAGTTACTCCCACAACTGTAAATATGTACAGTATCAAGATTATAAGCGTAGCCACTGATGCTGCCATAATTATAATCGGTACTCATATGCCAGGTATCTGCGGTTACACTTGGCAAAACGCAAGAAGAACTATTGATGTTAGTGTTATTTGAAGTCAAAGTCATAGTTTTGTTGGTATAGCCTAATTTATAATCGTCTATCATCCAGACGCTGCCGCCAGGCAATTTTTTCACACGATATTTTTGCCCATTAGGATTATCACTATTTCCGCGTGGATCATTTAAAACAATAACTTGGCCTTGCGCCATAGCAGCTTTGCAAGCAGCAGCATTAGCTCCGAAAGTTTGCATACTTGTGGTGTCGCAATTTGGTAGATTTGGAGTTTGGGCATAAATTACTTTTCCTGCATTAATTGTATAACTTGTTCCCCCATCTGTGGAAATGGTCACAGCATGGGTTCCCTCCGCTAAATTAGGTAAAACACAGCCCGCTTGAGGTATGTTGTCATTAGCAGCAGAATTGTTTTTATAAGAAGTAACGCAAGTTTTGTCACCGACTTTTATTTTATTATTAGATGCCGTGCTGGATAAATCAGAACCTTTATAAATTAAATCTCCGCCTGTCCAGTTTGTTATGGAATCAGAAAAGTTTATATTATCCATAGAAATATAGCCTTTATTCATTGCCCCGTTCATATAATTATAAACTGTTTTGGCTGATGGAAAAGTGCTGTTGCTAGAATTTTCATCTAGAGTGTTGTTTATTCCTAAATTAGTTAAAGCAGCACTTTGGGTTGTTGCTCCTGTGCCCCCAAAGCTAATAGGCAAAGCTGTTCCTGACGCAGCCGCATTAGAAACCGAAGAGCCTGTTAAAAATGAGGCAATTGTGAAGAGCGTAAAAATGGCTAAGGCTCCTAATTTTTCTAATTTAATTTTCTTTAATTTCAAATTGGTAAAATTTAACATAACTACCTACTTTCATAACTTAAAAATTCTTAAGGTGTATATCTAAATTTTTACAAAAAAAAAAACACTCACTGCCCCAACAAATTATTACCGGATTGTTAATTTAAATATTTTTTCCAACCAACAATATACTTTTTCGAAATTGCCGTAAACCGTTCTGCAAAGCCTAATTTTTCAGGAGATAAATCTCCTGAAAAATTAGTCTGCAGTCCCACTCACTTTTGAAAATTTTTTTGCTATAAAATAAGCTACCGCAAAAATTTTCAAAACAATTCCTTGAAAAGCATATTGACGGTTTTCTAAAATATTAATTTTCTTGGTAATAATTTGTTGGGGCAGTTCGCTCCTGAAAAAAGTAATTAAATTGTTTTAGTTAATTATCTTTTTATTAATTAATGTGAAAAATTATTATGTGAATGCTAAATATTTTGAATTTAGGCTTTATTCTCTGGCGGTTTAGTTTTGCAAAGTCGTTGCCCAAAAAGTCCAGCGCCAATTAAAAGTATTGCAAAAAAAGCTGAAATAATAGTATTTGATAGGTGTAGAGTGAGCAAAACGCCTTTTGTGAAAATAGATATTGAAATAAATCCGCCAATTAAAATTCCTAAAATTGCTGAACCAGAATAGAATCCGCTTTGTGAAAGCAGCAACGCAAAAACTGCTTTATTTGGTTTCAAGTCTGGTTTTTTCCCATCTAAAAATTTTTTGACTTCTAGTGCATAAAATAATATTAATATAATGGATAAAATTATTGCAAAATCTAGGCCTATTGAGCCGTGAACTAATATGAATGACGCATTTAGGCTTAATAAATTTATCAAAAACCCAATGCATAAAAATGATATCCCAATTATTGCGGCTATTAATCCAGACGCCTTTTTCATAAATTTATTTTATTTTTTGATTGTTTTTGGCGTTAGTTTGTCTTCTTGTTTGGCGACGGCTTTTTTAATATTGGCTTTTTTGCTTTCCACTTTAATTTTTGATTTTCCTTGTAATTTAACAGGAGGTTTATTAGAGACTTTTCTCCGTGGTGCTGAAAGCCAGATTTTTCTTTTAGGGGCTTTTTTAATTCCTTTAAATATTTTGGCTAATTCGTCTTCGGTGAGGGTTTCTTTTTTTAAAAGTTCGCTGGCTAATTTATCTAGCATTTTACGGTTTTTCATAATAACGTCATAAGCTTGATTGTGAGCATCTTCAACAAGGTCGCGAACTTCTTTGTCTATTTCAAAAGCAATTTCATCAGAATATTCTTTTTCAGAATTATAATGACCCATATAGGGTTCTGGTGAATGGCTGCCTAGTTTCACAGCTCCTAGAGCGCTGGTCATGCCGAATTCAGTCACCATTTTGCGAGCAATGTTTGTGGCTTTTTCAATATCGTTAGAAGCTCCTGTACTTGGATCGTGAAAAATAACCTCTTCGGCCACTCTGCCGCCTAAAGCATAACTTAATTGATCTAATAATTCGTTGCGAGTAATAGAATATTTGTCTTCGGCAGGCATAACTGATGTGAACCCTAAAGCTCGGCCGCGAGGCAAAATAGTCACTTTTGTGACAGGATCTGTATAATTCATTGCTGCGGCCACTAAAGCGTGTCCGCCCTCATGGTAAGCGGTATTTCTCATTTCTTTTTCGTTCATTTTCAAAGTTTTCTTTTGCGGTCCAGCCATAACCCTGTCAATAGCTTCATCTATATCTTTATCATCAATTTGGCTTTTTTCGGCTCTGGCAGCTAAAAGAGCAGCTTCATTTAGAACATTGGCCAGATCTGCGCCAGTATAGCCAGGTGTTCTTTTAGCGATAAAGTTTAGGTTTATGCCTTTTTTAAATGGTTTATTTTTGGCATGGACTGACAATATTGCTTCACGACCTTTTAAATCAGGCGCTTCTACTTGCACTTGTCTATCAAACCTGCCGGGGCGCAAAAGCGCAGGGTCTAAAATATCGGGCCTATTTGTGGCAGCAATTAAAATTATATTTGCGTTAACGTCAAAGCCGTCCATTTCAACGAGTAATTGATTTAGGGTTTGTTCTCTTTCGTCATGTCCGCCGCCTAATCCCGAGCCTCTGTGTCGGCCCACCGCGTCTATTTCATCCACAAAAATTATACAGGGAGCATTTTGTTTGGCTTGCATAAATAAATCACGTACGCGGCTTGCTCCAACTCCAACAAACATTTCCACGAAGTCAGATCCGCTCATTGTATAAAAAGGAACTTTTGCTTCTCCAGCCACAGCTCTAGCTAAAAGGGTTTTGCCAGTTCCTGGCGGGCCATATAGCAAAACACCTTTTGGAATTTTTGCTCCTAATTTTTCAAAAGCCTTAGGTTTGGTTAGAAAGTCTTTAATTTCGCCTAATTCTTCAACAGCTTCATCAACTCCTGCCACATCAGCAAAAGTAATTTTTTCTTTATTTTTGTCTTGCAATTTAGCTTTAGATTTGCCAAAACTCATTGGATTATTTTTTCCGCCCATACGGTTCATAAGAAATAAGAAAATGGCTGTGATAATTAAAAAAGGTAATATAAAACCTAGAAGAGAAATAAAAGGGTTTTCTTGCGGGACTGATGAATTATATCCTTCAGATAGTTTAGCTTTTTCAACAGTGTCTATTATCGAGGGACCTTCGGGGGAAACGTAAAAAAACTCGACTCGAGTGCCGTAATTTTGACCGTTTTTAGAATAATCAGATGTTAAATTTAGAGTCACTTTTTGAGTACCTTCGGTGATTTCTGCTCGTTTTACAGTATCTCCTTTCAAAAGAGTTACTCCATCAGATGTATCGATTTGTTTTGTATAATCACCTTGTGTCATATAGTAAATTGAGGAAATAAGAACTATTAAAATTAATAGCCATAAAAATGGTGTGCCAGGAATTTTCACAATTTTTACGTTTTTAGGGAGAGATTTTAAAAATTCATCTTTTTCCCCAAAAATGTTTTTTTGTTTATTTTTTTTATTTTTTTTGTTTAATTTATTTTTGCCACTTGTCTTTTTTTTGTCAACCATTATGTATCCTTTTCATAGTATAAAGTCAGTTTATCATTAACTTATATATAAGCCACTTTGTAGTTAATAATTATTTGAAATTTATTTTGCTGTTAGAATCATACTATGCCAGAATTGCCTGAAGTGGAAGTTATTAAACAAGGATTACAAATAAGGCTTATTGGTTATAAAATTTTGCAAGTTGAAATACTGTCATCAAAATCTTGGTTAATTTCAGACAAGAATTTAAAGAACAACGTTTTAGGGGCAAAAATTGTTTCTATAAAAAGAAGAGCAAAACTTTTAATAATTAATTTAGATACTAATTATTCTTTAATATTTCATTTAAAAATGACAGGGCAACTAGTTTTGAGAAATAAAATCAGTAATTGCCAAAACAGGGATTCAATGTTTTTAGATGAGCAAGAAGCTAATTGGGGAGGCGGCCATCCAACGAAATCCTTGGTGGGAATTTTGCCAGATAATTCCACTAGAATTATTTTTAATTTATCTAATGGTCTAAAATTATTTTTTAATGATCAAAGAAAATTTGGTTGGGTAAAATTAGTTAAAACCAATGATTTGTTTCAATTTTCTTTTATAAAATTTTTAGGTCCCGAACCTTTTAATCCGGAAATAAAAGCTGATAGAACTAGTAGCGAACCTGATATAAAAACTTCGGCAGAGTTTTTGCAAAGAATTAAACGACATCAAAAAACGAGTATTAAGGCAGCAATTTTGAATCAAAAAATTATTGCTGGGGTTGGTAATATATATGCCGATGAGTCTTTATGGATGTCAAAAATACACCCTTCTCAAAAAGTTATAAATTTGACAGATAAACAGTTAATCAATTTGTTGAAAAACATAATTGAAGTTATGAAGTTATCAATTAAGCAAGGCGGCTCCACAGCTCGTAATTATGTTAATTCAGAAGGCCTGAGGGGAAAATATTTAGATTTTGCTAATGTTTATATGAAAGAGGGGCAATTTTGCCCGCGTTGTTTAGATGAAGGCCGAGAAATTGAACTTATAAAAATTAAAGTTGCTGGACGAGGTACTCATATATGCCCCTTTTGTCAAAAATTGTAAATTCAGAATAGCATTTAAATATTTAAAAAGATTTTGAAAATTTTAAAATTATGCTGAAAAGAAGTTTTTGCTTGCGGGGGTAATGAGGAGAGTTGATTATTGAGTAATGCAGAAACACAGCCCTAGGAGGGGATAACCGCCAACCCACAAACATAAAACCCCTAGAAAACCTAGAGAACAGATCGAACAGAGTCACCGTAGAATAGCTTAGTGCCAATGATATCGAACATGGTAAAATTGAATCTCAATAATATTGAGTAGTCGTCAATGTGATAAGTAGACGACCAATAAAAACCGTACTCACCTTGAGCGTTTAAGCCACTACCGCTAGAATAGAAGTAGCCTGAATAGACGCCTAACCAAGGAGCTGGATAATTTGTGCTGCTGCTTGCTGCCAAATTTTTATAACCAGTGATGGTATAAACGGGGTTATGATTATTACTTACTCCGGCACTTATCATTGCATTACTTAATTTATCAATTGATTTTGCGTTATGAGCTGAGGGTAAAGACCAGCCTTTGGCTGAAATAGAATAACCTGAATCTGAAGACGTTCCAGCTATAGCTGTGGTCCAATCATATAAATACCCACAAGCTGTTGTATTCCCAGGATTATGAGTATTTACAAGTCCTGATGATGAGCAATATGTCGTCCCGCTAGGGTCGCTATTAGAAGTAGAATTCTTTATTTGCGGTAAAGTATAATTAGTTGTTATATTGGTGTCTGCAGGAGTCAAAGTAGTTGTGGAAGCTGTAGAACCCAATTTCAAACTGTCTATCATCCAAACATTGCCGTCAGGCATTTTTTTGACTCTATATTTTTGGTTATTTCTGGTGTCATTTAAAACAATTACTTGGCCTTGTTGCATAGAAGCTTTGCAAGCAGCAGCATTAGCGCCAAAAGTTTGCATACTGGTGGTGTCGCAATTTGATAATTTAGCATCTTCAGCATAAACCACATTTCCGGCATTAATTGTATAAGTCGAGCCGCGATTCACAGAAATAGTCACAGCATGAGTGCCAGCCTGTAAATCAGGCAAAACACAGCCTACTTGGGGTATGCTGTCTCCTGCGGCTGAGTTACTTGTGTAACCTTGCCCAGAAGTGGTGCAAGCTTTGCCGCCAACCTTTATTCTATTATTATCTGCTGTGGTAGATAAACCAGAACCCTTATAAATTAAATCTCCGCCTGTCCAGCTGCAAATAGTGTTATAAAAATTAGTGTTGTCGCTGGAGATGTCGCCGCTGCCGCCTGTGGAATTGTCGCAATTAACCATCGCTTTATTCATATAGGCATAAACTGTTTTGGCTGATGGAAAAGTGCCGTTGTTGGAATTTTCGTCTATTGTGTTATTTATTCCTAAATTGGTTAGTGCACCAGCTTGAGTGCTAGCTCCTGTACCCCCAAAGCTAATAGGCAAAGAAGCTCCTGAACTGGCCGCATTAGAAACCGAAGAGCCTGTTAAAAATGAGGTAATTGTGAAGAGCGCAAAAAAGGCTAAAACTCCTAATTTTTCTAATTTAATTTTCTTTAATTTCAAATTTGTAAAATTTAACATAACTACCTACTTTCATAACTTAAAAATTCCTAAGGCGTATATATAAATTTTTACAAAAAAAAAAAAACACTCACTGTTCCAAAAAATTATTACTG
>JAITRN010000015.1 GCA_031288355.1 Candidatus Opitulatrix roisinitermitis | reverse complement strand
AAAAGCGCCTGAGCTGCGCCATAAGCCAAAAGCGGACCTTCGTGAAGCAGCAAATATGGAAAAGCAAAAAACGAAACAGAAAACAAAGGAATTAAACTTAAAATAAAAATATTTTTTCGGCCAATAAAAAAACTGACTAATAGCGTCATCCCAATAGGAAAAATAGCAGCATTAAAAAATAACCACGAACAAACCATGCCCTGCATAACGCTAAGATGAAAAATATTTATAAACAAAGCTGCCACTATATGAAAAAGCGGCGGATAAAAACCCCCTTCGGCAGTCAGGTGAAAAATTTGCCCAATTCCCCCCGAAACTAATTTTTCTATATAATAATAGTGAGCTGGAGCATCAGAAAACTGAATAGGGTATTGCCATAAATTCTCCGGAAACCACTGCCAAACCAAAAAAAACGCTAAAAGACAACTAATTGCCGGAAAAACAAAAAACCGATTAAAAAATTTAGACACTATAAATCCAAGTTAATCTAAGCCAAACATTATATTCAATCAGCCTAAAAATAATTTACTATAATCCCAAACTGCTTTTAAAAGCTTCTAAACTCTGACCATAACTCATTCTCTGGCGAGGAAGTTCTAATTTTATTGACCCCGCTTTAACAAAACCTGGCTCAGTTGTCACAGCCATTTCAAAGCCTGCCTGACGCAGACCTTTTTTAACTTCATCGTTATATTCACCAGCCGGATAAGCCAAAACCTCTTTAAAATGCAATTTTTTAGCTGATTCTTCCAGATCTTTAGCAATAGTCCCTGAGGGCAAACCTATCATATAGCCTATAAAATTGCCGTTTTCTGGACTATGCATTCCATTAGTGTGTGAACGCTCCATAACATATTTAGAAGGCGATTTTTCTCTTGTTTCCCACCAAGAACCAGTTATACAAAACATTGTTGAAAAAACTTTATATTTATTGATTATCGGAACACCTATGTCATACCAAGAAATTTCATTATCATCATCAGTCACCATAACTGACTTGTTTGGCAAAAATAGTTTGCCGTCAATAAAAGCCGAAAGTTCTTTCCAAGAAGGATAATAATAATTATTATTATACAAATATTTCATCTGGTGATCAAAATCGCTAGCTAATTGAAAATTGGCGTTTATACCAGAATCTTTAGAGTTTTTAGTAAAATAATGATACATTAAAATAGGCACTTGAACGTCTGCTTTTTCGTTTTCATTTTTAGTTATCCATCTGCCATAAAGAAAAGAATCACATATAATATCGGTGCCTGAACCAACTCTTTGACCCCCCTCAGGCTGACTAAACCAGCCAGAAAAAACCAAATTCTTATCTGGAACAACTAACTCAGAATTTTCTGGAATCGGCAGCTCTCCATAAACGCCGTCTTTCTTTCCAGACAAGACTTTTCCGTTATTTTGGCTGTCAGCGTCCACAAGTGTGAAGTCACACAAGTTGCTTGAGCTAGGGCTAGGAGACGGATCAGAAATTGCCGCTTGACCTCTATTTGGCAAAAATTGCGGCCCAACAAATTTAACAAAACCCCAAAAAATTAACGCTAATGTTAAGCAACCAGCTAAACCAATAAAAATATTTCGACGAAATTTACTATTCTTTTTATTATTTTTATTATTATAATCACCATTATTGCTATTATTATTAATCCCATTATCGCTGTTAATATTTAAATTATCGTAATTCACTATTGTCCGTATACAATTATTTTAAAACTTTTTGAACACGACGAGAATTAAGAAAATATATAATAACTATAATTCCAAAAAGTGCTTGAATTATTAAAGCCGGAATAGAAACGTTGTGATAAGAGGCTATAGCTTCCCCTGGAGTCATAGTGTTAACATTTGCGCCGCTGGCATAATTAATTATAGCTGACATTTTAGCATTATAACCAGTAATATATTCTGATGAAACGCCTATTAAAAAAATCTGAGGCAAAACTAAAAAAGTAACACATATTTGAGCAAACAAAATAGCCCTTTTGCTTTTGCGAAATATATAAAAAGCTGCTAGCCCAGCAAAAACAGAAGCAACCCCTCTTAATATATTTGCCAAAAAGGCCATGGGGTCGCTCATAGTCAGATTATCTGTTAAGTTTATAAGAGAAACTATAATGCCGCTTGTCTCAATGGCAAAAAGAATCCCGAAAAATAAAAGAAATCCTCCAAGTTTATTTAAATTATCTTCATTTGGGCTATATCTTTCTGTGACAGCCTTTTTAGAAAATTTAAACCAATTATCTAACATTTATCATTTATTTCTAATATATTTTTTCGATGAAATTTTAGCAACTTTCAAACTTCAAGCTATTTTTTTACAGCTATTATATCAACCACAAAGACCAAAACGTCTTCTGGAAAAATTCCCGCTTGCAGCATACCGTCTTTGCCATAACCATATTCTGGCGGAATTATTAAAAGAATTCTTGAACCAACAGTTTTTCCAACTAAACCTTCATCCCAGCCCTTAATAACACTGCCAACACCAATGGGGAACTTGACTGTTTCTTCGTTGTAAAAAGAAGAATCAAAAACCTCTAATCTTTGCCAAATTTGTCCATGATAATTTACTTCTATTGTGGAACCTGATGTAACCACAGGTCCTGTTCCTGTTGTCAGTTCTGCAACTTCAAAATTTTCAGGATGTTTTGACCTTTTGATTTGAACATCAGGAGCTCCTGCAAAATTTTTATCAACGACTATATAGTCTAATCCACTACTCATAATCACAGTTTAGCATAAGCCTAAACAACTCGGCGTCTGACAATAAAATAATACGCCAATAGCCCAAAAAGCGTTATAAAACTAATTATTATTCCTAACCTGTAATAAGGCGCTTTATAGGTTAACTCTATATTATGAAAACCAGAGGATATATTACTGCCAATTATTCCCCCATTAGCCATAAAAATCGGCTGTTCTTTTCCGTCCACTTTTAAAGTGAAACCTGGATCATAGCCCAAAGACAGCGCTAAAACAGAATTTGGTCGAGTTATATTTATATTTCCCTCCAAACCGTCAGTATTAAATTTGGTAACATTCATTTGATCAAACTTTTGTTTGGCAGCCTGCAAATCTGCCAAAGGCATAGTAAAAGCTTCGATGCTTTCTATAGGCCAATAACCACTTGTTACACGTATTTTCAAATTTTCTAAATCTTGATCTATCGGTTGAATAATATATCTAAATTCTCTATCTTTAGTTTGATATTGTTTCCGAAAATTAAAACCATTAGTTATGTCATTAATGGTCATATTTCTTTCTTGTTCGCCATTTTGAACCACACTATCATTAAATTTCAATTTAATAAAAAGCAATTCATTATGCAATTTCCTGGGTAATTTGTAATCAAATTCATGATTGTCTTTTTCGTTAATTATTAATGCGTCAGATGATTTATTATAATAATTAAACATATTATTTAAATTAATTTTTTTGAATTTATCAATATTAGGAAGACGCGTTTGAGATCCATTAACTGAAATTCCTTGTGTTATAGCTGCTTTGGAATACATTTCGTCCATTTGAGAGATATCAGAAAAAATATTATTAGTTGCATAACCTATAGAAAAAGCTGCTTTATTTTCCCAAATATGAGAAGATATTTTTTGGTAACCCAAACTAGATAATTTTTTGTTTTGAAAACTTTCAATATCGATTTTACTACTATAAGATAAATCGCTAGGCATAGTAAAAATATATTTTACCCCTAACGTTGTATTTTCAAAAACCGAATCAGTGTTTTTTAAAAACCACGGCATAAAAGCCAACCCAGGAATTGACCATAATTCATGTCTCATATAATTGCTCCAATTAATATTATTGGAAGAAGTGTATATTGAATTAGTAAAATAATTTGAACTAAGCAAATTATTAGGTCTTTTAGCGGCGCCGTCCGCAATATAAGTTGAACGATAAATATCATTAATATTACTATTGTCGCTATTACTATTATCACTATTGCCATTGTCGTTATTGCTATTATCGTTATAAGCGCCTAAAACTTGATCAGCTTCCACATTTAGCTTTTCAGCAATATTAAAATTTTTATATGTATATCTTTTATCCATTGTTGGCAAAGTTTTTTGCAGCGCAGGAACCGATATAGACATTATTAAAACTATTCCTAAAATGGATAAAAAACTTTTTTTGATTAACGGAACTTTAATTTTTTTAATTAATGGCACTTTAATAAATAATTTTCGTTTTAACAAAAAACTATTGGCAAATTCAAAAAATTCAGCTAACAAAAGTGAAAAAAGAGGCAAAAGAGGCAAAGTGGCTCTGAGATCAATATAATACGACATATTTAATAAATAATTGAAAATTGGAAAAATAGATATAATAATAAATAAAATACTTGTCACGATATTTTTTTTAGCCTTGCTAAAAACTAATAAAACAACAAAAACAACCCCTATTGTACAATAGCCTAATGGAGTATTTTCCACCATAAAATCTATACCATGATTATTGCCCAAAAAATAAAGATTCGGCATAAGCAAGTCTTGTAAACTATAAACTGTTTTTGTGCTAATACGGCCCTGCATAGAGGCTATAGCCGTCGGCAAAAAAATGAACATAATAAGTCCAAGACTTATTAATAAACCAAAAACAGTTTTTCCAGCTAATTGCAAAAATTCTCTAATTTTAAAAGACTGTTTTTTGTTAGAAGAAATCCTTTCTAAATAAACATATATAAAATATATTCCCATTGCCGCAAAACAAGCTGGCAAAAAATAAAAACTAGTTAAGCCAATTAAGAAACCAGCAATTATAAAACCCAAATATTTGTTTTTATAAATAATCTTATCAATTCCGTGAAAAGCTAAAATTAAAAATGGCATATAATCTATATACATATATTCATTATGATGAGAAAACAAAATAGCAGGCGCTAATAAAATAGCTAAAGAGCCAACAGCTGAAATCAACACAGAAAATCTTTTTCTCAACCAAAAATGAGTTAAAGTGAAAACGGCCAAAATCGTCAAAGTCATAATTCCTAATAAATAATTATATGAACTTATAAAAGGCAAAAAATATGAAGGCATAATTAAAGGATTGGCCAAACCGTAATAAACGTAATTAAAAGCGTTTTGTCCTCCTCCTAAATTAGGCATAAATTCAGGAATTATTTTGCCTGTTTGATAAAATTGATTGCGCAAATTATCTAAAAGAGGCACATGTTGAGTCATATAATCATAAACCTGAGTAAATAAAAGGCCTTTTGAATTTGTATAAATTGCTGATATTATGGTAAATAAAATAAGGAACAACCAGCCCAACGCCAAAATTATATAATCGAATTTTGTGAAAATTCTGCGGGTCATTATAGGAAATTCTTTATTTTCATTATGACCTAATTTTAGAGTCATATATTAAAGTATAGCAAAATATTCTATATTAATATTTCAATAATAATTTTCTTCGTTTATAATTTAATTGCAAAAACATCATTAACGCAAAACAATTTAATTACTTTTTTCAGGAGCGAGCTGCCCCAACAAATTATTAGCAGAGACAATTAGACTTTTAGTATTGAGGCAATATATTTAGTTTTGTGGGGCTTTGAAATTTTTCGCGGTAGCTTATTTTATAGCAAAAAAATTTTCAAAAGTGAGTGGGACTGCAGACTAATTTTTCAGGAGATTTATCTTCTGAAAAATTAGGCTTTGCAGAACGGTTTACGGCAATTTCGGGAAAGTATATTGACAGTTGGAAAAAATATTTAAATTAACAATCCAGTAATAATTTTTTGGAACAGTGAGTGTTTTTTTTTTTTTGTAAAAATTTTAACATAACCTAAAGATTTAAAATGTTGAAAGTAGGTAATTATGTTAAATTTTAGAAATAATAATTTTAGAAAAATAGGAATTTTAGGAATTATATTCTTTTTCTGCCTAACTTATTTTTTAAACAATTCGTTTCCTGCAAATGCTTCATCTCAATCTGTTTTAAACATTGCTAAAGGCGGCACAAATGCTAACAACATGGAATTAGCTCAGAAAAATTTGGGAAGAATAGATTCTATTAGCTATAACAGCACAGATAATCAGTTCCCATCATCCAAAGCAATTTATGACTATATTCAGCACGCATTATATGGCAATTTATCCATAGACAACACAAATTTTAGCCCAACTGTGACCAACTGGACAGGCGGAGATTTAATTTATAAAAGTTCTGAATTGAGCACAACAGCGGCTAATAATAAAATAAAAATTGACGATGTCAACTGCGCCACTTCTGGACAGGGCTACACAAATAACTCAGCGGCTGGCGACTCAACGCCGCAAATAGGCTGCGTTTTGCCAAGTTTAGCCGAAGGCACTCACGGCGTGAAAATTTCTACTGACGGGGGAGCAAATTATTCTATCTATGCTGGCGCAGTAAATTATAAACAAACTCCTGCCCTCTCTGGCTGCGACACCACTAGTATGCAGACTTTTAGCGCTAATGCCGCAAATTGCAAAGCTGCTATGCAGCAAGGACAAGTGATTGTTTTAAATGATCCTCGCGGAAATAGCGACAACCCTAATGGTCAAAAATATAGAGTCAAAAAAATGCCTGACGGCAATGTCTGGATGGTTGATAATTTGAAATTAGGTTCCACAACTAGCACAACTGCTTTAACTCCTACAAATACTAATATAACAGCTGATTACACATTACCCGCTGTTACTAACAAAGAAACTAACTCCTACTGCATTCCATCTGGCGACGTTTGGAAAGCAGCTCCTGGAAGTTTCACCGGTTGCGGTTATTTATACAATTGGCAAACAACTATGGCCGGAACTGCTTCTGAATCTGGATTTTCCATTTCAGCCAAAGGCTGGAGTTTCCCAAGCCGCACACAATACGCCACTTTGGTTAATTCTATAACCTCGGCTGGGGCTGATTCCTCTGGCGCCAGAAATCCTGTTTATAGCACAGACAGTTATTTAAATTTCTCAGGGCCTAATTCTCCTTGGCAAGGAGTTTGGGTTGGGTTCATTTATGCCAATTCTTCTGGTGACTATAATAATCAAGGAGCTGGTTCATTTGAAGGCTATTGGAGCACCACACAAGGCTCCAGCACTGGCAGCTGGTCTTGGTATTTATATTTTGATGCTAGCAGCGTTTTACCAACAGGAGATAATAGATATGACGATTGGCCATATGCTTGGTCAGCTAGATCATTTTTATAAAGTAGAGCATTTTTATAAAATCACTTATAAAAATCCTTCCAGCAATTAATGCTACTAAAAATTGCGCTTTTTTGAAAAAAATAAAATCAGTTTTCAAGAGAATAAGAACGTTTGACTAAGCTAAATCTTTTTGTGAAACTCATAACTGCTATACTAAAATTATGGATTATTACTCAGTTCTTGGTGTTCATTCAGGCGCCTCAGACGATGAGATTAAAAAAGCATATAGAAAATTAGCTCGCAAACACCACCCTGATATATCCGATTCCGACGATGAAGAAAATTTCAAAAATATCACCACCGCTTATGAAGTTTTATCAGACCCTGAAAAAAGAAAAATTTATGATATGGGCGGAGATCCTATTAAACCAGGAGGCGGATTTGGCGGAGGAGGACCAAGTTCTATGGCCGATATTTTTGAAATGGCTAGCAATTTTGGATCCTTTTTTTCAGGAACAGGATTTGGCGGGCCGCAAAAAAGATATTTAGACGGAAAAAATATTCTTTATAGGCTACAAATTGATTTAAAAGAAGTTCTTTTAGGAGGCGAAAAAGAAATAAACATTTTAGGGAAATTTAAATGTGAAAAATGTGATGGAACAGGCTCAAAAACTTATTCCGAAGCAATAACTTGTGCTCAATGTCAGGGCAAAGGACAAATTTCAAAAATTAGCAAAACCCTTTTAGGACAAATGGTCACAACGTCGCCTTGCCCCGCATGTCAAGGCCTTGGAATAAAACCCCAAGACCCTTGTGTTGCTTGCGGAGGACTATGCCGAATAAAACAAAATAAAAGTTTTGAAATAAATGTCCCTAAAGGCATTGGAAATGGCCAACAAATTGAATTATCTGGTCAAGGAGAAGCTGGCGTCTATGGCGGTTTATCAGGCAATTTATATATTGAATTTGAGATTTTACCAGACAAAATTTTTGCAAGAATCGGTTCTGATTTACACTGTGTAGTTAAAATGCCTTTAACAACGTCTTTACTAGGTGGTGAATCCTCAATAAAAACCTATTATGGAGAAGCCAATTTTTCGATAAAACCTAACTCCAAACCTGGCGAAATGATAAGAATACATAATTTTGGTGTGCCAATTAACCCTAACTCGGATAAAAAGGGCGATTTGATAATTCATATAGATATTTTTTACCCTAACAAGTTAAATAAAGAACAAAGAAAAATTATCGAAGAATTTGCTAAAACTTTAAATACAAACGATAAGCAATCAAAGATAGTAAATGGCGCTTCCTCTTTTCAAAATTAATGAATTAAAAATTCCTAATTTAAACGAAGTTTTTAATCTATCTGATAATTCGCTCTGGCAACACTTAATTCTAGCTCGCAGATTCTGCCTTGGTAATAGAATAAAACTCACTAACGGAATCAATACTGCTGGCGTTTTTGAAATTAGTCTAATAGACAAAAAAAGTAAAAAAATTTCTTTTAAATTAATAAAACCTTTAGACATCCAAAAACACACACCTGAAAAAATTATTATTCAAGCCTTAATAAAGAACCCTGCTGATATATTAGCTATAGACCTTTTGACACAAGCTGGTGCAGATAAAATAATTCCTTGGAAAGCCGAAAAATCCATTGCCAAATGGAAAGACTCACATTATAAAAAATATTTAAATCAAATAATTTCATCTTCTGAGCAATCTAGACGGTTAGTTTTTCCTCGGCTAGAAAAAGCTGTTAAAATAAAAGAAATAATATCTTTTTTAAAAAAACAAGATAAATCTGTAAAAATTTTTATCCTCCACAATTTCGATTCTTTCATGCCTCCTCAATCAAACGATACAAAGCGCTTCGAAATTAAAACTGAAAAAGATTATAAAATAAAAAATGCTAGCAAAATCATATTCATTGTAGGGCCAGAAGGCGGGCTTTCTCCAAACGAACTTCTGCTTTTTGAGAAATCTGGCGGCCGAATAATTTCACTTGGCGAAAATGTTTTTAGGTCTTCTTTTGCTGGGGCCGCTGCTCTTTTAAAATTTTCTAATTTTTTTTAAACCAAAAAAAAATTATTTTTTGCAAACTATAAAACGGTTTTTGCCAGCTAAATCTTTAATCACTTGCACAAAATTAAACTTTTTAGGCAACATTTTTTTAGCAAACTCAGCTAATATATACGCATTAGTTTCATGACATTCTATATATAGAATTTTGCATTTTCCTAAATTTGCTTGATAAATAATATTTTTAGCCAAATTGGTGCCATCTGGCCCAGCAAAAAGAGCTTCATAGGGCTCATAAGCCAAAACTTCTTCAGAAACTAAACCGCTAATTGCAGAATTTTCAGGAATATATGGAGGGTTAGAAATTATATAATCTGCTTGATAAATCACTTGAGCCATTTTTTTATTTAAAATTTGTTTCAAATTTTTAGGAAAAGCGTATTTTATAAATTTGACATCATCCAAATTCAAAAATCTTTTGTTTTTATTTGCCAATCTAACAGCTTTTTTTGAACTTTCTAACCCAACAATTTTATAATCAAAAAATTCCCCATTTTGTTTGCTCGCTAATTGACTACAATATTTTGCAACTGCTAAGGAAATTGCTCCCGAACCAGAGCATATATCAAGAATTTGCAAATTTTTATCATTAGCAATTTTAATATCTTTTAAAAAACAATCTGTCATATATTCTGTTTCAGGACGCGGTATAAAAACTCCCGGTTTAATTTTTAATACTAAATCTAAAAAATTCACTTCTTGCAAAATATATTGAAGAGGCTTGCCGTTCAAACGCTTTTTAGCAATTTTTTCAATTTGATTTTCTTTATTTAAAATCCCAGGAGACAAACCATTTTTAGACAAAAAATCCAATTTATAAGTTTGAGAATAATCAATTCCCAAAACCTTTGCAAATATTAAACGTCTTTCATTTTCCGGAAGCTTGTAAATAAAATTCATTGTCTTTTTTTATAGCACTGTCTATAACATTTCCCAAATCGCCGTCTAAAACCTGATCTAAATTATAGGATTTATATCCTGTTCTATGGTCAACTATGCGATTTTCAGGAAAATTATAAGTTCGAATTTTTTCGCTGCGATCAAGCGTTTTTACTTGAGATTTTCTCATATCTGCTGCCTTACTTTCTGCCTCTTCTTTTTTTAAAGCATAAAGGCGAGATTTTAAAACTCTCAAAGCTGCTGCCTTATTTTGAATCTGCGACTTTTCATTTTGCATAGACACAACAATTCCTGTTGGCAAGTGCGTTAAACGAACTGCAGAATCTGTTGTATTAACTGATTGCCCTCCAGGACCAGATGAACGAAAAACATCAATTTTTAAATCGTTTGAATCTATTTCAAAGTCCTCTTCTAATTCATCAGCTTCTGGATAGACCAAAATTCCAACCGCAGAGGTGTGAATTCTGCCTTGTGATTCTGTAGCGGGTACGCGTTGAACTCTATGAACACCGCCCTCATACTTTAAATAATGCCAAACTCCCTCCTCGGGAGAAGCATCCGCTTTTCCTCTAAAAATAATTGTGGCATCTTTTATCCCGCCGCCTAAAGAATTTTCCTGCATATCCAAAACCTGCATTTTCCAGCCTTTAGAATTTGCATATTTTTCATACATTCTATATAAATTAAAAGCGAAAAGAGCTGATTCCTCTCCTCCCACTCCTGCTTTTATTTCCATAATAGCGTCTTTTTGATCGTCTAAATCTTTTGGTATTAAAGCATTTTTTAAATCACTTTCTACGTTTTCTAATTCTTTTTCGTAGGCATTCACTTCCTTTATAAAACCCGAATCTGAACCTGACAATTCTTTTGCAACGCAAATATCACTTTTTAGACTTTTATATTTTTTATATATTTGCACTATTTGTTTTAAAGCAGCATATTTGCGACCTAGTGAACGAGACAAATCTTGGTTATTATGTGTTTCAGGCAAACTAAGTTTTTTTTCTATATCCTCATATTCTTTTAACTTAATTTCTGCCGCTTCATAACTATTAACAAAATCATTATCTGGTGCTGTACTTTCACTAGACATAAAATAATTTTAGCATGAAAAAGTATATGACTTGAGGCTTTATGGTTCAAAATATAAAGTCATTGAATATTCATCTTTTTCCAATTAACAAAACATCATTAACTAAAAACAATTTAATTACTTTTTTCAGGAGCGAACTATTCCAACAAATTATTGACAATTAACAAAACATAATTAACAAAGAGAATTTAACCACTTTTTTCCAGAGCGAACTGCTCTAAAAATTATTACCAGAGATAATTAGACTTTTAGTATTGAGGCAATATATTTAGTTTTGTGGGGCTTTGAAATTTTTTGCGATAGTTATTCTTAAAGCAAGAAAAATTTCAAGAGTTGACATGTTTCCAGATTTTATATTTAGGGTTTTATACCCTAAATATAAAATCATTGGAGATTCAACTTTCCCCATCAAAAAAAAATATATTGTCGAAATACTAAAATATTTAAATTTAACAATCCGGTAATAATTTGTTGGGGCAGTGAGTGTTTTTTTTTTTTTGTAAAAATTTTAATATACGCCTTAGGAATTTTTGAGTTATGAAAGTAGGTAATTATGTTAAATTTTATAAATAATAGATTTAGAAATAATAAATTTAGGAAAATAAAAGACTTAAATTTGAAAAAAATAGGTTTGGTCTCATTCGTTTGGATTTTTTGTGCCACACTATTTTTAAGTGGATCAAATTTTGCCCGAGGAGGAACTTCTGCTACGGCTTTGCCTATTAGTTTCGGGGGCACAGGGGCTACAACACAAGCTGGAGCATTAACCAATTTAGGAATAAACAGCACAATAGACAAAAACTCCAGCAACGGCACTTTTCCATCAGCCAAAACAGTTTATAATTATATGAATAGGGCAATGAATAAAGGTTATATTTCTATGGACAATATAAACTTTTCTAGTTCCATAACAAGCTGGACAGGAGGAGATTTAATTTATAAAGGTTCTAATTTATCCAGCACGGCAACTAATAACAAAATAAAAGTTGGCGACAAAGCTTGCACCACTTCTGGACAAGGTTACACAAGTAATTCAGCAGCTGATGACGGCATACCTCAAGTAGGCTGCGTTTTGCCTAATTTAGCGGCCGGCACTCATGCTGTGACCATTTCCACAGATGGCGGCTCAACTTATACAATTAATGCTGGCAATGTAGTTTATGCTGAAAATGTTAAATTGTCAAATTG
>JAITRN010000013.1 GCA_031288355.1 Candidatus Opitulatrix roisinitermitis | reverse complement strand
AAGAATAACTATCGCAAAAAATTTCAAAGCCCCACAAAACTAAATATATTGCCTTAATACTAAAATCCTAATTGTCTCTGGTAATAATTTGTTGGGGGCAGTTCGCTCCTGAAAAAAGTGGTTAAATTGTTTTTAGTTAATTATGTTTTGTTAATTGAATTAAGATATATTATCTCAGTTGTAGAATTCTAATTGTCTTTGGCAATAATTTGTTGGGGGCAGTCTGCCCTTGACAAAAGGATTAAATTATTTTTTGAGTTCGTAAATCATATCTAAGCGTTTGGCAACTTCTTGGGAATGGGTCACAATTATGACGCATTTATTTTCTTTATGGGCCAGTTTGTCAAAAATGTTTATTATATCATTTTGAGTTTCTGAATCTAGGTTTCCGGTCGGTTCATCAGCTAGAATAATATCTGGTTTTATAGCTAAGGCTCTAGCACAGGCCACTCTTTGCTGCTCTCCGCCAGACAATTGAAGAATTTTTTTATTGTCATAAATTTCTGGTAGTTCCACAGATCGTAATATATTTTTAGCTAATTTATTTTTAGATTGGTCATATTTTTTTCCGGAAACGTCCATAGCTAACATCACATTTTCTAAGGCCGTTAATTGCGGCAAGAGATTAAATTGTTGAAAAATAACTCCGCAGTTTTGGGCTCTATAATCAAAAGAGTTAATCTTATTTAGATTTTTTGAATTATAAATTATTTTCCCCTCTGTTGGTTTGGTTAGTCCTGCCAAAAGCGAAAGCAGCGTAGTTTTGCCGGCTCCAGATTTCCCAACAATTCCATAGAGTTTGCCAAAATCAAATTTATAAGTTTTGTCTTGAATAATATTTCTTTTGGCTTTGCTGTTAGCATAATGATAACTGACTTTTTCTAATTTTAAAACACTCATTTTTGCTCCTAAATTTATTTATATTTTCTTTTAATTTCGGTCCACTAATATTTGTAAAGGTTCATATCTGAGAACAAAAATCATTTGTCCAGCACTAGCAAGAATAGATAAAATAAGCCCCAGCCCTAAAAGCTCTAACAAAATATTTATGTCTAAAGTTGTGTTAATTTGACTAATATATTGGATGGGGTTGGCGTTAGCATTTTCGGTTCTGTTATTTAAAGGACCTCGGCTAAATCCGCCGCTGGACATGCCCCCGCCTGGCATTCCGCTATTTTGAGAAGAACCATTTTCCTGACCAGGGCCCCCAGCGCCCCCTCCGCCAGCTGCGTTTGGTCCAAAAGTTCTTGTTTGGGTGCTTGTTTTGCTTTCCACTTGCTGAATTTGCGAAGCTAACATGGAGTTTGAAACAGGCACACTAGCAACAGATCCCGCAAAAGCTCCAAGAGTTATTGCCATAATTGTGACAATTAAAAGTTCGCAAATAAATTGAATAGCCACCTTTTTCTTGCGCATGCCGATAGCTGAGAACACTCCAATTTCATATTTTCTTTCGCGTATATTAAACAAATTTAGAACTATTAAAACAACTGTCCCAACTGATAGAATTATTATTAACAAAATTAATGCAAAATTGGCTAATTGTTCTAATGGCAAAATAGATTGTTCAAAATTTTCAATATCTTGTGATTGTAATATAAATGAGTCAGATAAACCAACAGTTTTTAGGTTGTTGGAAAATTCATCATAAGCAGATTTAGTCGGCAAAACAAAAGTTCCGCTGATTTGGTCTTCCATCTTAGAACTAATTTGTCTAGCTTGGCCATCAGGGCCTTCTGATGTAGAAGAAGCTGGAGATTTTTCAGAATTTGCTATTATATTTTCCACCGAACTTTCCGAAACCAAAATGTTGTTAGATGGGTCTTGAGATGTGGCAGAAAACATGGAATTGGCTTGGGTGTTTTCGCTAGTTGATTTATATATTCCCACAATTTTAAATTTATAAGTTTCACTTTCTTTTAGGGGGTTTTTCAGAGTTATTATGTCTGATATTTTTGCATTATTTTGGGCTGCAAGAGTTGACGAAATATCGCATTCAATTTCTGAATTGTTAGTTTCTGTGCTATTAGTTTCTGTAAATTGGAAAACAGTGCCTTCAGAAATTTGATTTGTGCCGTTTATAAAATCGGACATAGCTGCCTGAGAGGAATATCCTTTTATGGAAAAATCGGCCGAATTTTCTAATCCCATAATTGAATTATTTCTGGAATTTGAGCTATTGGAATTATCTGACGTTTTTATAGGTGAGAAATTATTGGCATTTGATAAATATGCTGAATTGGTATAATAAAAATCTTCCACGCCCCCTAATTGAGAATATTGTTTCAGCTGATCAAGCGTTAATGTGGGCATGCTTGCTCGGTCAAACATTCTAGGGCCTCCAGAGTTGTTAGTTTGGGCTTGTTCCATAATTTTTTGCCGGTTTTGCACAATCTGGGCTGTTATTTTAGTGTTGGCTAAGCCTTGTTCTTTGGCGTCATTAGCCGCCTTCATAATAGATAAAGCTATAGTTGAAGTCGTGGCAACAGTAAATATAATTATGCCAATAAGTATATTTCGGCCTTTGGCCCGTTGAATAAATTTCCAAGCGTTTTTAATAATCATATTGCCAGTTTAAATAAAGAAACTTAAAAAATTCTAAAAAGACTGAAAAATTTCTGAACTAACTTTAAAAATTATAATTTTAAATATTTTTTAAAAACTTTTGTTTTTTTTGAAATTGAACTTATATGTTTTGGGTTTAGCTCATTCCAGGTTTAGCATATGTTATATTCCACCAGTTACCATCTGAATCGTTTATTCCTTCGAGAGTTATTGCAGTGGACCAATTGTCGGAAATAGAGCAATTTGAGGAGGCTTTGCAGACAGAAACTTTTCCAATACTTCCAGCTGTGACAAAAAATCCGTTGCCATAAGCTGCACTTATCCAATAACTGTTTTGACCTGGGCTATTGGAAAATCCTGTCCAGTTTTGTCCGTTTAGGCAATCGTTTGTGTCTTGACATTGAGCAATATATCCTGCATCACCCACTGCAATATATTTGCCTTCTCCATAAGTTATGTCGCGCAAAATTCCGTGTCCGTCAGGAATTTTAGTGACTGTTGTCCAGCTGCTGGCAACAGAACAATCAGAAGTTGCTAAACAGCCTGTCACTCCGCCGTCTCCCACTCCAATGAATTTTCCGTCGTTATACATAAAGCCGTCAACATAGTTTGTTGTTCCTGGGACTTTAACAATTTGTGACCAATTAGAGCCTATTGTGCAGTCAGTTGACGCCAAGCATTGCGAAATATATCCATTATGGCCGGTTACTATATATTTGCCGTTCCCATAAGCCACTCCCCACCACGCAGGAGTATCTGATGAACTCGGCGTTTGTGTAGGTGTAGACCAATTTGAAGCTATGCCGCAGTTGCTAGAACTTTTGCAAAATGATATGGTCATAGCTCCACCAACAGCAATAAATTCATTATTGCCGTAAGCAATGTTTTGCCATGTTCCGATAAATTGAGGTGTTTGAATAGGGGAGGTCCAATTGCTAGATAAAGCGCAGTTATTAGCTGCCAGACATTCAGATACTAATCCGTTTGCTCCTGCAACAACAAATTTTTTGCCATCAGTTGCTATGTTATACCAAATATTTGCACTTCCGCCGCTTGACATTGCCCCCTCCCAAGAGTTAGCTTCGCCGCAGTTTTTGGAGGCCAAACATTCGGTGACTTTTTGGTTGCCGCCAGCTATTACAAATTTTCCGTTTAATGCATAGTTTATATAATCGTATGTTGCTTTGGATGAGGGAAATTCGTTGTCAGTGTTGTTATAATTAATAGAATCAATTCTTCCGAGGTTTTTGGAAGCTCTTTCAGCAGAGTTAGCATTTGTGCCGCCTCTGGCAATGCCTAAAACGGATTGAGATGAAGCGTTGGCGGAGAAAGAATTGTTCAAAAAAGAAGTTATGCAGAAAAGAAACAGCACTCCTAAAATTCCTATTTTTCTGGCTCCCATTTTTTTGAATTTACGTTTTTCAAATTTAGAATTTTCACAAAATTTATCTTTAAAAGAATTTCTTCTATAATTTAAATCTTTAAAATTTATCATAATTACCTACTTTCATAACCTAAAAATTCCTAGGGCATATATTAAAATTTTTACAAAAAAAAAAAAACACTCACTGTCCCAAAAAATTATTACCGTAATGTTAAATTTAAATATTTTAGTATTTCGACAATATATTTTTTTCGATGGGGAAAGTTGAATCTCCAATGATTTTATATTTAGGGTATAAAACCCTAAATATAAAATCTGGAGACATATCAACTCTTGAAATTTTTCTTGCTTTAAGTATAACTACCGCAAAAAATTTCAAAGCCCCACAAAACTAAATATATTGCCTCAATACTAAAACTCTAATTGTCTCTGGTAATAATTTTTGAAACAGTTCGCTTAGGCAAAAAGTAATTAAATTGTTTTTAGTTAATTATCTTTCATTAATTAAATTAAGATATATTATTTCAGTTGCAGAATTATAATTGTTCTAGGTAATAATTTGTTGGGGCAGTTCGCTTGGGTAAAAAGTGGTTAAATTGTTTTTAGTTTAGAGAACAGATCGAACAGAAAGGCCGTAGGTATTGAGGGTGTCGTCCTGAGTGTAGCTGCTAGAATTGAAGCGCAAATAGTATGCGTAGCTACTATTGTTCTCAGCAGTAGACGACCAATAGTAGCCGGAGCTGCCTTGATCGCGGAACTCGCTGTTGTAGGTGTCGTAGTATCCTGAATAGACGCCTAGCCAAGGAGCTGGATAACTTGTGCCACCTTCATCGAAATTTTTGTAACCTGTAGTGCTATAAACAGGGTTTCTATTGCTATTAGAATTAGCTGCCACAGCTAACATTTTATCATTTAACTCATAAGCTGATTTTGTACCATTATTTGGGTATAAACCCCAACCTTTGGCTGAAATAGAATAACCTGAATTTGAAGACGTTCCAGCTATAGCTGTACTCCAATTATATAAATACCCACAAGCTGTTGTGTTTCCTGGGTTATGAGTATGAACAAGTCCTGATGATGAGCAATATGTCGTTGTGCTAGGGTTGCTATTAGCAGTAGAATTGCTTATTCGCGGTAAAGTATAATCAGTTGTTATATTGGTGTCTGCAGGAGTTAGAGTGGTTGCGCCAGTTGTAGAACCCAATTTCAAGTTATCAATCATCCAAATATTGCCGTCAGGCATTTTTTTAACTCTATATTTTTGGTTATTTCTGGTGTCATTTAAAACAATTGCTTGTCCTTGTTGCATAGCAGCTTTACAAGCAGCAGCATCAGCCCCAAAAGTTTGCATACTAGTTGTATCGCAATTTGATAATTTAGCATTTTCAGCATAAACCACATTTCCAGCATTAATTGTATAAGTCGAGCCGCCATTGATAGAAATAGTCACAGCATGGGTGCCAGCTGCTAAATTAGGCAAAACACAGCCTACTTGAGGTATGCCGTCTCCGGCTGCTGAATTACTAGTGTAGCCCTGACCGGAAGTGGTGCAAGCTTTGTCTCCAACTTTTATTTTATTATTAGCTGCTGCGGTAGATAGACCAGAACCCTTATAAATTAAATCTCCGCCGGTCCAGCTGCAAATAGTGTTATAAAAATTAGTGTTGTCGCTGGATATGTTGCCGCTGCCGCCTGTGGAATTGTCACAATTAGCCATCGCTTTATTCATATAGGCATAAACTGTTTTGGCTGATGGAAAAGTGCCGTTGCTAGAATTTTCGTCTATTGTGTTATTTATCCCTAAATTGGTTAATGCACCAGCTTG
>JAITRN010000101.1 GCA_031288355.1 Candidatus Opitulatrix roisinitermitis | reverse complement strand
ATAGCTCAGTGGTAGAGCACTTCCATGGTAAGGAAGGGGTCCCGGGTTCAAGTCCCGGTCGGGGCTCTGAAAATTTACTTATAGCGTTTTTTCTTTTAATTTAATGTTTTTCTTTTAATTTAACGGCTGACAATATGCTGTCGCAGATAAGATTTTCTAGCAGGTCGTGTTTTTCTTGTGTTTGGGCGAGTTCAAGGTATTTATAATAGGCGGTTTTTCTTTCGTGTTCAATAATTGGTGGAAAAACGCCAAGTTCAAGGGACTTGGCGAACATTATAAGACGCCCTGTCCGCCCATTACCGTCGGAAAACGGGTGAATTTGCTCAAATTGCGCGTGCGTCTGGGCGAGAAGATTTACCGGGTCGTCGGTTTCTTTGTTGAGTTTTTTGCATAACTTCTTCATTAAATCTGGTATCTTTATAAAGTTAGCCAGGACAGTTCGCGAGCTAGAAATCCTCACGCCGTGGTTCCGCCACAAGCCTGCATTGCTGATAATGCTTGTCATCATTCGTAAGTGAATTGCTTGAATAAAATCCGGTGTCCAGTTTAGTTTTTTATCGTGTGCTAGTTTGTCCAAAAGAAAATTGAGTGCTGCTTGGTGATTTACCGCCTCTCGTTGTTCAATCGCTGTGCGGTTAGAGAGGATTTTGTTGTCAAAGATGACTTCACGGACATCGCTTATCGTCATCGTTGATCCCTCAATAGTATTGGTGTGATAAGTTAGATTTAAGGTGATTTTATCCAATAATTTGCGATTTGCGATGATTTGGCGGGCAGTGCATTTGTTTTTTATTGCTTCTTTTTTCTTGTTAACAAGATTCGGTATTGTGAGCGAAGTATCGCCGAAATATTTGATATATAACTCGTCAATTTTGTTTTTCAGCTCGCCTCTTGTTGGCTTGCTTTTGCCATTCACCCAAGAGTTCAACGTCACGAAAGTTGTGCCGATTAGTTTGGCGAGGTTCTCTTGTGAGATTTTATTCACCGCGAGAATTCGCCGCAACTTTGTTTGATAATTCATAATACTTTTATTATATCATAACTTTATAAAGTTGTGCAAATGTTTATAAAGTTATTATTCTTTATTCCCAGCGAAAAACTTTAAAGGCTATTATATAAATAATTAAAAACCAAGCAGAGGTCATTGCTAGTTGTGGCCATATTCCTAGAAAGTTTTGGTTTTCAGTTGTAATCATTCTCAGACCGTCATTAATAGGAGTTAATGGCAGCCAGTTAGTTATGCTCTTTAGCCATTCTGGCATTAAATATCGTGGAAAAAATGTTCCTGATAAAAACATCATAGGAAAAGCAATTATTTGGGAAATAGGGGTTGATTGGTTAGTATTTTTAGCCCATCCAGAAATGGCTGCACCTATGCCGACCATAGTCAAAGCTCCTAGCAGAGCAAATAAACTAAATATTAACCAATTTCCTTGCATTTGCCAATGAAAAATAAAAAATCCAGCCGTTAACATGCAAATAACAGAAATTATAGTGAAAATAGTGTAGCACAAAGTCATTCCAACAATCATTTGTTTAGAGCGAAAAGGAGTAGCTTGTATACGGCGCAGAGCGCCGGTCTTTTTTTCTGATGGGAATTGATTGGAAAAGCCAAAAAGACCCATAACCATTAGTGTCCAAGTTAAGAGACCAGAAAAAGTATAGTCAAATTGGCTTAAACCAGCTTGACCTGTGGAGATTTCGTTAACTTCAAAGGCGGGTGAGGTTTGAGTTAAACCGGCGTTAATCTTGTCAACTATGCCTCTCATAATTGTGGCTATAGTTTGTCCAGTTTGTGGGTTTGAAGGGTTGTAATAAACCTGTATTTCACCTGATGGCAATTTATTATGACCAACTTCGCCGAAGTTAGCAGGCAGCTCAATAATAGAATCTATTTCACCTCGTTGAATTTTAGTTTTAGCTTCTGATAAATCATTGACTGGCTTTATAGAAAAAGCTGAACTACTGTTTTCTAATTGTTTAATAAATTCTTGACTGATTTGGGTTTGGGAATTATTAACCACTGCTAAAGAAAAGTTGACGTTGCTGCTATTGCCAAAAATTGTGCCAAAAATTAATAGAAAAATTAGCGGAAATAAAATTGTGAAAAAAAGCGCAACAGGGTCTCGAAAAAATCTTTTTATTTGGGTTAGTGTAAAAATCAAAATAGCTCTCATTCTCGCAACTCCTTACCAGTCAGATTAATATAAACATCCTCCAAATTGGCTTGTTCAACAGTTTTTTTCGATCTAAATCCGCCCTTTATTAAATTGGAAATTAAATTAGCGGGGGTATCCAGGCTGATAATTTGGCCCTCATCCATAATAGCTACTCTGTCGCATAGTTTTTCAGCTTCTTCCATATAGTGAGAAGTTAAAACAATAGTTATGCCGCCATCTTTTATTTTATTAATTAACTCCCACAAATTGTGTCTAGCCTGAGGGTCTAGGCCTGTGCTAGGCTCATCTAAAAATAAAACTTTTGGTTGATTAACTAAAGCGACGGCAATGCTGAATCGCTGTTTTTGCCCGCCTGAGAGATTTTCAGGATAGGCTTTAGCTTTGGATTCTAAATCAACCTTTTTCAATAAATCTATTGGTTTGATTTTTCTGTTATAAAAAGAAGCAAAGAGTTTTAGAGATTCTTGTAAAGTGATTTTGTCATAAAAGTTAGAACTTTGAAGTTGGACACCGATTATTTGTTTTATTTTATTAGGTTGTTTAGTCACATTAATACCATCAATTGTGATTGTGCCAGAACTTATAGACCTAAGCGTTTCCATCATTTCTAAAGCGGAAGTTTTTCCAGCTCCGTTTGGGCCTAAAATGCCAAAAATTTCGCCTTGTCTAACTTCAAAATTTATATTATTAACAGCTAATTTATCACCATATTTTTTTGATAAATTTTTGACTTCAATTATATCATTATTTTTTATAAGCATTTTTTATAACTTTTTTTACAACATTCATAGTCTTAGTTTATATTATTATATTGATTTTAATTGTTATTGTAAACATTAGATTTGGCCTTTCAAGAAATTTCATAATAATATTCATACTAAAAAAAAACGCTCACTGTTCCAAAAAATTATTATTGGATTGTTAAATTTAAAAATTATTTTTAAATAGCCTAGGGCTTATTGATAAATGGAGCGCCTATGTGACAATTTAATCAATTGTAAAATTAATTCTTTGTCTCTTATATCAGCTAAAATTCTATATGCACCCACTCTGTATCGCCAAGCTCCTTTATATTTCCCCTTTAGCGGTTTGCCGATGCTGCGAGGATTATTTAGGGTTTTTAGAGTTTGTAAAATAAAAGCTTTAATTCTTATTTTGGCAATTTCATCCAGTTTTGAATAATCCTTAGCAAACTGTTTGGATGCAATTATTTTATACGCCATTTTGAGCAAAC
>JAITRN010000092.1 GCA_031288355.1 Candidatus Opitulatrix roisinitermitis | reverse complement strand
ATCCTTATATAAGATTTATTGAAAACCGCCTGCGCCAAGCATTTTCCTTTTACGGAACGCCTATTAAAATAGTTATTAAACCACGCGAAAAATCCGTTCGAAGAAAATAAAATGAAAATACAACTAATAGATTAGTTCTTTCATCTAAACAGTTAGTTATTTCAACTAAATTCTACGATAAAAAAATGCTTTGACTGTTAACATTAAATTATGTTAAACAACTTTTCAGACCAAACAAATAATTTTCCAGATCAAACAAAAACCAATGAAACAATTAAGATTGACGCCAATCTAGGAAAAGCAATTAAAAACCGCCGAAATCAATTAAATATGACACAAAAAGATTTAGCTGACAAATTGCATATCAGTTTTCAGGCTGTTTCCAAATGGGAAAATAACGAATCTATTCCTGATTCATTAACTCTAAAACATATTGCAGAAGTCTTGAAAACCGGCTCTGATAATTTGTTAAATGAAAATAAAATAAATCTACAAGAAAATATAAATCTTGAAAATGGATCATCTAAAATTTCCTGGGGCAATTTATACGGCATTGTAACAAAAGATATTCAAGGAGATGTAGGAAGCATATATGGCGATATTAAAGCAAATATATACGGCAATGTCAAAGGCAAAATAGTCGGCAGCGTTAATAATATTTATGGCAATGTGGAGGGCAATATATTAGGTGTTGTCAATGGTAATATATCAGGCTATGTGGGCGGAAAACTATTAGGGTTGATAAAAGGCAAAGTCGAAAAAGGGGTTAGAGGAAAAGTACTTGGTACAATTATCGGCAATGGCATAGGGGTTGGGAAAAATAAAACAACCTAAATAAAAAACTTTTGATATTTTAATAATTTTTTTAAAAATTTGAAATAAATTATCTCAAGAAAACAAATAATACTTTCACTCGCAAATTTTGCTAACGAATTGATTTCTGATAAACTTATAATAGACATTCCCCCATAGCTCAGCTGGCAGAGCAATCGACTGTTAATCGATGTGTCGTTGGTTCAAGTCCAACTGGGGGAGCTGAAAGGTTTATTATGAATACAGTCCAACTAGGGGGGGGAACAAAAGAGGAACAAAAATGACTACTAAAAAGACTTCTGAAAACTATAATCCACCAACTCCACGAACTAAATTAAGAGGTTGGTTTCATTTTATTTTCGCACCCATTTCTTTAACTTCTTGCATAACTCTGATATGCCTAACTCCTAGTCTGCCGCGCAAAATCGCCTGCTTTGTATATCTAATTTGCTCAATTCTGCTATTTGAAATAAGCGGAGTTTATCATCTTTTTAATTGGAGCAAAAAAGTTAAATTAATTTTAAGGAAACTTGACCATTCTAACATCTTTTTGCTAATTGCCGGAACTTATACCCCTTGGTGTTTTAGCGTAGTTCCTTGGAGCGGCATAAATATATATCATAATTTTTTTGATTATTTTTTTAGCGGACAAGCCCTGCTAATTTTAATTTGGGGGCTATGTCTTTCGGCATTAGTTTTACACCACATATTTTCTAATACCCCGCGAATTGTCTATGTAATAATATATATCGCTTTAGGCTTAGTTTGCCTAATTTATATACCCACAATTCTGCAAAATCCCAACAAAGAAGTTCTGGCAATAGTTATACTAATAGCCATTGGAGGAGTTTTCTATATAACTGGCGCTTGTTTTTACGCCGCCAAAATTCCAGGACGAACAGCCAAAATTTTCGGTTTTCACGAACTATTCCATTTATTTGTTATTTTAGGATTTTGCTCTCATCACATCGCTATTTGGATAGCTATGCTAAAATTTTGAAAACACTAATTGATCTTTTCTAGCTTATTGGCACAAACTACTTATGTTAAATTGTATCTAAATAAATTGTATTTAAAGAATTATCAAATTTAATATAAACTATATGTATGGCAAATATTAAATCTAAGATAAAAAGAATTGGCACCAACGAAAAATCTCGTGTGCGAAATTTAGCAGTTAAGAGTGAATTGAAAAGCAAAGTTCGCAGTGTTCGTGAAGCCGTTACAGCAAAAGATAAAAATAAAGCTTTAGACGCTTATAGAAAAGCTTCTCAAAAACTAGATATTGCAGTTTCTAAAGGAGTTATCCACAAAAACCAAGCAGCTAATAGAAAAAGCAAATTAGTTAAAAAACTCAAAACTATTTTAGAATCAGCCGAACTAAATAAACCAGTAGAAAAAGCGCCTAAAAAAGCTGCTCCTACCAAAAAAACAGCTTCTACAAAGAAAGCTGCTCCCAAAAAAGCTACTACTAAGAAAGCCGTTGCCAAAAAAACTGCACCTGCTGCTAAATCAACTGTTGCTAAATCATCTACTTCTAAGCCAGCCAACTCTAAAACAACTGCTGCCGGAAAAGCCGCTTCCAAAAAAGTCGTTACAAAAAAAACTGCTGCCAAAAAAACTAATTCAAAATAATCTATTAGTGCTGTGCCAATAAACCATTATTAGTATGTCAATAAATGACGAACCACAATGGCGCTATAACTCTAAATTAGCAAATATTATAGAAAGCAAATGGCAAAAATACTGGCAAGACAATAAAACT
>JAITRN010000008.1 GCA_031288355.1 Candidatus Opitulatrix roisinitermitis | reverse complement strand
TTTATGCCTATATGAATAAAGCGATGGCTAATTGCGACAATTCCACAGGCGGCAGCGGCAATATTTCAAGCGATAACACCAATTTTTATAACACTATTTGCAGCTGGACAGGCGGAGATTTAATTTACAAAGGTTCTGGTCTGTCTACCACAGCGACTAATAATAAAATAAAAGTTGGCGACAAAGCTTGCACAACCTCCGGACAAGGCTACACTAGTGACTCAGCAGCTAGTGATGGCATTCCCCAAGTAGGCTGCGTTTTGCCTGATTTACAAGCTGGCACCCATGCTGTGACTATTTCTATCGATGGCGGCTCGACTTATACAATTAATGCCGGCAATGTAGTTTATGCTGAAAATGCTAAATTATCAAATTGTGACACCACCAGTATGCAAACTTTTGGGGCTGATGCCGCAAATTGCAAAGCTGCTATGCAACAAGGCCAAGTGATTGTTTTGCCTGATTCACGCGATAACCAGAAATATAGAGTCAAAAAAATGCCTGACGGCAATGTTTGGATGGTTGATAATTTGAAATATAAAAATGAAAAATATGTAAACCCTTCATCAACTGAATATTGCTCATCGTCGGGATATGTTTGGATTCGCGACCCTGGTAGTTTCACAGGTTGTGGATATTTCTACAATTGGGCTACAGCTTTAACAATTTCTCCTAGTGGTTGGTCTTTAAACCCGAATGGCGGCACAAAATCAATTGATGAATTAAACAATAAAATGTTAACAGCGACGGCTAATTCTGCTAATAATAGAAACCCTGTTTATAGCGCAACAGATTATGACAACTTTTGCTCCATTGTTGGAGCAACTCCTTGGAAAGGGACTTTATCAGGGTACTACGATTATAGCTACGGCTCCTTTTTTAATCAAAACAGCACTGGATTATATTGGACATCTGATGCTTACAGCACTACAGAGGCTCATTCCTTTTCATTTTCTTCTATCAACAAATCCATCAGCATTATCCGTCTCTCCCTAAAGGAAGATTATTTGGCTGTTCGATCTGTTCTCTAAACATCACAAATAAAAACAAAAAACTCAAAACTCTGCTGATAAATAAACTACAAATCCTCATAGAAGCGATTTCTAATTATATAATCTACTAACGCAACTACCGAGTTTTTTAGCTGATAAATTACCTCAACGCGGAAGCGGAGGGCCAAATTTAATGACAACTAACCCTCGTGTTCAAATTCCAACGCGGAAGCGGAGGGCCAAGTTTAATGACAACTAACCCTCGTGTTCAAATTCCAACGCGGAAGCGGAGGGCCAAGTTTAATGACAACTAACCCTCGTGTTCAAATTCCAACGCGGAAGCGGAGGGATTTGAACCCTCGGTAGCATAAACTACACAGGATTTCGAGGCCTGCTCTTTCGACCGCTCAGACACACTTCCAAATTGTTAATTATAAATTTATTAACACTTATAATATTTAACAATAATAATATTTTAGCAAATTAGTTTAAAATAATTAAAATAGTCATTTTAATAAGATTTTTAACAACTTATTAAAACAACACTCCTAAATATCTTTTTTATAAAAATTTATATATGACCTAGACTCTGTTGGCCCTCTTTGATTCTGATAACGCGAACCCTCTGCACCTGACCCATAAGGGCTTTCTACAAAATCGGACATCGTCATAAAACAAAGCTGACCTATTTTCATTCCAGAATAAAGTTTTATGGGCAAATTAGAAACGTTAGAAAGCTCCAAAGTTATATGGCCATTAAATCCCGGATCAATAAAACCTGCTGTTGAATGAGTTAGGAGACCTAATCTACCAAGCGAAGATTTCCCCTCTAATCTAGCCGCCACAGAATTGCCTAATTTAACAAATTCATAAGTGGAAGCTAAAACAAATTCACCAGGATGAAGAACAAAAAAATCTCCTGTTTTTATCTCAACTAATCTAGTTAAATTCTCCTGTTTTTCGGCAGGATCAATAACTTCAAATTTATGATTGTCAAAAACTCTGAAAAATTTATCCAGCCTCACATCAATACTTGATGGCTGAATCATTTTAAAATCAAAATCAGATAATTCAATCTCACCAGATTCTATATGAGCTTTTATATCGCTATCAGACAACAACATATAAAAATTTTAGCATAATAAAATGCTATATTTGTATTACGTTATATTATGACACAATCTTCACATTTTGCAATGCTGCGCCAGTAGCATTAGTCAAAAAGACTGCACTTGCCTGATTTTTTACCAAAACAAAAAAACCATTCCATTGAACTTTTTCAAACATATTTTTTGTGTCAACACCTGTTTTGCCTGAAAAATCTATTTCTGAAAGATCAATATCAGCCTTTAAAGATATTTCGGAAAAAGCCTGCACAAAATTTGTGGCTTTTTCTCCAAAACCGGCCGGCAATTTTAAAACACCAGAAACTGATGTACCATCAAATATTTTTGAAAAAGACTGACTATTTTTGCCAAAATCTTTTCCAACAACTAAACCATTTGAAAAAACAGTTGCATTAAAAGCTTGGTCTAAATTTATTGCATTACTAGCAAATCCATCCGGCAATTCCAATTTTTGCTTAAACTTCGTGCCGCTAAAAAGAGCTGCCATATAACAGCCGTCATTACTGCCAAGATTTGATGGCAAAATAAATTTTCCGCTAAGATCAACTTCAGTAAATACATTATATAAATATGTTGCACTAGTTAAAAAGTTTTCGCCTATTTTAATATCTCCATCAATTTCAGCCTTTCCAAAAAACGAACCAGAACTCGTAACTTTTTCAGCAAAATTTGCCATAATTTCCACAGTTCCTTTAATTTTTGAATTTTGAAACATATAAAAAAGATTAGTGGCATTTTTGGCAAAACCCTCTGGAATTCTCACACCACTGCCAATTTCAGCAAATTGAAACAGATCATTGGCTTGACTAATCATTTTTCCAAAATTTTCGTTTGGCAAAGTTAATTTTCCCTGAATTTTTGAATATTCAAACATATTAGACGCTTTTTCAGCAAATTGACCAAAATCTTCTGGCAAAAATAAATTACCTGTTATTTGAGTATAAGCAAAAGCATCTGTCAATTCTTTAACATTTTTTCCGAAACCTGATGGAAAAATAATATCTTGCCCTAATTTAGAATAATTCATTAAAGCGTACATAGTTATAGTATTTTTACCAAACCCTTCAGAAAAAACAATTGGCTGATTAGTAGTTAATTTTGCAAATCCAAATGAGAAAATTGCAGTATTAAAAGCATCAAAATTGATTATATCTAATTTATTAAAATTTGGACTATCTATATCAAAAAATATTCCATGAGAACTCTCTGGATTGGCAATAACCCCTCCAGCTTGCCCCACAACAATATCTGTGCCATAAACACATGCCAAAACTGCACCTGGAGTTAAGGCCGAATCCGTTATATCCACTGGATTATTACATTGCGGAATAGTATTTATAAAAGATAAATTAGTGATACTACTTCGTCTAACTCCTGTGCTTAAAAAATTCAGCGGTTCAAGAGCGGTCTCTTTTCCGATAAATGGACACAATTGCATAATGTCAGAAAATCTTTTTAATAATTGGGCCATTTGTTCACGGATCAAATTTTTATAAGGCAAAAATTTTGTTTTGCTATAACCTTCAGAAATTGATTTTTGATTAAGCCAAGCAATTGCTTTTTTAGCCTCATCAGATAAGTTGTTTATATCGTCAAAATAAGTTTGTCTTTCCGCAGCCGGCTTTCCAGCTAATCTATACAAAAGCAAAGCTATTTGTTCACGAGTTATAGTTTTTTTAGGTTTAAATTGTTTGTCATTATATCCCAAAATGATGCCATTATAAGCGCTCCAAAGTATAGCTTTTCTAAAGACGCCCTCACCAACATCTGAAAAAGGGCTAATTTCAGTATAATTTTTTGGTTGACCAGCTAAGCGATATATAAAAGCCGCCATTTGCTCTCTTGTCACATTACTTTTGGGTCCATATTTTTTTATGGTGAATCCATTCCCCACACCATAAACAAACATCCAATTAATAGCATTTTTTGCGTCATTAGACAAATTCGCTATATCTGAAAAATCGTTATTACTGTTTATAGCATAAAGCTGCTGAAAAACTCCTGCTTGAGATTCTGCATAAGAACTAACCCCTCCTGCCAGAGCATAAACGCGAGCTTTTTGATAATTATTAGTAATAACATTTGAAAAAGTATAATTATCAGTGCCGCTATTTAAATTATCGGCTGAATAAATTACAGATTTTTCCGAATTATAAATTTCCACTTTGTATTTTACATCTGCTGCAGCCGAAGCTTTCCAAGCAACTTTCAAAACTTTGCCAATTTTTGTTAAAATCACATTTGTTGGAGCAGCTGGCGGAGCTGCTTGGGCTTTATCCAGAGCAAAAAACGGCATTAAATTAAAGGACAGCCCTAAACAAATCGCTAAAAGCAATGTAGCTAATAATTTGCCCTTTTTATTTTTACAACGACTTTTAACATCACAACTATTAAATTTTTTATCACTTGTCTTATCTATATATCTATTTATTTTCACAATTTCTCATTCTTTCCTGGACTTTTTTCCTTATTCTTTCCTTAAAACCTTACGTGGCTCGTCCAAAACCATATAAGTCCTCCATATAATTCTTGTTAAATGTATTTTGACAAAAAAAAATTTAACAAAAAGAACTTATTAAGAAAATAACAAAAAAGTAATATTAGAGATAATAAAAAACTATAAAAATTTAACCAGTGCTAAAGCTAAAGAAGCTATAGCTTTAAATTGTCCTATTTCGCCTACACCGTCTGTGGTTGACGCAGAAACGGAAATTGGAGCATTTATAATTTCCGACAAAAGTTTTTCAGCAGTTTTCCGCCTTTTAGAAATATTTGGCTTTTGACAAAGAACGAAAACTCCTGCATTCACTAACTCGATATTATTTTTTTTCAAAAGTTTATTAATTCTTTGCAAAACTGTTTTACCAGAAATATTTTCACAATTAGATTTATCCACCCCTAAAAAAGAACCTATATCACCTAAATTTGACGCTGACAAAATGGCGTCTACTAAAGCATGAATAGCGCAATCACCGTCTGAATGAGCTTCAAGCGGCGGATAATTAGACCATTTCAGCCCTAAAAGCCAGAGACAGCGAGAATTAACCGAATTCAAAGAACTTTTGGAATTTAAGATTGAAAAATCACTAGACAAATCAGACAAATCAGAAAATTTATGAATATCATATCCTAAACCAACTCTCAAATTTTTATTATTATTCGCGTCTACATTATTAATTGCTGCATTAAAACTATTTAGTAAATTGAAATTTTTTATAATGTCTAATTCTTCATTCATATTGAAAATCTCTCAAAATATTTAGTGTTTTGCTGCCAATTTGGCGCCACTTTAACGCGCAGCTGCAAAGACTGAACATCAGGAAATTGTTTTTTTATAGACCTTTTGGCTAATCTCCTTATATTCCCTATTCGGCTGCCCCCTTTGCCTATAATTATTTGTTTTTGTGAGGGTCTTTCAACAAAAATAATCGCCCGAATATTTTTTTCGTCAGATTCCTCGTCTAATGTCACAGCAACCGAATGTATTAATTCGTCCTTTAAAGTTTGCAAAATTTCTTGACGAATTAATTCTGAAATAGTAATATTTTCATTTTCTAAACTTATAATTTTAGTTTCATAATATTTTTCAGCTTCTGGCAAAAAATTTTCTAACAAAGAAATTAGCTCTGATAAATTATCGTTATTTTTAGCACTAACAGGAATTATCTCCGAAAATATTTTTTCTGGCAAACTGTCTATTTGATCTATTTCAAGCTGATCTAATTCAATTATTTTATTTATTAAATCATCTTTGCTAACAGCGTCTATTTTAGTTATAACTGCAATTTTTTCAGGTTCTCTAAATTTTATTTTATCAGATGTTTTTCTTGACGATTCTGAGGAAAAAAACTTTTTCAAAATATGCCGATCTCCAGGACCAATTTTTTCATCAGCTGGACAGCAAAAAACAATAATTTCTGCCTGGCTTGCACCATTAGAAACAGAATCATTTAATCTGGCCCCTAAATTGCGGCGGGGTTTAGCATAGCCCGGGGTGTCGATAAAAATAATTTGTGAACTATCAGAATTATATATACCGCTAACTGTTCTTTGAGTGGTCCCTGGATGTTTTGAAACTATTGAAACTCTTTGACCCACAAGTTTATTTAACAAAGTAGATTTGCCGACATTAGGCCTTCCAACAAAACTAACAAAGCCTGATTTAAACATATTTCACAATAACATAAGAAACTTGTTTTTTAGCTCCAGAAATCTTGTCAGCCACAAACTTTAAACCATTAATTTGAGCTTCGGAATTATGCTTAGGCATAGTCCCAAGCGCTTTATTAAACAAACCTCCCACAGTGTCAATATCCTCATAATCTAATTTAACATTAAACAATTCTGCCAAATCGTCAATTGACATCCTTGTGCTAACCCTATAAGAGTCAGCAGCAATTTTTTCAGGTTCAATTTCTTCATTTTTGTCAAATTCATCAACTACTTCTCCCACAATTTCTTCCAAAACATCTTCTAATGTGACAAGCCCTGCCACTCCACCATATTCATCAACGACTATAGCTATATGTGAGTGACTGCTTTGCATTTGTTTTAATAAAGAATCCACTGTCATAGATTCTGGAACAAAAACAGCTTTTCGGACAATGTCGCCAACATTTTCAACTTTCTTTTTAGATTTTTTATATAAACAACGAACAAGATCTTTAAAATAAGCTATTCCTAAAATATCATCAGCGTTTTTTTCAATCACCGGCATGCGAGAAAATCCAGTTTTTAAAAACTCGGCTAAAGCTTTTTTCAAAGTATCAGCCTTTTCCAAAACCTCCATAGATGTCCGAGGGACCATAACCTCTCTAACCATGGTATCGCCCAGCTCAACAACAGATTTAATCATCTGTCGTTCATCTTCTTCCAAATTGGTGCTTTCGCCTATTTGAGTTAGAGCCTGATCTATTTGCCCCTTTTCCTTATTCTTGCGATTAAAAAATTTATTCTTACGATTGAAAAAAATCATTTTGCTGCTAAAAATTCCATTAAAATAGTTCTTTGTAAATCAAACATAATTTTCTTTTCCTTTTTCTCCATATGGTCAAAACCTAAAAGATGCAAAATCGAATGGACCTCTAATAAAAGCATTTCATCAATATAAGAATGCCCTGCGTTATCCGCTTGTTTAGCCGCGACTTCAGGGCATATTACAATATCTCCTAAAACTCCAGCCGCTGCTGGCTTTTCTTTTTTGCCAGGCTTTAATTCATCCATTGGAAAACTCATAACATCAGTGGGGCCAGGAATCTCTAAATAATCATTATGTAATTTTGCTATAAATTCTGAATTAACAAATTTTATATCTAAATCAGAATCTGGTGAAACAAACATTTTTTTTAATGTGAAAACTGCTAACTGCACAAATTCTAATTCATCAAATTCATACGATGTTTCATTTACTACCTCTATTGCCATGTACTTAAAGTCTAACATATCATCTAAAGGTCTAATAAATAAATTCTTTAAACAAATCTACTATACTCTAATGCTAAGCTTATTTTTGTTGCTAACACATGTTTGCGGGGCCCGATGAATTTTTACACTGAAATATAAAACCGCAACAATAGCTGCAGAATACAAACAGAAATGCGGCCCCGCAAACTTTCCCTAGTAAGACATTAGGGAACAGAATATTGTAGTTATAAAATATACTGTAATTCTCATTTAAAACTGCGAATACAAACTCTTCGTCAATATACGCATTATAAGTTTCGCGATAAAAAAGTTTTCCCATAAGAATTTTTAAAAAAGCAATAGAATTGTTATTTTGAAATAAATCAAAAAATTATATTTCTGCTTGATATTTTCTCCCATTTTTTTTAATTTGCGATAACTGTATATTTTGATAAACTGGTATTGTTCATTACTACAAGGGAGCTTTTATGACCATTTTAACGTTAGACGATATAAAAAATGTCGAATTTAGACCTGCCAGATTAAAAGAAGGCTATTTAGCTGATGAAGTTGATAAATTTATAGATGATGTTATAGAAACATTTGCGGCAAAACCATCAAATATTCAAACGCCAGAAACAAAAGATAGCAAAAGTATCAGCTCTGATGAAACCAATGAAAAAATTGCCCAATTAGAAAAAGAGCTTCAATCAACAAAAGAAGAATTAGAGGCCAGCAACCAAACTAAAGAAAAACTCGTTATTGAATTAGATGAAATAAAGAAAACTAAAGTCGCCGCTGACAAAGACGTTGAAATGCTGAAAGCCGATTTAGCTAAGAGCAAAGCTTTGAATGCTCAAAGTTCATCAGACGTCTTAGAAGAAATCACCAATTTGAACAACGACAAAGAAGATGTAAACAAAAAACTTCTTCAAGCTGAACAGGAAATAAAAGCTTTATCAGAAAAACTTAAATCCTACGAAAGCCAGATAAATAGTGAAAATGATAGCGCAAACGATATTGGCGAATTCGAACAAAAATATAATGAGTCTCTTGCAGAAAACTTATTGCTAAAAGATGAATTGGAAGCCTTAAAGAAATCAGCCTCCCAAGAAGCAAAAGAAAAAATTTCCGAATTAGAAGACGAATTGAATATAACAGAAACTAGATTAAACAAAACTAAAGCTGAACTAGAAAATGCTGTTGCAGAAAATGTTAAAAACACTGAAGAAATTATAAAATTAAGAAAAACTATTCAAATGTATGAAGAGGAACCTAAAACAGGGGCCACTCAGGCAATTATAAATGCCGGAATAAATGCGTCAAGCGAAAAAGAAATTGACCAAGTTTCCTCAATGCTTCTATTAGCCACTAAACTGAGAGATGAATACATTATAAAAGCTAGAGAAGATGCTGAAAAAACTAAAATCGAGACCAATATAAAAGCTGAAGAAATTATCAATTCTGCTAAAAAGAATGCTAGTGAAACTTTAGAAAAACTAAGTCGCGATAGAAGTATTTTAGAAACCAGAATTGATGAATTAAGACTGTTTGAAGCAGATTATCGTTCTAAAATTTCTAAACAACTGAACCAAATTCTGGGTGAATTAAAGTCTGTTGGCGTTGCTGAATAATTCACAAAATAATTTGCAAAAAATCAAATTAAAATACTATTTATTTTGTATAGGAATAATTGTATTTAGTTTTTTGCTTGATTTAATCTCAAAAAAAATTGCTTCAAATCTAAATATAACTGTTAAAAATTCTGGATCAGCCTTTTCGCTTTTTCAGTCTAAAACGCTTATTTTGACTATTATAACAATCGTAATTTTATTAGGGTTTATTTTTTCACTTATAAAACACAAAAACTTCTTTTATTCAATTCCAATATCATTTATAATCGGAGGAGGTTTAGGTAATTTGCAAGAACGTTTTTTTAATCCGCCTTATTTTGGACAAGGTTCTGTGACAGACTTTATAAATTATTTTAATCTTTTTATAGGCAATATAGCAGATATTTTTGTAGTGACAGGCAGTATTACACTTGTGATAAACTGTTTATATGTCACTCACAATAAAGGACTTAAGAACAAGAGTTCAGATTAATTCCAAAGAATATAAATCTGTTTTAAATGGCGTAAATTTCACAATAAAATCTAATGAAATCCATGCTATTATGGGGCCAAACGGTTCTGGCAAATCCTCCTTTGCAAATGCTTTAGCTCATCATCCCGATTATGAAATAACTTCTGGAAAAATAATCTTAGATGGCAATGACATAACCAAATCTAACCCTGATGAAATTGCTAAATTAGGGCTTTTTTTAAGTTTTCAACATCCGCCCGAAATTGAGGGTGTGGGAGTTTCAAATTTTTTGCGCGTGGCCAAAGGCGCTATTAACAGAAAAAAACCTAATATAAAACAATGGGTTAAAGATTTTTCAAATTTTCAAGAAAATTTAAAAATAGATAAAGAGTTTACTGGCCGCAGTTTAAATGTTGGTTTTTCAGGAGGGGAAAAAAAGAAAAATGAAATTCTTCAATTAATGCTCCTAAAACCCAAATATGCTATTTTAGATGAAATTGATTCTGGCCTGGATGTTGACGCATTAAAAATTGTGGCTAATAATGTTAACAAAATAAAAAAAGATATGGGGCTCATTATAATAACTCACTATGCCAGAATTCTAGAACATATAAAACCTGATTTTGTTCATATTTTTGCCAAAGGAAAAATAGTTAAATCAGGCAAAAGTGATTTAGCTAAAAAACTAGAATATGAAGGATATGATAAATATTTATAAAAAAGATTTTTGCCAAAAAATATTAAATTAACTTTATGAAAATATATTTATTCCTATCTCTAATTTCGGCAATTATAACTTTTTTAGTTACACCAGTAATTCGTTTATTTGCTATTAAAATTGGGGCCGTGACAAGTGTCAGGAAGCGAGATATACATAAAATACCTACTCCCCGCTTAGGCGGACTTGCTATGTTAATTGGCTTTATAGCAGCTTTTGTGATCGGAAATTTTTTTGATTTTCTAAATCCGGTTTTTGAAACCCAAAAACAACTTTATCCTATGCTCTTTGGAGCTATTGGAATTTGTCTTTTAGGGGCAGCTGACGACATTTGGGATTTAGATTGGCTGCTAAAATTATCCTGCCAAATTACAATTTGTGTGTTAGTGTCCATAAACGGAATTCAACTTTTAAGCATTCCTATTATGGGACAAACTATTTCTTCTCAAAATTCGCTAATTGTTTTTACAACAATTGCTATGGTGGCTGTTATGAACGCTGTTAATTTTATTGACGGACTAGATGGATTAGCTGCTGGAATTGTTGGCATAAGCGCCTCAGCTTTTTTCATTTT
>JAITRN010000052.1 GCA_031288355.1 Candidatus Opitulatrix roisinitermitis | reverse complement strand
AAAATTAATTTATCATCTGATTTATTGGTTTTATTATCAGACGGCTATTTTACTCGTTTACAAGTTTCTTCATTGCCTAATATAAATAAATTGAATGATTTAGAAAACAATAATTTTGCCTATAAATTAGATTCTATTTTAGAGTTGGAAAATAATAAAACATCTTTAGCATTTTGGCAAAATCAAGCAAATGATTCTCAAACTTTAGCTTGTGCCACGAAAAAAGGCAAAGTTATGAGAATAAAATCATTTTCAGCCCCAAAAAGCGACTCTTTTATAGGCTTTAATTTAGATGATGACGATGTTGTATGTCAAGCAAAAATTTGTTATGAGTCTGATAAATTGGTGTTTATAACAGCTAACGCCCAGTTATTAGTTTTCCCGGCTAGCAAAGTTAGGCCGCAAGGCAAAGGATCGGGCGGCATGGCAGGTATCAAATTATCAGACGACAATCTTATAGCATTTTCATCTGTAAAGAACAAAAATGAGGCTCATATATTAACTGCGGCTGGACAAAGTTCAGCTTTGCCCGGTTTGGAAAATGGGTTTGTTAAAGTTAGTCCTTTAGAAATCTATCCAGAAAAAGGGCGATCTACTGGCGGAGTTAGGTGTCAAAGATTTTTGAAAGGTCAGGACAAGTTAATTTTTGCAGAAATTTCTGAGTTCAGACCTCGCGCTTGGACATCTAAAGGTCAAAAGATCTCTTTGCCAGAAATAAGTGATAAAAGAGATGGTGCAGGTCAAAAAATAGATTACCCAATTGCTTACGCTAATTGATAATTATCGGGACAAATAAAATAATTTATTTATGGAAAAGAATATTTAAATCCTTTTTAGCTATTTTATCTTTTTTGAATTGTTTTATAATAAACCATATACTAAAAGAAATAGCGACAATCGCAAACGACGGCGGCAAGGAAAATATAATTGAAATTAATAAACCTGACCAAACACTAAAAACCGCTAAACAACAAGATAAGATTATACAACGAATAGGGTTGGCAGTTATTGCTATTGCAGCCGCTGCTGGAGTTATCACGAGTGCAAAAAGCAGAAGAGTGCCCACTACCTCTATGCTCATTGCCACAACTATTGACAAAATAATCATAAAGCCAGTTGTGTAAATTCTTATAGGCAAGCCTTTAGCTTCGGCAATATCTTCATTTAAAGAACATAATAATAGAGGTCTAAAAAATATAAATAATAGAGTAATAACTAATAACAAAAAACCAAAAAATATTAATGTTTGTATAGGATAGATAGTGAAAATATTTCCAAATAAAATGCTTGTCATAGTGCTTGATGCTTTAGCGGACATGTTGGCAAATAAGAGCCCGAAACCGGTTGCTAAGGCTAGGACGCTTCCTGTGGCTATATCTCGGTCATTTATTTTTTTGCCTAAAAAGCTAATAGTTATAGCGCCTAATCCGCAAAATAAAAAAAGCCCAGCTGAAACGGGAATTCCTAATAAAATAGCACCTGTGGCTCCGGGTAAGCCTATATGAGAAAGGGCGTGTGAGGCAAATGTCGAATTTCTAATTATCACAAAATACCCAATAATTCCGGCTGATAATGCCACAATTGTGCCACATAAAAATGAATTTATTATGAATTGCTGGCCTAACATTTCAGCCCAATTGGGCGTATATCCTATATCAAATCTCATTCAACACTCCTTATAAAAGCTCCCGTTTTGCTGTGTATAACTTCCACCTTTGTGCTATAAAGATTTGACAAAAGTTTAGCGTCTTTTAATTTGGCAACAGGTAAATAATGTGCATGACCATCTAAAAGATAAATTGCTCCGTCTATTAAATCAATTATTGGATTCAAATCGTGAGTTACTATAAATATTGAAATGGATTTTTTTTGGAGCTGTTTTAGTAAATTTAAAAAATCAACTATGGCTTGCATATCTAGGTTAGCTAGAGGTTCGTCTAATATAAGAATTTTTGGTTGGTTAATTATGGCTTGAGCCACAGCAATTTTTTGCAATTGGCCCCCGGACATATTAGTTAATCTTTTATCTAATAAATCGGATATTTGTAAATTATTTGCTAATGAAATAATGTTTTTTTTAATTTTTTTGTTTGACAATCTTATGCCTAGTTTTGTGCCCACTAAGCCTAAAGCTAAGGCGTCATATCCTCTTATAGTATTGGTTGCTGCTAGTTGATATTTTTGGGGCACATAACCAATAAGATGTTTAGTATATTTTGGATGTTTTCCTAAAAGTTCTATATTTCCTTTATCTAAATGTAAAATATTTAACATTGCTTCTAAAAGAGTGGTTTTGCCCGAACCGTTCATGCCTATGATAGCAGTTGTGGTGTTTTCGTCAATTGACAAAGAAGAATTTGACCAGATAATTTTTTTATTGCGGCTTATACAAGCGTCTTTTAATTCTAAAACACTGGTCATTTATTTTTAGTCTACTATTTGCTCAATCACAGATTCTAGCCACTGATTTAAACTTGTGTATTTTTCTGGCATAGATTCAGTTATTTTAATTATTTTTATATTATTGTTTTGGGCTGCCGAAGATAGCTGTTCAGTCGTGTTATTCTCTTCTTGAGTGTTTAAAATAAATAAATTAGGTGTTTTGCTATTAAGTAATTTTCTAAAAGAATTTAGATCTTCGGCAGTTGGTTCGCCCTCGTTAGAAACACTTTGTAAATAGCCAAGAGGTGTTATGTTATCAAATTTTAAATCGTTTAATAAATAGTCAGCAATAGTTTCAGTCACTACCACTTTTCTTTTCTTTGAATTATTACTAGTATATTTATCGCTAGTTTGTTGAATTTTTTCTGTTAGATAATTGTATTCTTTTTCAACGGATTTAGTTTGTTCTGAAAAGAAGTTTTTTAGATCAGGGTTTAAAGAAATCAATTTATTAGATATTATATTTATAGCTGTTTTTATATATTTTAGAGAATAGAAAAGGTGAGGATTATTTCCAGATTTCACATTATTTATTTCTCCAACGTCAATTAAAGTTTTGCTTTTAACTTGCTCAGCAGCTTTTTTGGCCCAATCATCATAGCCGGCTCCATTTATAACTATTAATTGGTTATTATTAAATTCAATTATATTGTTGGCGGTTGGTTCATAATTATGGGCTTCAATATTTGTGCTAGAAATTATGCT
>JAITRN010000067.1 GCA_031288355.1 Candidatus Opitulatrix roisinitermitis | reverse complement strand
AAGATAAATATGGCAGGGAAGTATGTTGTCCGCATAAAGCTTAAAGCTTATGATAATGCGGTTTTAGATTCCTCAGCTCAAAAAATAGTGGACGCTGTTCGCCGAGCTGGTTCAAAGGTCATAGGTCCTGTACCTCTGCCAACTAAAAAAAATGTTTATTGCGTTATTAAATCGCCACATAAATATAAAGACTCCAGAGAACAATTTGAAATTAGAACTCATAAAAGATTATTGGACATAGAAGATCCTACGCCGGCAGCAGTTGATGCTTTAATGCATTTGGAATTGCCAGCGGGTGTAAATATTGAAATGAAATTGTAAAGTGGAGAGCGAAAATATGACTATAAAACAATTAGAAAAAAGAAAAGCGCTTATTGGGAAAAAGCTTGGTATGACACAAATTTGGGATGAAAGCGGCGTTTTTGTGCCTGTGACAGTTATTGAAGTTGGTTCAAACGTGGTTTCACAAATTAAAACGACTGATAAAGATGGTTATGATAGTGTTCAATTAGCTTATGGTCAAATAGATCCTAAAAAAGTAACTAAAGCTATAAAAGGCCATTTTGATAAAGCCAAAATTCCTCCAAGACGTTATTTGGTGGAGCTTCAAACCAAGGACGCGGCTGATTATAAATTGGGTCAAGAGTTATCTATTGACGAATTTGACGTTGGCGGCATAGTTGATGTTTCAGGAACCACTAAAGGTAAAGGCTTCGCTGGAACTATGAAAAGATATCAATTTGCTGGTGTTTCAGCATCACATGGTGCTCATAGGAATCATCGTAAACCGGGTTCTATAGGAGCTTGTGCCACTCCAGCTAGGGTTTTTAAGGGTTTGAGAATGAGCGGTAGAATGGGTGGTTTGAAAAAGACTATTCAAAATTTAGTTTTATTTGCTAAAGATTCAGATAAAGGATATTTACTTGTTAAAGGTGCTGTGCCTGGAGGCAAGGGTTCAATAGTTGTAGTAAAAAATGCTGTAAAGATTGTTTAGCAGGATTGTTTGATAAAGTAATGGTGAGTTTATAATGGATATAAAAATAGACATTTATAATTCAAAAGGTGTGTCTTTTGACAAAACTATTGCGCCATTATCTATTTTTGGAAAAACCGAAGCAGATATCGAAAAGGCTAAACCACTTATTCATCAAGTTATTACTGCTCAAAGAGCAGCTGCTCGTCAGGGGACTCATTCCACTAAAACAAGAGCGGAAGTATCAGGCGGAGGAGCTAAACCTTTTAGACAAAAAGGCACAGGCCGAGCTAGACAAGGAAGTTCAAGAGCTCCGCAGATGAAAGGCGGAGGAGTGGTTTTTGGTCCAGTTCCTAGAGATCATTCAAAAAGAACTAATAAAAGAATTATTTTTTCTTCACTTTGTTATTGTTTATCAGATAGGGCTAATGCTAAAAGAATTTATATAGTTTCTGATTTTGGAATTGATGCCAAACCTAATACTAAAAGAGCTTTAAATGTTATAGAAAAAATCTTGGGACAAGCTAATAAATCTAATTCAATGATTAATTCTTTGGTTGTTATAAGCCGAGATGAATTTAAAATTGCTAAATCTTTGGCAAATCCAATAAATTTGCATTTGATTTATGAAGACCAACTAAATTCTTACGATATTTTAGTAAATGAAGCAATTATTTTTACTGAGAAAGCTTATAATAGTTTTATTGAAAGAACTAAAGCGAAAGCACAGATAGGAAAATAATGAAAACACCTTATGATATTTTGATATCTCCTGTTATTAGCGAAAAATCATATAGCAGAATAGACCAAGGCAAATATACTTTTGTTGTGGCAAAGGGCAGTAATAAAACATCTATTAAAAACGCTGTTGAAAAAATTTTTGATGTGAAAGTGGAAAAAGTAAACACTTTAAATAGAAAAGGCAAAGTTGCTCGCACAAGAATTGGAACTTTAGCTAAAAGATCTGATATAAAACATGCTATTGTGACTTTAAAACAAGGGCAGACAATAGATGTTTTTGGACAGGGATAAAAATTAGTTAGGCAAAAAGAGAGGAAATATGGCTATTAGAAAATATAAACCAGTGACACCTGGTATGAGAGCAGCTAGTGTTTCTGATTTTTCTGAAATTACGAGATCTTATCCAGAAAAAAGTTTATGTAGCCCTAATCATAAATCTGGCGGCAGAAACTCTCGTGGCCAAATAGCTGTTCGTCATATAGGCGGCGGACATAAAAGAAAATATCGTTTAATAGATTTTAAACGCTATAATAAAGATGGTGTAAACGCCAAAGTGGCTCATATAGAATATGATCCTAATCGTAATGCTCGTATAGCTTTGTTGCATTATTTAAATGGAGCTAAGGCTTATATTATAGCGCCTAATGGCTTATCTCAAGGAGCCGTTGTGGAAAATGGACCAAAATCAGATATAAAAATTGGCAATAATTTGCCTTTGAGAAATATACCTGTGGGAACCATGGTTCATGCTATTGAAATTTTGCCAAAAGGCGGAGCAAAAATTGCTCGGTCAGCTGGCGCAGGTGTTCAGTTAGTTGCTAAAGACGGACCTTATGCTCAGCTAAAAATGCCGTCTGGTGAGATTAGAAATGTTGATGCTAGATGTCGAGCCACAATTGGCGAAGTTTCTAATGCTGAATATATGAATTTAAGTTTAGGAAAAGCTGGTCGCAAACGTCATCTAGGCATAAAACCTACTGTTAGGGGTGTTGTTATGAATCCAGTGGATCATCCACATGGCGGCGGTGAAGGCAGAACTAGCGGCGGAAGACATCCGGTTAGCCCTTGGGGAAAGCCTGAGGCTAAGACTAGACATCCTAAAAATAGAACTAATAAATTTATAGTTCGTCGGCGTCCGAGTAATAAAAAGAAATCATAAAATTTAGGAGAATTTTGTTATGGCAAGGAGTTTGAAAAAAGGACCATTTGTAGATGAGCATTTGCAAAAGAAGATTGAGGTTCAAAACACAAATGGTAAAAAAACTGTTATTAAAACATGGTCTAGAAGATCTATGGTTACTCCTGATTTTATTGGTCATACAATTGCCATACATGACGGTAGAAAACATAACCCAGTATTTATTACTGAGTCAATGGTGGGTCACAAATTAGGCGAATTTGCACCAACTCGCACTTTTAGAGGACATGCTAATGATGATAAAAAAGCTAGGAGAGTATAGTGGAACAAACTTATACTGCTAAATTGAAATATTTACGTGTCACTCCTTTGAAAGCTCGTCGCATTGCTAAACTTATACGCAATAAAAATGCCAATGAAGCTTTAGAAATTTTGCGTTTTCAGCCCCAAGCTGTTTGTGAGCCTTTTGCAAAACTTTTAAATTCTAATATAAATAATTTTCAAAATAAAAATGAATCAGCCAGTTCTGAAGAAGTAAATGATTTACAAATAACTGAAATTTTAGTTGATGAAGGACCGACTATGAAACGATTGAAAATGAGAGCTAAGGGCAAAGCAGATAGAATTTTTAAAAAGTCATCTCATATAACTTTAACTTTAGCAGTTAAAAATACTGGTGATCACAAAAACGGTAATTATAAAGGAGACAACAAATAATGGGCCAAAAAGTTCATCCTTTTGGATATAGATTAGGCATTACAACAGATTTTAGATCTTCTTGGATTGCAACTTCTGGGCAAAATGATTTATCTTATGCCGATTATGTGGCAGAAGATGTTAAAATTAGAGCTGCTTTGGAAAAGCGTTTAGCTAGAGCTGGAATTAGTCATATAAATATTGAAAGAATTAAAGACAGAGTTAGAGTTGACATTTTCACAGCGCGTCCAGGAATAGTTATAGGTCGGCAAGGAACAGAGGCTGATAAATTACGTCGTCTTTTAGAAAAAATTACTAAAAAACAAGTTCAATTGAATATTTTGGAAGTTAAAAATCCAGAAATGGATGCCCAATTAGCAGCTCAAGGGGTGGCTGAACAATTAGAAAATCGTGTATCTTTTCGTCGCGCTATGAGAAGAGCTATGCAGTCAGCTTTTCGTTTAGGCGCCAAAGGGGTCAGAGTACAGTGTTCTGGTCGTTTAGGCGGAGCTGAGATGTCCCGAGCTGAATTTTATAGAGAAGGCAGAGTGCCTTTACACACATTGAGAGCTAATATAGACTATGGCTTTTATGAAGCAGATACCACTTTTGGCAAAATAGGTGTTAAAGTTTGGATTTATCGTGGTGATATGACTCAAAAAGAATATGATGCTAAACAAGTTAAGACAGAAAGACAAAGTAGGGTGTTAAAAAGTGCTGTTAGAGAAAATACTTCATCTAATGGGATATCTAAACCGGGTGCAAATAAAATTATTGGAGAGGCAAAATAATGTTAATTCCTAAAAAAATTGCTTGGAGAAGACAACATAGCCCTAAACGAGCAGGTGCCTCAAAGGGCGGTAATAGAATAAATTTTGGCGATTATGCTATACAAGCTTTAGAAAATCACTATATAACAAATCGTCAAGTTGAAGCAGCTCGTATTGCTATGACTAGATATATTAAAAGAGGAGGAAAAGTTTGGATTAATATCTTTACTGACCGGCCTTTGACGCAGCACCCAGCTGAGTCGAGAATGGGTTCAGGTAAAGGAAATCCTGAATGGTGGATAGCGAATGTAAAAAGAGGTAGAGTGCTTTTTGAATTAGCCGGGGTTGATGAAAAGACTGCTAAGGAGGCTATGACTAGAGCCATTCATAAATTGCCTTTAAAATGCCGGTTTATATCAAGGGAAGCAGGTTTAGGCTAATGGCAATAGGTTCACCGCAATTTTCTATTCAATCTTTAGACGCTTTAGATAGTCAAAATTTGGAGGCTGAGTTAAATAATTCTAAGGAAGAATTGTTTAATTTACGCTTTCAAAAAGCAACAGGCCAGTTAGAAACTCATGGTCGTATAAAAGCTGTGCGGCGTGATATTGCTCGAATTAAAACAGTTTTAGCAGAAAGACGTTTAAAAATTAGAACTTCTCCTCAAGCTGTTGTTAAAAAAGATGAGACTGAAGATAAAAAAGATTCTGCTAAAAAAGTTGCTATAGAAAAAACAACAGATAAAAAAACAACAGATAAAAAAAGCCCTGCCAAAAAAGTTACGGACGAAAAAGCAAATTTGTCTAAGAACGCTAAAAAGGAGTAAATTATGTCAGAAGAAAAAAAAGTATCAGCTAGCGGTAGACCCTATAGAAAAACGCGTCGAGGCTATGTAGTATCTGACAAAATGCAGAAAACAATAGTTGTTAGAGTTGATTCTAGGGTGAAACATCCGCTTTATGGAAAAGTTGTGCAAAAATCTGCTAAATTTAAGGTTCATGACGATAAAGAACAAGCAGGAGTTGGTGATTTGGTTGTTATTCAAGAAACACGTCCTATATCGGCTAAAAAACGCTGGAGATTAGTAGATATAATTGAAAAAGCTAAATAATTTAGTTTGAGAAATTGAGGAAATTATTATGATACAACAAGAGTCAAGACTGAAAGTGGCTGATAATACGGGCGCTAAAGAGATTTTGTGTATTCGTGTTTTAGGCGGTTCAGGCAGACGTTATGCTTCAATAGGTGACAAAATAGTGGCGACAATTAAGGTAGCTACTCCTGGCGGAGGGGTGAAAAAAGGAGAAGTTGTTAAAGCGGTGATAGTTAGATGTGTGAAATCTAGTCGTAGAGTTGATGGATCCTATATAAAATTTGATGAAAACGCTGCTGTTATTTTACAAGGAGCGACAAATGATCCTAGAGGTACTCGTATTTTTGGACCAGTTGGCAGAGAATTGAGAGATAAAAGATTTATGAAAATTATTTCTTTAGCACCGGAGGTTATATAATGGCAAAAATAAAAGCTAATGATAGGGTTTTGGTTTTAACAGGCAAAGATAGAGGAAAAGAAGGCCGAGTTTTGGAAGTTTTAACTAGAAAAAACCGTTTAATTGTTGAAGGTATCCAAAGAGCTAAAAAACATAATAAACAGCAACAATCGGATAAAGGCACTAAAACTGGCGGTATAGAAACTATTGAAAATTCTATACACATTTCTAATGTTAAGGTTTTAGCGGGCAATTCTAAAAAGTTTGCTACAAGAATAGGCTATAGATTAGAAAAAGTTAATCAAAATGGTCGTTCTAGAATTAAAAGAGTTAGAATTTCTAAAAAAACGGGGAAGGATGTTGAATAATGGCGGACAAAAAATCTTCTAAACCAAGGCTAAAAGAAAAATATAACTCCGCAGTTGTCCCTCAAATGCAGAAGTTATTTAGCTATAAAAACGCTAATCAGGTTCCTAATTTGAGAAAAATAGTTGTTAATATGGGAGTAGGTAAAGCAGCTAAAGATTCTAAACTTATGCAAGGAGCAATTTCAGATTTATCAATTATAACAGGCCAATATCCTAGAATTAATAAAGCCAAAAAATCGATAGCAAATTTTAAACTTCGTGAAGGTCAAGCAATAGGGGCTTCGGTCACTTTAAGAGGCGCTAGAATGTGGGAGTTTTTAGATAGACTTTTGTCAATTGCTGTTCCTCGTGTTAGGGATTTTAGGGGTTTGTCTGCTCGACAATTTGATGCTAATGGAAATTATACTTTTGGTTTGCAAGAGCAGTCAGTTTTTCATGAAATTAATCAAGATAATATAGATCATCAAAGGGGTATGGATATAACAATTGTGACAACTGCTAAAAATGATGACGAAGGAAGAAATTTATTATTGCAATTAGGCTTTCCCTTTAAACCTTATAAAGATAATAAAGGTCAAGATAGTAAAGCTCAAGATAATAAAGTTCAAGATAATGAGGGTCAGGTGAAATAATGGCGAAAACATCTCTAAAACAAAAACAAGCGAGAAAGCCTAAGTTTAAAGTTCGCTTTTATACAAGATGTAATCGTTGTGGGCGCTCTAAGTCGGTTTATAGAAAATTTGGTTTGTGTAGAGTGTGTATTAGAGAAATGGCTCATTTGGGTCAGCTTCCAGGTGTTAGAAAATCAAGTTGGTAAAGTTTAGAGGAGAGTAAAAAATATGACAATGACAGATCCAGTCGCAGATATGTTAACCCGTATTAGAAACGCATCTGCTGCTCATTTAAAGACTACAACTGTTCCTCATTCAAAATTTAAAGTGGCAATAGCTAATATTTTAAAAGATGAAGGCTACATTGATAGTTTTTCGGAAAACAATTTATTAGTTGGTAAAAATATTGTTATAACTTTAAAATATGTTGATGATCAAAAACCAGCTATTCATGGTGTTAGAAGAATTTCTAAACCGGGTTTGCGAAAATATGCTAAAACTTCTCGTTTACCGAAAGTTTTTGGCGGTTTAGGAATTGCGATTTTATCAACTTCATCAGGCATTATGACTGATAGACAAGCACAAAAGAAAGGTGTGGGCGGCGAAGTAATCGCTCATATTTGGTAAAAATTATGGTATCAAGAATTGGTAAAGTTCCTGTGGATATACCACAAGGGGTGGAATTGAAAGTTGAAAATAATTTGGTTTATGTCAAAGGGCCAAAAGGAGAATTATCAGAAAATATTCCTGAGGGCGTTAAAATCAAAATAAGTGACAATCAGGCTGTTATTGTTCCTTTTGATGATGAAAGACAAGCTAGGTCTTTACATGGATTAGTTAGAACACTTATTTCAAATATGGTGGTTGGTGTGCAAGATGGTTATCAAAAAACTTTGGAAATTATCGGCACAGGTTATAGAGTTAATCTAAAGGGAAATTCTTTAGAATTTGCTTTGGGCTTTTCGCATCCAGTAAGTGTGCAAGCTCCTGAGGGTATTAGTTTTGCCGTAGGCGAAGATAATCAATTTACTGTTTCGGGAATTTCTAAACAGTTGGTTGGTGAAGTTAGTGCTAATATAAGAAAATTGCGTCCGCCAGAGCCTTATAAAGGTAAAGGAATTAAATATATTGATGAACATATTATTAGAAAAGCTGGAAAGGCTGGTAAATAGTGAGCGTTAAAGTAATTCAAAAGAATAAAAAAACAGCTAAAATACGCCGTCATCTTAGGGTTAGAAAAAAAATTATAGGAACCTCTGAAAGACCTCGTTTGGTGGTGTTCAGAGGGAATCGTCATATTTTTGCACAAATTATAGATGATACTCAAGGAAAAACTTTGGCAGCTATTTCAACAATTAATTTAGAAGCTAAGAAAAATGATGATAAAACAGTTAAAGCAAAACTTGCTGGCCAGAAATTAGCTGATTCTGCTAAGTCTGCTAAGATCAAAAAAGTTGTATTTGATACTGGCGGTAATAAATATCACGGCAGAGTAGCTGCTTTGGCTAATGGGGCTAGAGAAGGAGGGCTTGAGTTCTAATGGCTGATCAAACAAAAACAGCAGAAGAAAAAGATAAACCAAGCAATGTTGAGAAAGATTTAAAACCTGCTAGTCAAGCAGCTGATTTGGCAACAGCTCCAACATCTTCTAAAAAAGAAAACGATAAACCAGTTAATACTAAAGTAAATCAAACTAAGAGCTTTGAAGAAGAGGCAGAGCTTATTGAAAGAATGGTTTCTGTGAATAGGGTTGCTAAAGTTATAAAAGGTGGTCGAAGATTCTCTTTTTGCGCTCTTATGGTTGTAGGTAATGGTGATGGCAAAGTTGGCGTGGGATATGCTAAGGCTAGTGAAATTCCACAAGCTGTTCAAAAAGCTGTGGCCGAAGCTAAAAAAACTATGTTTTTTGTTCCGAGAATTCAAGGGACTATTCCTCATCCTATACAAGGTCAAGATGCTGCTGGGGTGGTTTATTTGCGTCCAGCTGCGCCAGGAACTGGAGTTATTGCAGGAGGCCCTGTTAGAGCGGTTTTAGAATGTTCAGGCATCACAGATGTGCTTTCAAAATCTTTAGGGTCATCTAATTCTATTAATATTGTTAGAGCAACAGTTTCGGCTTTGAAACAATTGGAGGAAATTGAGTCAGTGGCTGCTAGACGGGGTAAATCTAAAAAAGAAGTTGCTCCTAGTCAGTTGTTGATAGCAGAAAATGTTGATAATAATAATGGAAAAAATGAATTGAAGCATAAGGCAGAAGAAAGTAAATCTTAGAGAGTAGACAAAAGGGGAAAAATGGCTAAAATTAAAATTACTCAAACTCGTTCAGCAATTGGTCGAACTAAAAATCAACGACAGACTCTTTTGTCATTAGGAATTCATAAAATTGGACAAAGTTTAGAAACAGAAAAAACCCCTGTGGTATTAGGTATGGTAAATACTGTGAAACATTTGGTTAAAGTTGAAAAAGTGACTGATAAATAAAGTGTTAAAATATAAATTGAAGGAAAGCTAAGGTAAAAGAAATGGTAGAAGAAAAAAAGTCAAAAGTGGGCGTAAAAAAAACAACTGATAAAACCACAACAACTAAAAGTCAAGTAACTAAAAAGCCGGTGGCTAAAAAATCAGTAGTTAAAAAAGATTCGGCCAAAAAGGTGATAAAAAAAGCGGTAGTTAAAAAGGCTTCAGTCAGTAAGGCAGGAACTAAAATTTCCGTTCCTAAAAAAGACGTCCCTAAAGCTAATATTTCTAAAATCGGCACTTCTAAAACTGCTACTTCTAAAATTAAGGTTTCTAAAACTAGTGTTTCAAAAATTAGTACTCCTAAGACCAGTGATTCTAAAAAGGAAGTTTTAGAAAAGGTTAGTCTTTTAAAAATTCATCACTTAAAACCAGCGCCTGGAGCTAAAAGCAAAAAACAAAGAGTGGGTCGCGGTGACGGATCAAAGGGGAAAACTGCTGGACGAGGCACAAAAGGAACTAAGGCAAGAAATACCGTTTATGCAGGTTTTGAAGGCGGACAGATGCCTTTGCATATGCGAATTCCTAAATTTAAAGGTTTTAAAAATCCGGCTAAGATATATTATCAGGTGGTGAACTTGAATTCTTTAGAAAAGGTTTTTCCACAAGGCGGAAAAATCGTGGTAGATGATTTAGTTGCTAAAGGATTGGTTAGAAAAAATAAATTTGTTAAGATTCTTGGAGATGGAGAAATTAGTGTAAAAATAGATATAAAAGCTAATAAAATTTCATCCTCCGCCAAAAGCAAAATAGAAAAAGCTGGCGGCAGTGTGGAGCTGTTGGAGAATTAATATAGTAAACTTATAGTAGGTAAATATGTTATCAAATTTATTACAAGCTTTCAAAACGCCAGATTTAAGACGTAAAATATTATTCACTTTGGTGATAATAATAGTTTTCCGTCTCGGCTCTTTTGTGCCTACACCTGGTGTGGATTATACAAAAGTGGCTTCATGTACTGCGACTATTGAATCAAACGATTTATTAGGGCTTATAAATTTATTTTCCGGCGGAGCGCTTTTGCAATTATCGGTTTTTGCTTTGGGAATTATGCCATATATTACAGCTTCAATAATTGTTCAAATGTTAAGAATAGTTATTCCTCGTTTTGAAGCATTATATAAAGAAGGTCAAGCAGGTCAAACAAAAATGACCCAATATACTCGTTATTTAACTGTTGGATTGGCGATTTTGCAATCCACGACTATTATAACAACTGCTAGAATAGGAACGCTTTTCGGCAATGCTGGCGGAGATTGCAAACAGGTGATTCCTGACCAGTCGATTCCAACACTTTTAGTTATGATAATAGTTATGACCGCTGGAACATCTCTTATTATGTGGTTTGGTGAATTAGTAACTGAACGAGGCGTAGGGAATGGTATGTCGGTTTTGATTTTTACTTCAATTTGTGCAAAATTTTTGCCATCTTTGTGGTCAATAGCTCAAGGAAATGGCGGTTTTGTTAAATTTGCTGTGGTTTTAGTAATAATTATTGCAATTATGGTAGTTGTGGTTTATATTGAACAATCACAAAGACGAATACCTGTTCAGTATGCTAAGCAGTCAATTGCGGGCAGAACAGTTGGCGGAGGGGACACATATTTGCCTATGAAATTAAATATGTCTGGAGTTATTCCAATTATTTTTGCCTCTTCAATTTTGGCCTTGCCTGGATTAATTGCTAAATTTGGGGATCAAAATGCTGGATGGGTCCAATGGATTAATCAGTTTTTGGCAAATCAAACATCCTGGGTTCATATAACTTTTTATGCATTTTTAATTATATTTTTCTGTTTCTTTTATACATCTATTACTTTTAATCCTGATGAAATTTCTGATAATATGAAAAATCAAGGTGGCTTTATTCCCGGAATTAGAGCTGGTTCATCTACAGCTGATTATTTAAGATATGTTCTATATCGTATAAATACAGCAGGTTCTTTATATCTAATGATTGTGGCTTTAGTGCCGACAATTTTAATTTTGGTTTTAGGACTTTCTCAATCTTTGCCTTTTGGGGGAACAACTATTTTAATTATTGTTGGTGTTGGTTTAGAAACTGTTAGACAAATCAATTCTCAGCTTCAACAACATCATTATGATGGATTTTTATCATAAATGAATTTAATTATATTTGGTCCTCAAGGTGTCGGAAAAGGCACGCAGTCTAAACTTTTGGCAAAACATTATGGTCTGAAACATATATCCACAGGAGAAGCTTTTCGTGAAAGTATATCCGAGGGTAGTAAATTAGGTAAAGGGGTTGAGCAATTTATAAAACAAGGGGAGTTTGTGCCTGATGAATTAGTTAATGCTATTGTGGCAGAAGAGCTCGCTAAAAATGATAAAGGATGGATTTTAGACGGCTATCCTAGGAATTTGCCTCAAGTTGAGTATTTAGATAAAACTTTAGCAAAACTTGATCAGAAAATTGATTTTGTAATAGTTTTGTCTGCTCCACACCAGATTTTGAAAGAAAGAATGTTATCTAGACGAGAAATAGAAAATAGATCTGATGATGTTGAAAAAATAATTGAAAGGCGTCTTCAGCTTTTTGCTGAAAAGACAGAGCCTGTTTTGGGTTACTATAATAAATTAAAATTAGTGAGGGTTTTAAACGGTGTAGGGACTATTGAAGAAGTGAATAGATATATTATATCTAATGTAGAAAATTTTTTGAAAAATGTAAGTGTATCTGAATAATTTATTAAAAAAAAAAATAAATATTATGAGATTAGGAGATATTTTGAATATTAAAAAAATAGCAATTTGTATTTTAGTAGGGTTTACGGCCTTGGTTTTTGTTTTAACATCTTTGGCAGGTTGTTCACAGCAAGAAGCAATTGTCAAGAATGATATTTCTTTTGATGCTGGTAAGGCAGATTGGAAAATATCAGGTCAGACTTTAAAGTTTTTATTAGACAAAAATTTTATATATGATTCAAATAAGTCTGATAAAGATACCGAAGACACTAAGGGTCAATTCAATACAAGAAATATTTATGCTAATGCTCAAATAGATAAGAATCTTATAACTTTTAGCGCTATTTATCAGGATGATGTTGATCGTCCAATTTCTAAAGTCTTTCAATTGAAAAATGAGAAAGATATGCATAAAGTATTTGGCTTAGGGTCTTCTCAAAAAATATTAGATAGCGGGAAATTTACTGGTCAAAATATTTTGTATGCTGCCTGGGCTAAAATAGAGCCTTTGCTTAAAAATCCAAGTGTTTTTACTGTAAATATATATGTTTTAACAGAAAAAGGGCATATAACTTTCACATTTCAAACGACTAGCGGATATAATTTTTCCGAAGAGTTTATTCAAAATTTTGTTAAGTCGATAAAAGTTGAGGTATAATATATAATATGAAAGAAATTTTTACAGTCGTTTTAGATGTTGTGTTAGTTTTGACATCGCTTTTTTTAGTTTTGCTTATTTTAATGCATAAAGGTAAAGGTGGAGGATTATCGGATATGTTTGGTGGGGGTATATCTTCTAATGTTGGTTCATCAGGTGTGGCTGAAAAGAATTTAAATAGAATTACTGTTATAGTGTCTATTATATGGCTAATTGCTGTGGTGCTAGTTGGCTTTATGCAGAGATTAAATTAGTAGTTTATATTGGATGTGATAGACTAAAAGTATGCCTACAATACAACAATTAGTTAGAAAAGGTCGTAAACCTAAACATTCAAAAACTAAGGCACCAGCTTTAAAAAATTCGCCTCAAAGAAGAGGTGTTTGTACGCGTGTTTACACAACTACTCCTAAAAAGCCAAATTCGGCTTTAAGAAAGGTTGCTAGAGTTAGACTATCAACAGGTGTTGAAGTGACTGCTTATATACCTGGTGAGGGTCATAATTTGCAAGAACACTCAATAGTCTTGGTTAAAGGAGGTAGAGTCCGAGATTTGCCAGGAGTTAGATATAAAATAATTAGAGGGACATTAGATGCCCAGGGTGTTAAAGATCGTAAACAAGCTAGAAGTCGTTATGGTGCTAAAAGAGAAAGAAAATAATGCCTAGAAAAGGGGCTGTTGAGAGAAGAGTTGTTACACCTGATCCGGTGTTTAATTCAGTTTTGGTAACTCAACTCATTTCAAGAATTTTAAAAGATGGCAAGAAATCAGTAGCTCAAGGAATAGTTTATGGGGCGCTAGATGGAGTAAAGGCTAAATTAGATACAGATCCTGTTGAAATTTTAGAAAAAGCAATTGCCAATATAAGGCCAACTTTGGAGGTTAGGTCACGCAGAGTTGGTGGCGCAACTTATCAAGTGCCAATTGATGTTAAACCACATAGGGCAACAACTTTGGCGCTGCGTTGGATTACAGGTTTTAGCAAAATCCGTCGTGAAAAAACTATGACAGAACGTCTTATGAATGAAATTTTAGATGCCTCAAACGGTTTAGGTGCTTCTATTAAAAGAAAAGAAGATGTTCACAAAATGGCGGAGGCTAATAAGGCTTTTGCTCATTATCGCTGGTAAATAACACAAATTGTAGCCTATGAGGGTCGTAATAATAGGCTCAAATCATGCTGGAATTTCCTGCGCTATGACATTGTCATCTTATTATAAAGATATTGAAATTTCAGTTTTTGAGGAGTCTAATTCAATTGCTTATATAGGAGCTGACGGCCTTTTGTGGATTTCAGGTGAAATAGATAATATAGAGAAAACTTTATATTCATCACCTGAAAAGTTGCGCGCTAAAGGAATTGATTTACATTTAAACAGCCCTGTTTATAAAGTTGATACTGTTAAAAAAGAAGTTTTTTATAAAGAGGATTCTCAAAATAAAAGCCTTATTTATGATAAATTAGTTTTGGCAACAGGCTCCTCTCCTATAAGAACCTTGAATGATGAAAAAAGCATTTTAGCAAATAAAACTAAAGTTTTAACAGCTAAAACATTTTCTGAGGGTAAAGAACTTTTTGAAATTTCCCATGATAAGAAATTAAAAAAAATGGCTATAATAGGAGGAGGCTATATAGGTGCAGAAGCAGCCGTGGCATTTAGAGAAGCTAGAGATGATATAGTTATAGATTTATATCAGAAATCAGATCAAATTCTTAATAACTATTTTGATAAGGAGTTTGCTCAATTTGGTGAGGAGGAATTAATTAATCATAAAATAAATGTTAAATTGAATTTGACCATAAATGAGAGTGATGTTGAAAAACTCAATTACGATTTAATTTTAGAATCTATTGGATTTTGTCCCAATTCTGAATTAATTCCGCAATTAGACAGATTAGAGCCAACAGGCGCTTATAAAGTTAATTTTTATGGTCAGACTTCTGATAATGATATTTATGCAGTGGGAGATTGCGCTAGCGTTTATAATAATATTTTAGAAAAAGATGTTTATATGCCCCTAGGTTCCTATGCGACTCATAGCGCCATAATCGCCGCCCATCATATAGGTTTCGTTGCGCAAGGCTTGATTCCCAGGCATAAACATAACGGATCAGAGGGTGCTTCTAGTGTGAAAATTTTTGATATTATTTTATCTAGTGTTGGTATGACATATGAGAATGCTCAAAATAAATTTGCCAGCAATGCTCAATATATAGATTTTTCTAATGTTATAAAACCTAAATATTTGACTGAAAAACAGGGTAATGCACCTATAACTATTCGGGTGGTATTTAAAAAAGACACTTTACAGCTTTTGGGTTTTCAAATTGCTTGTGGCCAAGATGTGACTAATCTGATTCATCTTTTATCATTGGTTTTGCAAAAACAAATGACAGCCTATCAGATAAGGTATTTAGATATGTTTTTTTTGCCTGAATTAAATCAAGTTTATAATTATTTGCAAAGAGCTTTATCACAAGTTTTAAAGTTCGGAATTATAAAATAGATTTAAAATTAAATATATGATCGTGCAGAAACAATTGCGCTTCCATAGGCTAATCCGCCATAACGAGCATCATAACTTATTGTAATGCTTGAATTTCTTATAGCAAGTGAGTATTGAGTATAAGTTGAGTTTAGTGAGTAGATTGCTCTTGTCCAGTAAACTCCGTCAGTTCCATTTGCAAAGCTATTAACATGGCTAGATTCTGTTCTACCAGAATAAACTCCGCTCCAAGGAGCTAATTTATCAATATTGCTAAAATTTAGATAATTGGTGGTGCTATAAACAGGATTTTTATTATTAGCGGCATTCATCATGCTACTACTGAGTTCACCAAAACCAGAATTACTGACGATGATGTTCCAACCCTTAGCAGAAAAAGATTCAGGACAGGCAGTATGTCCTGAACCGCTTGGAGAGGATCCACCACATATTATCGGTTGTGTATACATATAACCACAGCCTGTGAGACTTCCAGGGACTTGAGCATAAACATCTGCGGAGCAATACGTAGTTGATGATGGGTTGTAAGTGTCAGAATTATAAGAATTGTTTATAATCGGTAAAGTGAGATTAGAAGTTATATCAGTATCAGCAGGAGTTAGAGCAGTTGTGCTAGTTGTAGAGCCCAATTTCCAATTGTCAATCATCCAGACATTGCCGCCAGGCATTTTTTTGACACGATATTTTTGGTTATTGCGTGAATCGTTTAGAACAATCACTTGGCCTTGTTGCATAGCAGCTTTGCAATTTGTGGCGCCAGTTCCAAAAGTTTGCATACTAGTTGTGTCGCAATTTGCTAAAGCGGGAGTTTCAATATAAACCACATTGCCAGCATTAATTGTATAGCTGGATCCTCCATTTGTGGAGATGGTTACAGCATGGGCGCCAGCTTGTAAATCAGGCAAAACACAGCCTACTTGAGGTATGCTATCACCTGCCGCTGAATCACTAGTGTAGCTTTGTCCAGAAGTGGTGCAGTCTTTGCCACCAACTTTTATTTTATTATTAGCTCCTGTGGTAGATAAACCAGAACCTTTATAAATCAGATCTCCGCCTGTCCAACTGCATATGGTTTTGTAAAAATTAGTGTTGTCGCTGGAAATATTGCCGTTGCCGCTTGTGGGGTTGTCGCAGTTAACCACTGCCTTATTCATATAATCATAAACTGCTTTAGCATTAGGAAATGTACTATTGCTTGAGTTTTCATCTATTGTGCTGTTTATTCCTAAATTGGTTAGTGCACCAGCTTGTGTCGTGGCTCCTGTGCCTCCAAAACTAATAGGCAAAGCCGCTGTTGAAGTACTACCTTGGGCAAAATCTGATCCACTTAAAAATAGCGTGACACAAAAAATCCAGATAAAAAGAAATAAACCTATTTTTTTTAAATTTAAATTTTCGCCTTTTCTAAATTTACTATTTCTAAAAAATTTATTCTCAAAAAAGTTTTTTCTATAATTCAAATTTCTAAAATTTAACATAATTACCTACTTTCATAACTTATAAATTTGTAAGGTTTATATTAAAATTTTTACAAAAAAAAAAAAACACTCACTGCCCCAACAAATTATTACTGGATTGTTAAATTTAAATATTTTCAAATTATGCAAGAAAAAATTATTTTTTGAGTACCGCTTGTTCCGCAAGCCTGAGGTTATGCGCAATAATGCGCAACCTCAGGCGCGAACATACGTACTGTGCTGAAAAAATGCTTGTTTAATATAAACTACGCACATTTTTTCAGACTACTCAAAAAATATTTTTTCTTGGCATTGAAAATATTAGTTATCATTGGTAATAATTTGTTGAGGCAGCTCGCTCCTGAAAAAGTTCTTAGAGAACAGAGCGAATAGAATAGCCTCGTTCTCGTAAATTCCAGGTATTGCTATCACTTGGACTTGCGCCAGTTGTTGTCAAAATAAATAATGTAACGCAAGTGTTAGAAGAGTGTAATTGATCTGACATTTGATACATGTAATTAGAAGAGTTGATAGAAACGCCCCCATAGGAAGCTCCAGATTTAACAGCTTGGAAAACAGAGTTAGGGTCATTTTTGAAATTATTCCAATTTGTTAGACCGTATACAGGGTTTCTTTTTCCTGGCGTGTCTTGAGCGGCGTCAATAGCAGCTAAAAATACTTTTTGGTTGGTTTTTGTATCATTGCCGAGAGCTTTTACTAAACTCCAGCCTTTAGCTGAAATGGAATATTGTCCGCCGATTTCGGTTTCAGCTTTTCCTGTGTCATATTGATACATATAACCACAGCCCGTGAAACTGCCAGGGGCGTCTTTCCATGTATTGCCGCTAGCTGAACAGTAGGTGGAAGAAGAAGTTGGGTCAAGATTATTGTTTGTGCCATCCATTGCTGGCAGGGTGTAATTAGAGGCTATATTAGTATCTGCAGGAGTTAGAGTAGTTGTGCTAGTTGTGGAACCTAATTTCAAATTGTCTATCATCCAAACATTGCCGTCAGGCATTTTCTTCACCCTGTATTTTTGGTTATTTCTAGTGTCGTTTAGAACAATCACTTGGCCTTGTTGCATAGCAGCTTTGCAAACAGCAGCATCAGCCCCAAAAGTTTGCATACTAGTCGTATCGCAGCTACTAAGATTTGGTTTTTCGGCATAGATTATGCTGCCAGCTGAAATAGAATAGCTTTGGCCATTGTTGGCTGAAACAGCCACATTATAAGTGCCAGCTGCTAGGCTTGGCAAAATGCAGCCTACTTGAGAAATTCCGTCATCTGCGGCTGAATTGTTAGTATAGCCTTGACCTGTAGTAGAGCAGTCAGTGTCTCCCACTTTTATTTTATTTTGAGCGCCATCTTTGTTTAGCAGCCCTGATTTGATTATTAAATCTCCGCCAGCCCAGTTGGTTAGATTTTCTGAAAAATTGATATTATCCATAGAAATTTTAGCATTTAGGACTTTGTCAATATAGTCATAAACTGCTTTTGAAGTTAAAAATTTATCATCAGAGACATTTCCATTTATTGTTTCAACAGCTCCTAAATTTTTTTGAGCGTTTGCTATGTTGTTAGCATTAGTGCCGCCTTTAGAAATACTTAGAACAGATTGAGACGATGCGTTGGCAGAAAGTGAGCTATTCAGAAAAAAAGTTATGCAGAAGAGAAATATTGTTCCCAAAATTCCTATTTTCTTGGCCTCTATTTTTTTGAATCTACGATTTTCAAATTTACTATTTCTAAAAAATTTACTTCTAAAAGGATTTTTCCCGTGATCTAATTTTTTAAAATTTAACATAATTTACCTACTTTCAACATTTTAAATCTTTAGGATATATATAAATTTTTACAAAAAAAAAAAAACGCTCACTGCCCCAACAAATTATTACTGGATTGTTAAATTTAAATATTTTATTCAATCGACAATATATTTTCCCGAAATTGCCGTAAACCGTTCTGCAAAGCCTAATTTTTCAGAAGATAAATCTCCTGAAAAATTAGTCTGCAGTCTCACTCACTTTTGAAAATTTTTTTGCTATAAAATAAGCTACCGCAAAAATTTTCAAAACAATTTCTTGGAAAACATATTGACGATTTTCTAAAAATATTAGTTATCATTGGTAATAATTTGTTGAGGCGGTTCGCTCTTGAAAAAAGTAATTAAATTGTTTTTAGTTAATTATCTTTTATTAATTGAATTGAAAAAAGAGTCTGCACCCCCCCCCCCCAGGCGCGAACATACGTACTGTGCTGAAAAAATGCTTGTTTAATATAAACTACGCACATTTTTTCAGACTACTCAAAAAACATTTTTTCTTGGCATTGAAAATATTAGTTTTTCAGGTAATAATTTGTTGGGGCGGTTCGCTCCTGAAAAAAGTGGTTAAATTAGTTTTGGAAAAATTGTTTCTGTGGCAGTTTGACCGCCGCGCAAAAATAATTTATGGATATGAGCTTTTTCGCGTGTATTAACAAATTCTAATTTTCCTGAATATGCTAGAATTGCCGCAAAGTTATTTATGCCATAGCCCGTCAAAAAAGTTTTTGAATTATTAGGTGTTTTGTCATTATATGTTTCGAAAAACATTTTTTTGAATTCTTTAGATCTAGGTTTATTTTTAGGAGGCATTTTTGTGTCATAGTGTGGCGTTATGCAAAAAGGCAATATACCTAAACCGGATACTTTTATATATTCCCAATCTTGTTCGGGGGGTGTTCTATAACTCATAGAATCAGAATGCCCCCAAACCATTGGCGCTATGGCGCCAGCAGAGACTCCTGTTATTGGTTTACCTTCTAAAGCTGACTGCTTCAAAAGATTGTCTATACCATA
>JAITRN010000088.1 GCA_031288355.1 Candidatus Opitulatrix roisinitermitis | reverse complement strand
TGTTTGCCGCAAATTGCAGCAGCTGTTGGCGGCAAATTGTTGTTGCCAGCTTTAGGCGGACCAACAGCCACTCCTGCTATGTTTATTGTGGCTTCATTTATTATATTATTAGGAGCTTTTAGCGTTTGGGCTATTCGAGAATAAACTGCTAAATCAAGATTTTGAATAAGTAATAGATAACTAAGGTTTTATAAACTTATAGTATTCTATGTATATTTGGAGTTACAGTATTATATATGGTTTTAATAATTTACGTGATAGAATATTTTTATGGTAAATAAAAGTAGTAAAAAAAAGGTTTCTAAATCCCAAAGGGTTGAACAAGCGCGTCGAAAAGCGGCCGAAATAAGAGCGAAAAAACAAACAGAAAAGCGTAAACAAAGAATTTTAGTTTTAATAATAGTTTCTGTGATAGTTATTGCTGCTGTGGCAGTAATTATAGCGCTGTATTCTCATGTTCAGTCTTTGCCGAAAAATTTTACTGAATCAAAAGGTGAGCAGGCTGATATAGCGAATATGAATAGCGTCCCTCACCCCGATAATTTAACATCTGATGGTGGAATTATGATAAGTAGGGATGGCCTTAATAAACCTGTTGAAGGAGCTATTAAGGTTGATAATTTTTCTGATTTTGGCTGTATAGCTTGTCGTATAGTTGACACAAAAATCAAACCCGACATTGAAAATTATATTAAAGAAGGAAAAATTAATTTTGTAATCCACCCTGTGGCAACACCTTGGCTAGCTTCAACTTTTACTGATAATTATACAATTAGAATGACTCAAGCAGCTTATTATATATATCAAAATGACCCAGAACATTTCTTGAACTTTTTTTATGGAGTATTTGAGGACACTTCTTTGCCAATAGATCAGTTAGAAAATCAAAAATCAGGTGCTTATCCATTTCCTGACTCTAAAATTCAAGAATTTGCTGCTAAAACAGGTGTTAAGGCTGATGTCGCTCAAAATTGCATTAATGGAGAATATAGCCAATTTGTTCAAGCAGGGGCAGCTTATGTTTCAGGATTAGCTGATAAAGCCAAAAAAGAAAATATTCAATTTGGAACACCGTACTTTTTAGTTAACGGAGAAAGAGTCCCGCAAGGTTCTGATATCCTTTCAGCCATAAAAGTTGCTTTAGGCGGGAAATAGAATTTTGAGTGAAAAATAAATTTTTTAGAAAATTTATTCAATTAGATAGATAAAGCTAAATGTTGATTAATTTTTTGATAGAGCTTCATAAAATAAAGATATTTTAGATATGAGAATTTTTGTCCCTCAGAACAAATTGTCTATTCAGGCTCGAAATAAATTCTTTTTATCTTTGATACTTATATCTATCACAGCAGGAATTGTTTTTTCGACTGCTTTTATTCCTTTCACTTTTGGACTCAACCTTTTGCAAGCTAAAGTCTCTCAAGACGGCAAAATTGATAAATTAGAAGATGCTGTTTTTCAGCCTTTGCCTGAACAATCAGTTATTTATGCTAATGATAAAAAGACTAAATTGGCCACTTTTTATATTCAAAATAGAAAAGTTGTGCCCCTTTCACAAATTTCTCAATATTTACAACATGCTGTTATAGCTCGTGAAGACAGACGTTTTTATTCTCATACTGGTGTTGATTTAGTGGGTATTGCTCGAGCCGTTATATCTAATTTTGGCGGCGAAAAAGAAGGAACACAAGGTGGTTCAACACTGACGCAGCAATATATAAAAAACACTTTAATTGATTTAGCGCTTCAGCAAGGAGATCCTATACAGGCTTATAAAGCATCTGAACAGACACTTTTTAGAAAAATTAGAGAGGCTCAGTTAGCCATTGAAGTTGACAATAGATTGTCAAAAAATGAGATTTTACAAGGGTATTTAAATGTTGCGCCTTTCGGTCAGCAAGTTTATGGTGCTGAAACTGCTGCTGAACATTATTTTTCTAAATCAGCTAAAGATTTGAATTTAGTGGAAGCAGCAACTATTGCAGCAGTTACTAAATCACCGGCTGCTTATGATCCCACAAAACATCCTGAAGCTGCTAAAGAACAGAGGAATTTGGTTTTAGATTTGATGGCAGAGATAGGATATATATCGCGGTCGGAATCTACCCAAGCTAAAGAAATTGATTTAAAAAGCACTTTAAAAGTTCAGGATGTTAAGGTTGGATGTCAGGCTGCTGGGTCTGCCGCATTTTTTTGTGATTATGTGCAAAATGTTATTTTAGCAGATAGTATTTTTGGTCAAACAGAAAGTCAGAGAAGACAGTTTTTATTTACTGGAGGATTGAAAATATATTCTACTTTAGATCCTAAGGCTCAAAAATCTGCCCAAGATCAGGTTGACGCTTATATTCCAGGTGCAGATCCTTCAGGTTTAGGAGCGGCTCTTTCAGCTGTTCAGCCAAGAACTGGAAAAATTTTAGCAATGGCTCAGAATAAACCTTATGATCCAGCTGGAGCGACTCCCGGTTCCACAGCTATAAATTATAATGTTCCTTTGGCATTAGGGGGATCAGGGGGTTTTTCACCTGGTTCCACTTGGAAACCTTTTGTTTTGGCAACCTGGCTAAAAAATGGTTATTCTTTAAATGCTACTATGAAAACAGGCGACAGAAAATTTTTATCTTCTCAATTCGCTTGTGCTTCTCCTGGCGAAACCTGGGATCTTCACAATGCTACCAGTATTAGCTATGATAACCAAACCCCTTTGGTGGCTACTGAACAGTCCAATAATGTGCCTTTTGCGGTTATGGCAACAAAATTAGGGCTTTGTGATATTGTTCAAACAGCTAAATCTATTGGCTACCAAGGTGCTACAGCCTCCACAGCTGATATAGCAGCTAATATGACAGATATACCTCCGACCACAATTATTGGTGTTGGAAATGCTACTCCTTTGAATATGGCAGATTCTTATGCCACTTTTGCTGCGGGCGGCATGCACTGTGACCCTGTGGCTATAGATTCAATAGTCAAATCAGATGGAAGCTCGATTCCTGTCCCTCCTCCAAATTGTCAAAGAGCAATTGGCGAAGATGTGGCGAATGCTGTGACATATGCTCTTGAACATGTTATAACTAGCGGTCTAGCAAGAGGTTTTGATTTAGATGGCGGTCGAGCGGCTGCTTTAAAAACGGGAACTGCTGAAGCTAATCATCATATATGGGCTTGTGGCTATACACCACAAGTGGCTACTGCTGTTTGGGTTGGTAATCCAAATTGGGATCAAGATTTGCAAAATATGACTATTAATGGGGTTTATAAATATGTTTGGTATGGCTTAGATCTACCTGTTCCTATATGGCAGCATTTTATGAATTCTTATTTACAAGGTCAGCCCAATCAAGATTTTTTAGCAATTGACCCTAAATATTTAATATATACATTTTCTGATGCTGGTTCAAACGGACCTCAGCCTTCGCCGTCACCATCGCCGTCTGAGTCAAATTATCATCCAGAACCTGAACCTAAACCTTCTGTGTCTCCAAGCCCCACACCAACTCCTACGCCAACCCCAAAGCCCACCCCAACTCCGACTAAATAACAAACTAGAAGGACTATCGTTTGGGAATTTAGCAAAACATGATATTTTTAAAAGCTATAAGGGCTGTGTCGCTGCCTTTGTCATTCATAACAGGGCTTTTTGGCGGAGTGCAGGTTTTTTTTGTTCAAAGTTCATTTATGCAAAAATATCTTTTTATTTTATGTTTTTTGCTTTGTATATCTCTGCATATAGCGGTTAATACAGGCAATGATTATTATGATTCAAAAAGCGGTTTAGATACATCTAATTCTAATCCTTATAATATGATTGCTCAAGGTGTCGTTTCGTCTAAATATATGCTAAATTTATATGTTGTTTTTTTTCTTTTTTCCATAATTTTGGGATTATATATTGTATTTTTGTCTTCATTTTTTTATGGATTATTTTTTGGAGCAGTTTTTTTATTAATAATTCATTTTTATTCAGCAAATATCAGCTTTTTTGGCAAAAAAATGTTAAAACCGATTGGTTATTTTCCGCTCGGTGAAATAATTTCTGCTCTATGTTTTGGCCCGCTAGGGGTTTGTTTGATCCACTTTGTCATTTTTAAAAATTTTTCATATAGTACAGTTGCTTTAGGCTTTATTCCTGGTTTTTTAGCCTTTTTGATGATGTATTTAAACAATAAACGAGATTTAAAAACTGATAAAAAAGTTGGAAAAATTACTTTAGCTGCATATTTGAATAAAAAATAAATATTATAAAAAATGCTGCAATAATCTTTTTTTTCAAAAAGCGGTTTAGATTTCTAAAATAGTCACGCCCGGCGGGCAGAAAAACCGAAAAGGAAAAAAAGCGACGGTGCCTAAACCTTGCGATATACTAATATAAGAATTTTTTACTTTAAAAACGCCTTTACTGTATTCTCTAGGAAGGTCACAGTTAGTTAAAAAAGACCCAAATTTTGGAAGGCATATTTGTCCTCCATGAGTGTGCCCAGAAAATATATAGTTAACATTTTTGTTTAAAAAATAATTTAGAACTTCTAAATAAGGAGCATGAGTGACCGCTAAATTTAAATGATTTTGTTGGCTGGGTTTATTTTTGCTGTTGTGATTATTTATGCTATTTTTATAAAAAATTCGATTTTTGGGTAAATGATAATCAGGCCCGCCAATGATTGATAAATTTTTATTTTTTATTTTTAAATTAACATTATTATTTTCAACAAATTTCCAGCCCAGAAATTCAAAACCTTTTTTAAGTCGGTCGGTATCTAATTTTTCTCTATTTGTGTATTTTTTTTTGCGTGAACTTGGTCCAAAAAAATATTTCAAAGGATTAGATATACGCGGTTTATAATAATCATTTGAACCAAAGACAAAAACTCCAGGGATTTTATCAAAACCTGCTTGTGCTAAGGTGGTTATTAAAATGCTTATGGCCTTGTTAGAGGAAATATTATCTCCTGTGGAAATTATTAAATCAATTTTGTTTTTTGAATTAATTTTATCGTTAAGTTTTTTTATAAATTTTAATTTACGTTTTTGAAAAGGGTATAAGTGAATATCAGAAATGTGTAAAATTCTAATATTATTATTGCCAATTTTTGAATAGCTAACCTTAAAAAATTTAGTTTCAAAATAAGAATAAAGGCCCAATGCTGAAAAGAGCATTAATATAATTTGTTTATACATTTGGATTAACGCCAATAGCTAATTTTACTTTTTTAGGTTCTAGTGTTGGCAGAGTTCCGCCAAAAATTGGGCAGTATTGAGTTTTAAATTCGCACCAATCGCATAAAGGGTTTTTTCTAGGCAGCCATTGGTTATTTTTGGCTGTAGATTTTATATTTTGCCAGATTTGATTAATTGATTTTTCTAAATTTAAAGCGTCATTTTGGCTAGGTTTTGTTTGAATAGCTTTGCCGTCCTTAAGATATAAAAGAGATAATTGAGCGGGCAAAAATTTGTAATTTTTTAGCCATAAATAAGCATAAAAATGCAGTTGAAAAATAACCTCTTCTAAAAATCTAGGATTTGGGCTTTTGCCTGTTTTGTAGTCAACAATTCTTATAGAACCCTGTTTTGACTTATCAACTCGGTCAATTTGTCCTAAAAAGCGCACTTCTTTGGTGCTTATATCTATCCACTGTTCTTGTGAATCGACTAGAACATTTTGCGGATTTTCCATAGAAAAATAAGTTATTATAAATTGTTCAACTTCATCAAAAAATGCTTGGTCGGTTTGAATAGATTGTAGATTTTGTTTGTTAGTTTTTTTTATATCATTTTCAATAATTGAATTCCAGCAGTCTTTAATGGTTGATTTGGCATAATTTAGAGTTCTATTTTGAGGTTGGGTTTTATAAATGTTTTCTAAAATTTTATGAGCTAAAATTCCTTTTAGGGCAGGCAAGCTAGGAGGAAATAATATTTTATCTATTTTATTTAGCCTAAAAGCTAGAGGGCATTTTTCAAAGTTTTTGGCAGCAGTAGGCGAAAGCGTTGGCAGTCTTTTAAACATAAATTAATGCTATCATATATAGTATTATGGCTTCAAGAGGTAAATTTGTATGAGCTCAGAAATTAAAATGACTCAAAAAAGCATTTATAATTGCGTTTTTGATACATTCTCTATTGGTTTAGGTCCGTCTAGTTCACATAGTGTTGGTCCAATGTTAGCGGCGGTTGATTTTTCCGAAAAAGTCAAACGAAAGATAAATTTTGAAAAAAATATAGCAAATATTTATTGGAATGTTATTTTATATGGCTCACTAGCTGCAACATCTGACGGTCATGGTAGTGTTAACGCCGTATTGGCAGGGTTAGATGGGTTGACCCCCGAAATTGCTGACCCTAAAATTGTTAGTACTATGTATGAAAAATGCTCAAATAAAGTGAACATAATTTTAGAAACAAAAAAAAAGCTTGATGTTCATCATCCTAATGCAATAAGATTGCAAGCGTTTTCGGATAAGGCCAAACAACTGGAAATTTTGTCAATTGACTATTTCTCAACAGGAGGAGGGGCGGTAAAATATAAAGAAAATGGTCAATTATTAGATTTGCATTCAGGAATAATTAGTAATGACGAATATCCTTTTATGACTATGTCAGAGGTTGTGTCCATTTGCCAAAAAAATAAAATCGCTCTATATGAATTAGCAAAAAAATATGAATTGACCCATCATACGCCCAGACAGCTGGAAGAGAGAGTTAAAACTATTTGGCAAATTATGAAAAATAGTATTGAGGGGGGCTTAAATCAAAAAGGTGTTTTGCCTGGTTGGTTAAACGTTCCAAGACGAGCTAATTCTATTTTTACTAAATTGACTAGCGACGCTCAGGCAGGAAAGAATATCGGTAATCAAAAATTAATGGCTTATGCTATAGCTGTGGCGGAACAAAACGCTTCTGGGCAAAGAGTTGTCACTGCACCGACTAATGGGGCAGCTGGAGTTATTCCAGCAGTTTTATATATGTGGGCGAAAGAGCAAATGGCTAAGGACGTTTTACAAGCAGATATAGAATTTGGCATAGGAAGATTTATTTTAACCGCTAATATAGTTTGTTCTGTCATAAAAAAATATGCTTCATTAGCGGGGGCAGAAGTTGGATGTCAAGGAGAAATAGGTTCAGCTTCATCTATGGCAGCAGCTGGCTTAACAGAACTTTATGGAGGAACTGCTCATCAAATAGAAAATGCCGCAGAAATTGCTTTAGAACATCATTTAGGTCTGACATGTGACCCAATAGGCGGATTTGTGCAAATTCCTTGTATAGAAAGAAACGCAATTTCTGCTAGAACTGCTGTGTCGGCGGCGCAGTTAGCAATGTGTTCACAGGGTTCACACATTGTTAGTTTGGATAAAACAATTGTCACAATGAATCAAACAGGTAAAGATATGAATAAAAAATATAAAGAGACTGCTGAAGGAGGTTTAGCTAAAAACTTTGTGGAATGCTAACTAGACTTATTCTATTATTGGCAATTTGCTAATAATTTAGTAATAGTTTTTTAGCTAGTTTTAAGATTTTTAAAGATTTAGTTTTATTAATTAGGATTATGGGAATTTTATATTTATTTGATGTTGCAACAGTCATTATAGGGGTTATTTATATTTTATATCAAATTGTTTATGTCATTATTTCTCTTTCGCATAAACCAATTATTTTTCCTGATGCTAGTCCTAAAAAGTATGCTATTTTGGTATCTGCAAGGAATGAGGAAGCTGTTATAGGCAATCTTTTGCAGTGTTTGCATGATCAAAAATATCCTGATGAAAAATATGATATATTTGTGGTGGCTGATAATTGTATTGATAAAACTGCCCAGATAGCTCGAAGTTTTGGGGCTAAGGTTTATGAAAGATTTAACCAAGAAAAAGTTGGTAAAGGGTGGGCTTTGGCTTTTTTGTTTGACAAAATGTTCGCTGACAACGTGCAAAATAAATATGATGCTTTTATAATATTTGATGCAGATAATACTATGGAAAGTGACTATTTGTCTCAAATGAATAAATGTTTTTCTGCAGGTTATGATGTTGTGACTAGTTATAGAAATTCTAAAAACTTTTCAGGCAATTGGATATCTTCAGGCACAGCTTTATGGTTTATAAGAGAATCACGTATGATTAACAACACTAGAATGATTTTGGGAAATAATTGCCATGCTGGAGGTACGGGTTTTTTGTTTTCTAAAAAAATTATGCTAAGAAATAAAGGTTGGAAACACCATTTAATAACTGAGGATTTAGAATTTTCTATAGATTGTATTTTACATAAAGACAAAATTGGTTATTGTGGTCAAGCAATTTTATATGATGAACAGCCAATTTCTTTTACCCAGTCTTGGAGACAAAGACTTAGATGGTCTAAAGGCTTTTTGCAAGTTTTTCGGCATTATTCCAAAGAGATGATTCGGCACGCAATTGATGAAAAAGATTTTTCTTCTATAGATATGACGCTTTTGTTATGCCCGTGGATGGTAATTTTTATAATTCGAGAAGTGTTAGCAGCCGTCTATATATTGTTTGATAACGTTTCTTTAGAAAGTCAGATAAACACCAGTTTAACGCTTATGTTAGGTTTCTTGTTTTCCACAGTCCCTATGACGGTGGTTGTTATAATAACTGTTTTTGCGGAAAGAAAAAATATTAGGGCGACTAATTTAGAACTTCTAGTTTATTCTTTTACGTTTCCTATATATGTTTTGTCATATATACCTATATCTTTTCAAGCGATTTTTTCCAGACCAGAATGGAAGCCAATTATCCATACTGGGCAAGGTTCAAATTAAAACGTCTTCTTGTTTGCCGGTTATTATATTTTTAACACTAGCTTTTATTTTGGCATTAGTTTTTGAGTCAACTTTATTAGGGAACCAGACGTATTCAATGCCTAGTTTATTGGCATAATCTATTTGTTTGCCATATTTCCAAGCTTCTGGGCTAATAATAGTTTTTTTGCCTGTATTTCGCAATTTTTCGGCTAATTCCCAAGATTTATTATATGATTGTTGGTCATTGGAATCTAAAATCACTAAAGCGTCTATATTAGTTATTTTATTGGCAGTTTTTTTATTTTCAGTTTGGTTGTTTTTGGCTTTTTCATTGTCTAAAATCGTTGAGAAAATTGCCATTAGGCGAGTGATACCAATAGATCCTCCCACACCAGTAAATTCATTTTTTTTGAGTTTCACTAAATTATTATATTGTCCGCCAGAAGCCACTGAACCTACGTTTTCGTAGCCCTCAACGAATGTTTCCATAACAAAATCAGTGTAATAATCTAATCCACGAGCAATTGCAAAATTGATTTTTACATTTTCAATTTTTTTATCTTTTAAATTATTTACTAAATTTTGTAATTTATCAACTTCTTTTATCCCTGAATCTGTTAGATACTCTTCAAATGGAAAATTGGCAATTGAACGGTAGTTTATAAATTCTAAGATAGAGGCAACCTTGTCAGAACTTATATTCAATTCAAGCAGTTCTTGAGTTATTCCCTCAGACCCTATTTTGTCATATTTATCTATTATTCGCAAAAATTTTTCTATTTGTTTAATGCTGTGTTTTTGGCAAAAACTCTGTAGGATTTTTCGGCTATTTATATAAATTACAACATCGGGTAAGCCTAATTTGGTAAGGTGTTGAAAAATTTTTGCGAAAACCAAAATACATTCATTTATCATATTTGAGGTTATGCTTTCCGGGCTTATTATATCTATATCAGCTTGAGTAAATTCTCTAAATCGGCCAGTTTGAGCTCTTTCGCCTCGCCAAACCTTGCCAATTTGGGAAATTCGGCAAGGATAAATAAGTTCGCGGGAATATTGTTCAATGTAAGTCTTTAGAGGAATAGTTTGGTCATATCGTAAACCTAATTGTTTAGGATTATTCAGGTCGATTTTTGCTAAATTATTTTCTATTCCTTGGAGTCGAGTTAATAAATAAATTTCTTGGGCTGTTTGGCCTTTGGCCAAAAGTGAAGAGATACTTAAACCGCAGTTTAAATTAAATTTTTCAAAACCGTGCAGTTCAAAAACTTGATTAATTATTTGGCAAACTTTATTTTCTAAAATTGTTATATAGGGTGCAAAATGGGCAAATCCCGATATTTTCATAAATTTAGTTTAGCACGATATAGCTATAAGTTTTTATGCAAAAGATAATATGAACTGGTATAATTAATTTATTATGAAAAAACGTATAACTTCTATAGATGGACTTAGGGGCATAGCTTGTTTTATGGTGATGTTTTATCATACTAACAAAAATACTTTATATAATACTTCAGATCTTTGGACTTCT
>JAITRN010000084.1 GCA_031288355.1 Candidatus Opitulatrix roisinitermitis | reverse complement strand
CGCTCAAAAACAGAAGTCAGCTTTTTGATGAATTTTTCCAGATTTATAGTCCATTCTCGACGCGATTTATTAAATTCTTGGGGGGCCAAAATTGTTTGGTCTGGCAGAAAGCAAAAACTCTGGAAAAGCGTTTATAAAGAATTGCAAAAGGCAGCTGAAAAAACCAAAAATAATAGCAAAATAACTGTCAATCTTTGCATAAACTACGGCGGACAATTAGAAATAATTGACGCAGTAAATAATCTTATAGAACAAGGAAAATCCAAAATAACCATTTCAGATATTAACAAAAACTTATACAATAATAAAATAAGACCAGCTGACCTAATTATTCGAACTTCAGGCGAAAAAAGGCTTTCAAATTTTTTGCTTTGGGATTGCGCCTACGCAGAATTCAGTTATATTGACAAATTGTGGCCTAACTGCACCCGAGAAGATCTATTTCAGGCTGTTAAAGATTTTTCTAAAAGAAATCGCCGTTTTGGTTCAGAAAAATAAAGCCAAGCCGTCTAAAAGATCTTTTTCACTAGTTATAATTTTATTTATTTGAAAATTTCTTTTAGTTAGTTCTTTTTCTAATCTAGATAATACCTCTTTATAAATAACGGCCCCAGCTGCCATAGAATCTATACGGCCTTTATGCATAAAAGGCAAAGCTTCTAATTGTTTATAGTTCATAGCAATTAATTGATCACACGAAATAATTATTTCTTCTAAAGTAAGAGATGTTTTGTCGATTTTTTTCCAATCATATCTAGATAAACCTAAAGCGTTAGCAGTAATTGTTGTGATTGTCCCGGCCACACCATAAATATTTATCTTTTTTTTAGGCAACAATGTTTTTAATGAATTTTGACGTGGCAAATTTTGACCTAGTAAATTTTGATTTAGTAAATTTTGACTATCGGAAAAAATTTTAGATATAGCTAATTTTAATTCGCCTTCTAAAAAATCTTTTGCTTTGGCCATCTGGTGATTAGCTGGCGGCAAATTATGAAAAAAAAGTTCAGCTAATCTAATTGAACCAGCTTGCATAGAATAAGAACTCTTCAAATTATTTTTAGTCCCAAAAGCTATCTCTGTGGAGCCGCCGCCTATGTCTATCACCAGCGACGAACTATTAGATTTTTGAACATTTGAGCTTATAACCCCCAAATACGAGTATTTAGCTTCGTCATCGCCTGACAAAATTTGTGGTTTAATTTGCAATATTTTTTCCACCCCTTTAAGCAATTCATCAGAATTTTTAGCATCTCTGGCGGCTGAAGTCGCTATAAAAATTACATCTTGAGCTAAATTTTTGTCAATCAGTTTTTTATATTCACGGCAAGCAAAAAAAGTTTTATTCAGGCTTTCTTCATCTAAAATTTGGCTTTGTTCTAAATTTTTTCCCAGCCGATTAACTATCATTTTACGCGGTATAATATCTTTTAAATATTTTTTTGAAAAAACGTCCATTATTGCTAAACGAATAGTGTTCGTGCCGCAATCTATAATCGCTCTTCTTCTAGGAGCTTTATTATAAGGTACAGCACATCGACAAATATTTATATTAAAAAAATCGTAATTTTCTAGCAAATACTCCCCCACAGGATTTAGGTTTTTCGAATTTAAACCTTTAGAATTTAAGCCCTTAGTCAATAAATTTTTATTAAGTAATTTCTTTTTTTTCTGACGCTGAGCTAGACTATGAGCTAAATGAGAATGTAAACATTTAATATATCGAGGAGCACCGCCAGCTGACATATCTGAAATTTGAGAAACCTTTTCAAATTTTTCTCGATCTTTAATATAATCTTGATGAGCTAGAAAATATTGCTCTTTGAAGTCCGAGTTGCTAACTAATTTTTCATTTAAAGTTTTCATAACTTTTTTTGCTTCCAAAGTGCTAATTGCTTTGATATAGTCTGAACTAACTAAATAATAAAATGTCGGAAAAGGTTTTGGCTGTCCAATTTTGTTATTTAAATTATCGTCTAAATTGTGGCCTGAATTATCATCTAAATCATCATATAAAAGAGGTTTACATCTAACAACTATCGGATTTTTGCAAACACAGCGCACAGGAACATCAATTATTCCTCTTGGCTTTCTGCCAAGAGCGCGCCAAATAACTAAAACATCTTTTTTAGTCAGCATAAATCATTTATTTTATAAATTATTTTTAAGGCAAAGTTTGTATAAGGGAAAAAGAATCGCCTATTTGTTTGTACCAAACATCAGTGTTAACTATTTGTGACGATTTGCTAGTTTGTTTTTTAGCTGGCTTATCTTCTATAACACTAACCGGCACTTCACCAGGAAAAACAAAACCTAACCTTTCCCTGGCTTTTGCAACAACAAAATTCTTGTCATCCCAGCGTTTAAGTTCATCATTTAATTCCAATTTTTGATTTTTAGCAGCTTCAATATTGCTCTTTAAAGTATTCAATTCTATCTGATTTCTAAAATATATTTGTAAAGGCGAAAACATAAAAACAACACATAAAACAATTGTTGATAAAATTATAATTGCACTAAGTGAAAAGTGTTTTTTATCACTAATTTTAGATTCTATTTTCACGATGCGCCCATCTTTCATGCCAACCTAAAATAAAATCTACAAATAAAGATAATAAGGCTGACAAAACGCAGACAAATATAGTTATAAAGCCAATACCGATTATTTGGGCCAAAAATTGGTTTGTTCCTCCGCCAACCAATAAACCCTTTTCTGGCTCAAAAAGACCGACTGCTAATAAACCTAAAACACTCGCTGGAAAATGTATACTAACAACGTCCCAGCCAATAGTGTGCGATAGTTTTTTTCTAATTATACGAACTATATAATTGCAAATAAATCCTGTTATAAATCCCGTCATCAAAGCCTGAGGAGGGCTAACCACCCCAGCACAAGCAGTTGACAAAACTAACCCTGCCAAAATTCCATGAGCTATAGACAATATTGAAATTCTTTTTAATAAAAACTGCTGTATTCCTACATAGCTCACCATAGATGAAAAGGCCATAATAATTGTAATAATAAGCCCATAGCCGGCATTGGAATCCGCATTTAATGTCGCACCCATATTTATGCCAAAATAGCCAATAATCAACCCAAAAATAGAAACTAATATACATAATTGATTCCTCGGCGAAATATCTTCATATATTAATTCACTATTTAGTTTCACCTCGTCTTTTTTAGCAAAGTCTTTTCTTCTTAACAAAATCAAAATAATAGCTATTGTTAAAGAAGCTGTTAGTTGAACTTTAGAAGCGCCAGCAAAATCATAAAAAGTCGTGCCAACTAAATGCGTCACAGCGCCAGAAGGAGACAAAAGCCCCGAATTAACAATATGCGTCACTGGACAAAAAACAAATGTTATCCATAAAATACAAAATAGAATCCAAGAAGAAAATTTTTGCCTATCACCTAAACAACAAACCACTAGTATAATGGACAACATCAAAAGAACCATTTGAAAAGTTATTCCTAAAACACCGCCAACCGTTTGGAAAGAAGCCGGAACTGAAGTGTATATATTATCAGTCGAAAAAACTTTCCCATTCAGCAAAAATTCTTCTAAAGGGTTAGAAATTACGCCAAAAATATCTGATGGTCCAGAAGCTAAAGACCAACCCCACAAAATCCAGGTTAATGAAGCTACCCCCAAAGAAACTAAACAAAGAGAAATCATTTTATGTAATTTATAATTTTCTCTAGACGAAATATAAAATAACATAGTAGCAAACGCTGTTAAAAAAGCCAAACATATGCTCAAAAGTAGCCAAGAGACATTCAACGTATTCATAACATCAGTATAACAGTTTATTAATTAAAGGTTAATTCAGAATTGAGTCAATAAATTGTTCTGGATTGAATTCAACCAAAGCATCTACGCTTTCTCCCAAACCGATATATTTCACACCAACATTTAGTTCTTTTTGGATTGAAAAAATAACTCCGCCTTTAGCTGTTCCGTCCATTTTAGTCAATATTACACCCGTTGCGTTAACTGCTTGAACAAAAACTTTAGCTTGATTTAAACCATTTTGGCCCGTCATAGCATCAAGCACTAAAAAAATCTGAGTTATAGGAGCTAACTTTTCAGTCACTCTAACAATTTTTTTTAACTCCTCCACCAAATTTGTTTTATTATGTAAACGACCAGCAGTGTCAATAAAAACCATATCTGCACCATCTTTTATAGCAATATCAACCGCTTTATAAGCCACAGAAGCCGGATCTTGCGATTCACCTTTCACTATTTTAGCGTCCACTGCTTTAGCCCAAGTTTCTAATTGCTGTTGTGCTGCTGCTCTAAAAGTGTCAGCGGCAGCAAATACAAGCTTTTTGTTATGCAAAGACTCCTTTTTAGCGATTTTACCCAAAGTAGTGGTTTTTCCAACTCCGTTTACGCCAACAAATAAATAAATAATTGGCAATTTATTATTACCTTTTTTGCTATCATTGTTTTTAAAATCCGAGTTTTCAAAACTAAGAATATCCAACAATTGTTTTTTTGCTTGTACTCTAATTTCTTCAGCTGTTTTAGGTTTTAAAGCTTTTATATTTGCAATTATTTTATTAGTCAAAGACAAACCAACATCTGATGAAATTAAAGAATATTCTAAATCGCTATAAATTTGATCCAAACTTTTTGATTTAGCGAAAATATTACTTAAAGAAAATTTAGGGGCTTGAATTTGATAACCGCCTTTACTCGCCGCAACAGATAATTTATTGCCCTTTATTTTAGGCAATTTTTTAAAAATCTTATTCAGTTTAACAAAAATAAATGCTGCAATAGCAACAATTACAAAAACAAAAACCCAAATAATTACTGAAAATTCCATAAGGCTAGTTTATCATTTAATATATTTTATATATGCTATAAAAGCTGCTTATTCTTACTTTTTATTTTGCCCAATAATCCACTAAATATATTGTATATATAAGACTAAAAAATGATAAACTATATATATGGACAATAGTAATAATTCTGGCTCTCAAAACACCCCTAATAGCCAAGAATACAAAAACCAATCTATCGATAATGCTAGATCTGATAATGTAAAGACCATTGAAATTAACACAACTATGCAACAGTCATATCTTGACTATGCTATGAGTGTTATTGTGGGCCGAGCTTTGCCTGATGTTAGGGATGGACTAAAACCTGTTCATAGACGTATTTTGTATGCTATGCATGACGGAGGCTATCAGCAAAATAAAGGTTTTAATAAATGTTCCAGAGTTGTGGGCGATGTTATGGGTAAATATCATCCCCACGGAGATGTTGCCATATATGACGCAATTGTACGTTTAGTACAAGACTGGTCATTACGATATCCCCTAATTGACGGACAGGGCAACTTTGGTTCAAGAGGTGACTCTAAAGCGGCTGCTCCAAGATATACCGAATGCAAAATGGGGCATTTAGCCACAGAAATGGTTAAAGACATAGATAAAGAAACAGTTGATTTTGAGCCTAATTATGACGGCAAAAATTTAGAACCCTTGATTTTACCTTCACGTATTCCGAATTTACTAATAAACGGCTCATCTGGAATTGCTGTTGGCATGGCAACAAATATTCCACCCCATAATCTGAATGAAGTAGCCAACGGAATAAAATGGTATTTACAAAATCCAGATGTTTCTAATGAAGAACTTTTAGAAAAACTTATAGAAATAATTAAAGGTCCAGACTTCCCCACTGCTGCCACGATTTTAGGAAAATCTGGAATTCTAAAAGCTTATCGCACAGGACACGGTTCAATAGTTATGAGAGCTAAAGTTGATATAGCAGAAGAAAATGGCCGAAATAAATTAATTATAACAGAAGTGCCCTATCAAGTAAATACCGATAATTTGATTAAAAAAATAACTCATTTAGCAGCCAATAATCTTGTGGAAGGCATTGCTGATATTGTTGATCTTTCAGCAGCCGGTAAAATAAATATTCAAATAGTTTTGAAGAAAAATGCTGTGCCAAATGTAGTTCTAAATAAATTGTACAAAATGTCTCAATTACAAGAAACTTTTGGGGCAAATATGCTAGCTTTAGTTGATAATGTGCCAAGAACTTTGTCATTAGATGCTTTTATAAGATATTGGGTGGCTCATCAATTAGAAGTGATAGTCAGAAGAACGCAATTTTTGCGTAAACAAGCCGAAGAAAGAAATCATATTCTTTTAGGTTATCTCAAAGCACTTGACAAAATTGACGATGTTATAAAACTAATTCGCTCCTCAAAAGATATTGACCAAGCCAGAACAGGACTAATGAAACTGCTTGAAGTAGACGATATTCAAGCTCGAGCAATTTTAGCTATGCAACTTTCTCGTTTAGCCGCTCTTGAAAGACAAAAAATTAAAACCGAGTATGATGAATTAATAGCTTTAATAAAAGATTATACCCAAATAATAGATAACCAAGACCGTCAAAGACAAATTGTCAGCCAAGATTTAGACGAGGTTGTAGCAAAATATGGCGACAGCCGCAGAACTGAAATTTTGCCTTATTCTGGCGATTTAGAAGATGAAGATTTAATTCCTAACGAAGAAGTTTTAATAACTATCACTAATTCGGGCTATATTAAAAGAACTTCGACTGATGAATATAGAACACAGCATAGAGGGGGCAAAGGACTAAAAGGAACAGGTTTGCGGGATCAAGATTTTGTTCGTCATTTATTTACCACTGCCACTCATAACTGGATATTATTTTTCACTAATTTAGGCAAAGTTTATCGGGCTAAAGGTTACCAAGTTCCTCAAGGTTTAAGAGACGCTAAAGGCAACCATATAGCAAATTTTTTAGCTTTAGAAGAGAATGAAAAAGTAGTTGAGGTTTTAAATCTGAAAGACTATAATGACGCTAAATACCTTATTCAAGTAACAAAAAGCGGCCTAATTAAAAAATCTGATTTATCTTCTTATAAATCAGGCCGTAAATTAGGTTTGAAAGCTATTATTCTAAAAGATATAAATGGCAAAACTGATGAAGTAATCTCCTCATTTTTAGCAAATGACGGTGATGACATAATACTTATTTCTCGCAACGGTTTATCTGTTAGATTCGCTTGTGATAGTCTAAGATCACAAGGCAGAGCCACTTCAGGTGTTAGAGGCATAAAATTCAAAAATGATGATTCATTATTGGTCGGAGCTATTGCCAACGACAATACCGACTTAGTAGTTATTACAGAATATGGCTTTGCTAAAAGAACCCCTATGAATCAATATACAAGACATAACCGCGGAGGATCTGGCATGAAAGTCGCTAGAATAACTGAAAAAAACGGCAAACTAGCTGGTGCTCTAAACACTGTTGACACTGATGAGCTTTTAGTTATTATGGAATCTGGAAAAATTATGCGGTCTCATATTAGTGAAATATCAAAAACTGGTCGAACAACTTCAGGGGTTATTTTTGCAAAACCTGATGATGGTGATAAAATAATAGCAGTGACTAAAAACAGCGAGAAAGAAGACAACAATGACGAATAAAGCTTCACAACCCAAAAGTTTTAAACCAAAAGCGGGTTCTAACAAAAAAATAGACTCAGATTTATCAAACCAAATAAATTTAAATTCTTCACTTAATTCAAATTCTAATTATAATCCCAATTCAAAAGACTCTGAAGTCACTATTAAAGCTATAAATCCTAATAGCGCCTTAAGGATAGGATTTATTTTATCAATAGCATTAGGAATTATTTTTGTTGTTACGACTTCAGTTTTATGGATAATATTAAATTCAGTATCATTTTTTACACATATTTTATCTTTTATTTCAGCTTCTGGAATAGGGGATTCTAATTTTGATTTAGATACTTTTATTAGTTTCCCAAAAATTTTGGCCTTATCAATTATAGTGGCAGTTATAAATGTAGCTGTTTTTACACTACTATCATTTTTATTTGCCCATATTTATAATATATCTGCCAAACTAGTTGGCGGGCTAAAAGGCACTATAGACACAGTAATTTAAAATTAACTCTACAAAATTACTATAAATATTCAAAAATCATTAAATTAAAAATTTAGCAAATCCGCAAGCATCTAGATTGTTATTGCGCAAAATATTATCACGAGAATCCGCTGATTGAAACCCTTTTTCAATACCTAATAAATTAATTTTTGGAATAGTTAATTTTCTTTCAGATGTTTTAGTTTTTAAAGCATTTAATTTAAAATTAGCTTTCTCTAAAGCTTTAAAAGAATTTTTATATTTATTTAATTTAGCCAAAAAGCTTTCACCAAAACCTCCTTGTAAAATGCCGTCCTCAGCAATAATTATATTTTTGTAGCCAAATGAAATTTTAACCAATTCTTCATCTATCGGGAAAAACCACCTACAACTTATAATAGTAGTATTTTGCGAATATTTTTTATTATTTTGAAGACATTTTAAAGCACTATGTATTAAAGGACCTAAAACAATTATTAAATTGTCTTTTTTTTCACTAGCATGAAAACACAAAATATTATTTTCTAAACCCTCTTGAGCTGACTCGGTTTCAAAAAAAGTTTTAGAAGCAAACTTCTTATTAAACTTATTAGATAGCTGACGAGTTGGCAAATCGGGCAAAATGTCTCCTTTAGGATAACGAATAAGAGTAATACAATTATCAATTTTAACAGCTTCTTGCAAAATCATTTGCAAAGACTGTTTATCCCACGGAGCCGACATTCTTATATTAGGAATTGATGAAAATAAACTTATATCCCATATTCCATTATGGCTAGGACCATCATCGCCTGTTGCCCCTGCCCTATCTAAACACAAAGTAATAGGAGCTTTATGCAAAGAAACGTCAAACAAAAGTTGGTCATAAATTCTATTAGCAAAAGTGGAATAAACGGCCAACACTGGATGAAGTCCTTTATAAGCTAATCCAGCAGCAAAGCCTACAGCGTGGGGTTCTGCTATACCTACATCATATACCCTATCAGGAATTTTTTTTTGCATATATTCCAAACCAACTGGTTCTAACATAGCCGCTGAAATTGCTACAATTTTATCATTTTTTGAAGCTAATTTTTCTAAATATTTTCCCATAATATGAGACCAACATGGCGAATGTTTTGCTATGGGTTGACCTGTTTTTGGATTAAATTTCCCAATAGTATGGAAATTGTCTTTATTGCCGTGTTTTGCTGCAAGAAAGCCTTGACCTTTCTGAGTTATAGCATGTATTATAACTGGCTCTTTATATCTATTAGCCTGTTCAAAAGCGTGAATAACATCTATCAAAGAATGTCCGTTAATAGGGCCTATATACCTTATATCAAAATCAGAAAAAATCCTTTTTGGCAAAACAGACACCTTAACACCTATTTTAAAATTATGAATAATCTTATAAACTATTTTTCCAAAATTGCCTAATTTTTTAAGAGTCTCTTTCGCTTGATGTTCTATATCATAATAAGTCTTTGAACCTGTCATAGCAGAAAGGTGATGAGCTAAACCTCCAACAGTCTCCCCATAAGCCATACCATTATCATTAATTATGATAATTAATTTTTGGTCCATAGAGTGCGCTATATGATTTATTGCTTCCCATATCATACCTCCTGCCAAAGCTCCATCGCCAACCAAAGCTACTGTTGTGGAATTGTTCTTTTGTAAAATATTAGCTCGTGATATTCCATCAGCCCACGATAAAGAAACAGAGGCATGAGAATTTTCTAAAATATCAGCTGAGGACTCGCTTCTGTTGGGATAGCCGCTCAGCCCTCCCGCTTGTCGCAAAGCGGAGAAATTAGTTCGACCTGTCAAAATTTTATGAACATATGTTTGATGACCAACATCATATATAAAAAAATCTTCATCTGGATTATAAACCTTAAAAATGCCAAGCGTTAATTCCACAACTCCTAAGTTTGGGCCCAAATGACCACCTGTTTCAGCAATATTTTCAATTAAAAACTGCCTTATTTCTTTAGATAATTTTTCCAAACGAGCCAAGGACATTTTTTTTATATCATCAGGGAAATTATATGAATCTAAACTTAGCATATATATATTATACATTGCCTAATTTATAAAACTATAAATTAAATAAAAGCTAATATTACTATAAAAAATCTAATATTTATAAAATTAAAAACTATCCTAAAATTAAAAAAATTAAATAGAGAGCAGGGGCGGTTAATAAACAAGAATCTATTCTATCCATAATTCCTCCATGACCCGGCAGAATTGCTCCCATATCTTTTATACCAACAAACCTTTTTAAAGCCGACTCAGCTAAATCACCAATAAGCCCAAAAACCCCGATAATTAAAACAAAACCAATTCTTAAAAAAACGCCCTCCCAAGAATAAACAGATATTGATAAAAAAGGTAATGACAAAAAATCAAACAAGACCGACCCTAAAATAATTATAATTACGCCAAATAGAAACCCTCCAATTAGGCCTTCCCACGATTTTTTAGGACTAAGATTAGGGGCTAAATAATGAGCTCCAAAATTCGCTCCAATAACCAACCCCCCCATATCTATAAAAGATATTATAACAACTGATAACGCTACTTTATATGCACCATAAGGCATACAATACACCAAAACCATAAATGACAACATAAACGGCAACCACGCACAAGTTAAAACACTATATGAAACTTGTTTTATTTTTATTTTATAGTCAATGTGATCTAATGAACAATACAATATCACTGCAGCAATAGTCAAAAAAAATACTATTGATAAACCTGGCGCACCATAATAAAAAGACACAACAAACATCCCTGCCGAACCTATTATTATAGGGGTTGCTCCAATTTTAATATCTTTTAGGGCTAAACAATAATATATTTCACTAATAGCTAATGAACAAGTTATAAAAACTAAACATAAAAAAAGATAAGGTGTTATAAAAAGACTAACAAAAACAACTAAAAAAAGCGAAAACCCTATAATTATTGCTAAAGGTATATTTCGGCTGCTTTCTTTGCCGTACTTTGCCATTTTAGGTTTATTACTTTAGACTTCTAACAAATCAGAGGTTTTTTGAACAAGAATTTTATCAATATAGTCCACATATTCCTTAGTTGCTTCATCTAACAATTTTTCAATATGGCGCACATCATCTTCTGAATAATCGTCCGATTTTTCAGCTTCTTGTTTAATATTCCGACGAATATTTCTAACACTAATCTTAGCTTCTTCTGCTTTTTGTTTAGCTAATTTAACATACTCTTTACGGCGATCTTCAGTCAATTCAGGCATATTTATTCTTAAAATGCCCCCGTCATTATTAGGATTTAATCCTAAATCAGACTCCCTGACGGCCTTAGCAATGCCGTCAGAAGCATTTTTGTCAAATGGATTTATAATAACGCTGCGTATATCTACCACATTAATAGTCGCTAAAGATTTCAAAGGGGTTGGCGCCCCATAATAATCAACTATTATTTTTTCAAAAAGTCCTGAATTAGCTCTACCTGTTCGAATAGCAGAATATTGCTCTTTTAAAAACTCTAGTGTTTGCGCCATATTTTTTTTAGCTTCTGCAACTTTATTATCTACCATAATCACTCCTCTCTCAAAACAGTTCCTATACTATCATCACCAATTAACACTCGGGAAACAGCGTTTGGCTCATCCACTCCAAATACTTGTAATTGAATATTATTATCTCTAGCCAACGACAAAGCCGCTGCATCCATAACTCCTAAATCTTTCACCAAAGCTTCTGTGAAAGTTAAAGTGGAATATTTCTTAGCATCCAAATTCTTTTTAGGATCAGACGAATAAACTGCATCAATACCATTTTTGCCCATCAAAACTTTCAAGCAATTAGTTTCCAAAGCTCTTTGAATAGCCACAGTATCTGTTGAAAAATATGGCAAACCTGTGCCTGCCCCAAAAATAACAACTCGATTTTTTTGCATATGCCTAATAGCTTTTAGAGGTATATATGGCTCAGCAATTTGCCCCATAGCTATTGATGTTTGAACTCTTGTTTCCACACCAATTTGTTCTAAAAACTCTTGCAAAGCCAAACAGTTCATAACTGTTCCTAGCATACCCATATAATCTCCTCTAGAACGGTCAATTCCTGCCTGTTCTAACTCGATTCCGCGAAAAAAATTTCCTCCGCCAACAACTATGCAAACTTCAATACCTTTTTTTATAGCTTTTTTGATTTCACTGGCAATATCGCGCAAAACAGGCACATCAATGCCTAATGAACCGCCGCCAAAAGCCTCACCTGAAAGTTTTAACAAAACTCTTCTAACAGACTCCCCATTTAAATCTTTTGGTTTTTTTAATGACATATAAAACTAAAAAAATAAAATTTAATTATTCTTCACCAACTCTAGCCCTGACAAAACCTAAAAGGTTTCCACCAGTTTTAGAGACTAAAGAACCAACACTAACCGAAGGGTCTTTTGCCAAGGGCTGGTCTAACAAAACAACATCTTTGTAAAAAGCTTTCAGTCGACCCTCAACAATTTTAGGAATAATATTTTCTGGCTTACCTTCATTTTGGGCAATTTCTTGAGCAACCCGTTTTTCAGCAACAATCACTTCTGGCGGCACATCATCGGCTGTTAAATATTTTGGTGAAAGAGCAGCAATATGCTGAGCAATATCTTTGCCGACTGTTGCTGCCTTTTCGTCAGTACCTACTAAAACAGCTATGGACGGAGGCAAATCTTTAGCAGTTTTATGCAAATATAATGTAACTTTTGGAGCAGCTAAACGAATAACTGAATTTAAAACTATTTTTTCTCCTAAAACTGCTGCATTATTATTTATAAATTCATCAACAGTACCTGACGAAGTTTGAGCATTTTTAGCATTATCAACATCCTCGCTTTTAGAAGAAATCACAGCGTCAAGAACCGTATTTGCTAAATTTATAAATTTTTCCGATTTAGCCACAAAATCTGTTTCTGAATTAAGTTCAACTATAAACCCCACTTCTGTTTGGCCTTCATTAACAACCTTAGCAACTACAATCCCTTCACTAGTAACTCTTCCCTCTCTTTTAGCAACGCCCTTCAAACCCTTTACTCTAATAATTTCTGTGGCTTTAACAATATCTCCATTAGCTTCATCTAAAGCTTTTTTGACGTCAAGCATGCCAGCACCTGTATCATCTCTCAATTTTTTTATATCATCAGCTGAATAATTTGCCATTTTCTATCCTTTCTTCAATTTTAATCTTTATTTTTTAACTATTTTTTTAGTAACTGGCTTTTTGGCAGATGATTTTTTGGCAGATGACTTCTTAACAGGAGATTTTTTAGCTACTTCTTTTTTAGCCACCGGCTTTTTAACCGTCAATTTTTTAACGACCGCTTTTTTAGTTACTTCTTTTTTGTCAACTGTTTTTTTAATAGCCGGCCTTTTGTCAACTTCTTTTTTGTCAACTTCTTTTTTGGCAACTGGCTTTTTAGCAGATGATTTTTTGGCTTCCACAGCAGCTATAGATTCATCAACTTTCAATTGTGCAGCTTCTAACAATTCTTTTTCCCACTCTGCTAAAGGTTCTTCTTCAACAGCCATAGACGGCATATCAGCAGATTCTAAACTCTGGCCATTTGGCAAAGGCGCTGTTTCCGACAAGCTTCTAGTGGCTAAATTAGATTTTTCTATTAAACCTTGAGCTACAGCATCTGCAATAATATTAGTCAACAATTCAATTGACTTAGTAGCATCATCATTTCCAACAATTGGATAATCGACTAAAGCAGGATCACAATTAGTGTCTAAAATAGCAACAACTGGAATACCTAATTTTCTGGCTTCATCCACAGCAATTCTTTCTTTAAGAATATCAACAACCCATATAACAGTTGGCTTTTTTATCATATCCCTAACGCCATTTAGCAATTTTTCAAGCTTAAATTTTTCTCTTTCTAAAATCAAAAGTTCTTTTTTAGTATATTCAGAATCGGTTATATTCTCAAAATCAATTTGTTCTAAATCTTTTAGTCGGCGAACTGACTGCATAACAGTTTTTAAATTAGTCAACATGCCACCCGGCCAGCGTTCTGATACATAAGGCATACCAACTTTTGCAGCTAATTCACTAATTGCTGTTTTCGCTTGTTTTTTAGTTCCAACAAATAAAATTGTTCCTCCCGCGCCCACTGTTTTTTTAACAAAATCATAAGCTATATCAATATTTTCAACAGTTTTATTTAAATCAATTATATAATTACCATTTCTAGAAGTTAAAATATAAGGTTTCATTTTAGGGTTCCAATTCCTCGTTGGATGACCAAAATGAACTCCTGCGTCAAGCAGGCCTTTCATAGTTACAACAGCCATTTTATTTTCTCCTTTTTTTAAGCGGACACGGCAATCCACAGCGGTTAATCCTAGTATAGACTTCAAGCCACCTGCTCTAAACCACCTCAACAACAGGACCGCAGCTAATAAAAGTTTTTTCTATACGCGTAATTTTATAATAATAGTTTACACAATATTATAAGTTTTTTCAAAAAAATCCAATACAAAATTTTCAGAAAAAACATTCTATACTGTATATATGATTAAAGTTTCTAAAACTAAAAACCCTAGTTTTGAAAAAAATGTACCCAAGGAATTTTCTGAAGCCATTCATTCTCTTATGAATATAAATGTTAACGAAAAAATAATTTTAAAAGAAATTGCTCCCCCTATTCGTATAAGTCCTTATTCACTAGCCGTGGAAGCCACAATAGAAAATAAATCAAATATAGATCTAACTCTTGGCAATTTTGTTGTCATTTATAAACCAAACGATGCACCTCAATGGGGTTCACCTTTCAGAATAATAACCCATATAGCATCCCCTTTAGAAAATGAAATTGCTGGTGAGGAAATGTTTAGGCATCACGTTTGGAATAAATTTTGTCAATCCATTATAAAAGCACCATCATTTAACATAAATGGAACAGTTACAACCTCCGTTAATGAATACTTTGATACTAACGACATTTTAGAAAATAATCTCAACAATATGCCCCAAACAACTCAAGATTCTTCTTTTGATTTACGGGCTTCATGGTCTGCTAAAAGCTCAAATATAAAACCCCATTTTATGGCCTGGATAGAGTCATTTATAAATTTAACTAATACAGAAATGCTTTTTTAATAAACTTTTTGATTTATTTCTATAATTTAAATAATTAAATATTTTTAAACTAACAATTTTTTATAACTAAGCAATCGCTGCTTGCGCCACTTTTTGAATCATGTCAGGTCTAAGCCCGCACCATTTATCATCGCCGGCGACCACAACAGGAGCTTGCATAAAGCCTAAAGCGGCTATATATTCTAAAGCTGAAGAATCTTTTGTAACATCTACTACATTATAAGAAACATTGTATTTATCAAAAAGCCTTTTAGTGGCTTCACACTGCGGGCAGTGCGGCTTACCATATAATGTAACCATATTTTCCTTTCGAAAAGTAATACTTTTTGTACTAATTCAACAAATTTATTATCTAAATTAAATACTATATTAAATTAAAAATCTAAATATATTTATAAGTGTGTTTTTTGTAAAAATTTTGTAAGTTTAGAAGTTTTTGGTTTAGATAAAATCTTTTTAGGATTTCCTTGCTCCACAACTTCGCCATCTTGCAAAAAAATCAAATCAGTTGAAACATCTCTGGCAAATCGCATTTCGTGAGTCACTATAATCATTGAAAGTCCTTCTTGGGCAAGTTTTATAATAATATCTAAAACCTCTGCCACCATTTGAGGGTCTAAAGCACTGGTCGGTTCATCAAACAAAATTGCTTGGGGTTTCATAGATAATGCTCTAGCAATAGCAACTCTTTGTTTCTGCCCGCCAGATAAAGAATAAGGCAATTTACCAGCAAAGGCTTTCATACCAACTTTTTCTAAATTCAGTAAAGCTCTCTGGCGGGCAGTTTGTTTATCAATCCCTAAAACTTTTTCTGGGCCAATAACGCAATTGTCTAAAACAGATTTATTGGCAAATAAATTAAACTGCTGAAAAACCATAGAAATATGTTTTTGCGCAAAATTAGGATTATATCTTTTGTCCAAAATATTTTGACCAGCAAAATTTATTTCTCCGCTATCAGCTGTTTCTAGTCTATTTAAACATCTTATAAGAGTTGATTTACCTGAACCAGAAGGGCCTATAATCGTGGTGGTTTGCCCCTTTTTAAAATCTAAATTAATATTTTTTAAAACTTTCACATCGTGAAAACTTTTATTCAAATTGCGAACCTGTAAAATATAATCTTTATCTTTTTTATTTTTCATAAATCTCCAAAAATTCCAAAATCGCCAAATCTTCAAGCATTATAATCTAAAAACTTGCCAGCTTTGCCATCCAAACTAATTTTTTTCTCAATTACGTTCAAAATAAGTTGAGCTAAAAATGTTAAAATCAAATAAATTATACAAGTTATAAAAAAAGTTTGAGCAAAAAGCATCATTGACCCCGAAACGGAGCTAGATTGAAAATATAAATCTATAACCCCTATAACATT
>JAITRN010000079.1 GCA_031288355.1 Candidatus Opitulatrix roisinitermitis | reverse complement strand
GACTAGATGGATTAGCTGCTGGAATTGTTGGCATAAGCGCCTCAGCTTTTTTCATTTTTTCATATACTTTAACTTTTGGCATGACTAGTTATGCCTCAGCTTCCAGCCTTATAAGTGTTCTGCTTATGGGTGTTTGCGCTGGTTTTTTGCCGCACAATTTTAGAAAAAACAAAATTTTCATGGGAGATTCTGGTTCAATGCTTTTAGGCTATTTTATGGCTTGTTCCACAATTATTGTAACTGGCAATATTGAAGCGGACACTTCTTTAATCGACTCTTTTCCAGCTTTTATGCCAATGATTTTGCCATTTCTGGTTTTAATAATTCCTTTGACCGATATGTTTTTAGCCATTGTCAGACGCCTTGTAAAGCGACAAAGCCCTTTTTCGGCTGACCGAATGCATCTGCATCACCGCATGTTAGAAATAGGACATTCTCAAACGACAGCTGTTTTAATTTTATATCTATGGACAGCTCTTTTTGCTTACGGCAGTTCCCTAACTTCTGTTTTTCCAACTAGATATGTGGCGCCAGTGGTTATAATAAGCGCAGCAGTTTTATTATGTATAACAATTATTCCCCACGTCATAAAAGTAATTAAATAAACTAATTAACTATAAAATCAATTTAATAAATATTTATTTCAAGCATAAAATATTATGATACAATGTTGTTATGAAACAAAAATTGGATAATTCTAATTATCTAAATTCCCGGATTTATAAAAAGAAAAAAATAACCGTCAAAACAGGCATTGGTTTTGGCATGATTGATTTAATGGGGGGCGGCTGGAATAATATAGTCTCCGGAGTTATTTTCACCTATCTAATGTTTAACGGAATTGAACCAGCCATCGCAGGCGCCATAACTGGAATAGGCAGAATTGTTGACGCTGTTTTTTCATTATTTATAGGAGATATCACTGATAACTTTTATAAAACCCGTTTAGGCAAAAAATTCGGCCGGCGGCATTTTTTTATTTTATTTGGCGGAATTTTATTTGCCTTTATTTATCCTTTATTTTGGCTACCTATCGGCGAATTCTGGTTTTATTTAATAGTTTATATTGCTATTGAAATAATTATTGCTTTTATCCTAATTCCTTGGGAAACCTTGCCAACAGAGATGACCAAAGACTATAAACAAAGAACTGTTTTATCAGGATCTAGGATGTTTATTTCTGCCACAGGAACATCTTTAGTTTTCATTATTATATCACTTTTAGAAAACACTCATAACCCTAGCGTTTATTTAATTGCTGGCATAATTTGGACAATTATTTTTGTAATAGCTATATTCATCTCTTGGGGCACGACTTGGGAAACGCCTTTAACTAAAAATCTTATAGCAGAACTTAACGCCAAACCCAAACTAACTTTTAAACAGACAATTTCCACTAGCGTTAAAGATTATTTTTCAACTTTTAAAAATAAAGCTTTTAGAAAACATCTAACAGTCTATATTTTTTCATTCACAGGCAAGGATTTTTATGCCACTATGCTGCCAACTTTCATAGTTTATGCAATGGGCTTAAACGGAGGCGACGCTTGGACACTTTTAGCTCTTTCAGTTATAGGCATACCAACCACTCTTATAGCTACAAAATTAATGATAACCCAAGGTCCAAAATTTTTATTTTCTCTATCATTTGGTTTAATAATTGCTTCAATGATTGGCTATAGCTCGCTTTATATTTCAACTTTGAAAAACCCTATGCTAGCTTTAATTATAGTCTCTTTATTTTATCAAATTGGCAGAGCTATTTTAGAATTTACTCCTTGGAATATTTTTCCATTTATTCCAGACGTTGATAGAATTATGACCAAAGAATCACGAGCTGGCATATATGCTGCTGTTATGACATTTTTTAGAAAATCCACTGGAGCAGCAGCAACATGGATTGCCGGTATTTTGCTAAATATTTCTGGATTTATACCAGCCCCTAAAGACAGCAGCGCTGAAACAATTCATAATTATGCCGCAACTTTGCCAAACGCTGTGACAGATAAAATTGTGTTGATTTTCTTTTTTGGCACTGCGCTTTTGATAATTGTAGCGTTAATAGTTTCTTTTTCCTTTAGATTAAATCGACACACTCATACAATTTTAGTGAAAGAAATTGATAGACTAGAAGCTGGTGGTTCAAAAGATGCTGTTAGTGATGAGGCTAAAAATGTCGCTGAAAAACTAACTGGACACCCCTATAAAACTTTATGGAAAAACAAAGTTGTTTGAATTAAACAATCTTTTTTAAATATTCTTCATCCCAGTTATTAAATTGAATAGAAAAAGACGTTTTTAATTTCTCATTATACCAAAAAGCATAACCTGTTTTATCTTTTTTAGTATTATATTTTTCATAAACCGAAATATCATTTATTGTTGGATTTTTAGAATTTTCGTAAGTTTCATAAATGCCCGAAATATCTGTTAAAACATCTGTTTTTTGACCGCGAAAAGTAATCTGACTTCCGTCTTTTATATTACATTTTGCTTCTGCCACAGGCTTTTCCTTTTCTTGGTTTATTGAATTTAAAGAAACAAAACTAAGACAATCATTTTTTAAAGATATGCCAGTGTCTTTTTCTAGGGTTTCTAAATTTTCATAATTTTTTTCTGGATCCACTAAATGCAGAGAAGC
>JAITRN010000081.1 GCA_031288355.1 Candidatus Opitulatrix roisinitermitis | reverse complement strand
AGCGTTTGAAAAAAGTGGATTATTTAAAAAACTAGCAATGCTGAAAAAAATTATTGTTCCTAAAATGCCTAATTTCTTTAATTTTAAAAATTTCATAATAACATCCATAATTTTAGTTTTTCAAAAAAAAAAAAACACTCACTGTTCTAAAAAAATATTACCAGATTGTTAAATATTGAATTCTGTTGAATTTTGTATTTGGCTCAAGCTGCGGAAAATCTAGGCAGTCAAGTTGACATATATGTTAAACTAAATATGTGATTGAGGTTGCTAACATATTTGATAAAAAAAACCTTATTCCCGAAGAACCAGGAGTTTATAAGTATTTAAATTTGCAAGGGGAAGTTATATATGTTGGTAAGGCTAAGAATTTGAAAAAAAGAATTTTATCTTATTTTTCTTTATCTAAAAAACAAAATAATAGAACTTATGCAATGATAAATAAAGCTAATATTGTGGAATGGACAATTGTATCTTCTGAAATAGAGGCTTTAACACTAGAATATTCTTATATTCAGAAATTCAAACCAAAATATAATATTTTATATACTGATGATAAGTCTTATCCTTATTTAGCTATTGATTATAATGATAAATTTCCCAGAGTTTTTATAACTCGTTCTAAAAGAAAGGTCAATATAAAATATTTTGGGCCTTTTCCTCAAATATGGGCTATTAGGCAAACATTAAGTAATATAACTGATATTTTTCCTTTACGGACTTGCGCAAAGGGGGTCTTTCAAGGTGCGAAAATGTCTAATAGACCGTGCCTTTTAGGATTTATAGGCAAATGTTTAGCTCCATGTGTTGACAAGATCTCTCAAAGTCAATATAAACAAATTTTAGAAGAATTTTCTCAATTCATGTTTGGCAACACTCATGGCATAAAACAAAAATTGAGAAAACAAATGCTAAAAGCTTCTGATGATCAAAATTATGAATTAGCCGCCCTTTACAAAAAAAAATTAGATGCTTTGAATTGCGTATTGGCTAAAAATTCGGCAGAAATATCAGACAGTGTCACGGCTGATTTTTTTGCGATAATATCAGATGAATTAGAAGCAGCAGTATATGCTTTTTATGTTGCAAAAGGTTCTATAATCGGTGAACAAAAATGGTTAGTAACAAAAAATTTAATAAATTCAGATGTTAAAATTATAGAAAATATTTTATTTAATTTATATAGTAAAGATAAACAAATTCCTGGAAAAATTTTTCTAAATATAAATCAGAATATTGATTTTTTTAATATTTTAGAAAAATATTTATCAGGCTTAGCTGATAAAAAAGTTAAAATATATGAACCTCAAAAAGGTAAAACAGCGGCCCTTTTAGATAAAACTTATCAGAACGCTAAACAATATTTAGAGACTAATAAATTGGTTAGAATGCAAAATATTGAAACCAAGACCAAGGCATTAGAAGAAATATCTCTTGTTTTGAATATGCTAAAACCGCCGTTTAGAATAGAATGTTATGATGTGTCTCACACAGCAGGAAATTATAGGACTGGTTCAATGGTTGTATTTGTTGATGGTGAGCCAATTAAAAAGTTTTATAGACAATTTAATATCAGAAATAATTTTCCTGGAGCAAAAGATGACACTCATGCTATTGCTGAAGTTATTGCCAGACGCTTATCTAATATAGATAATTCAAAAGATGAGTCGTTAAATTTAAAACCAGATTTAATAATTGTTGATGGAGGTATTCCGCAAGTTAAAGCAGCCGCTAGAATTTTAGAAGAATCAAGAATAAAAGATATAGCTTTATGTTCATTAGCCAAAAGACTAGAAGAAATATATGTTCCTTATCAAAAGTTGCCAATTATATTATCTAGGTCATCAGCCGGATTGTATTTATTGCAAAGATTGAGAGACGAATCCCACAGATTCGCTATAAATAAACATCGCGCTAGAAGAACTAAAGGTTTGTTAAATTCATAAAAATGGAGTAAATTTAGAGTAGATATTGAATTTAATTTATATGTTAAAAAATATGATAGGTCAACAGTAATGAATAATCAGAAAATTGAAGAGATTTTAGATGATTTAGATTTTGAACAAAGAAAAGCAGCCACAACACTTGATGGGCCTTTATATATATTAGCAGGTGCAGGTGCAGGCAAAACTCGGACAATCACTCATAGAATAGCTTATGCTGTTAAGTCGAAATATTGGGCGCCATCGGCAATATTGGCTACTACATTTACAACTAAGGCAGCAAGAGAAATGAAAGACCGGCTAGAACAGCTGGGAATTATTGGAGCCACGATTAACACATTTCATGGAGCTAGTTTAGCGCTTATAAAAAAGTATTGGCATTATATTACAGTCTATCCTTTTCCAGAAATTTTAAATAGTAAATTCAGTTTATTAGAAAATATTTGTAAACAAACTGGTTTTAGTTTTTCGTCTTATCAAATTTCATCTATATCAGAAGAAATTAGTTGGGTAAAAACATCTCTTTTGCCAATAGAGAATTATAAAGATAACACTAATTGGAAAAATCGTGATATTTTGCAATTTTTGCCAGCGGATCAATTTATTCAGATCTATAAAATATATGAAGCCCATAAAGCAAAAATGAATAAAATAGATTTTGAAGATATTTTGTTAATTATGGTTCATGCTATTGATCAATTTCCTCGAGTTGCAAGCGAAATAAGACAAAATTATAGATATTTTATAGTTGATGAATTTCAAGATATCTCGCCTTTGCAATATTATGTTTTAAGAATGTGGATGGGGCATAATTTAAATATATGTGTTGTTGGAGACCCAAGTCAAACTATTTATTCTTTTGCAGGAGCATCGTGTTATTATTTAAATAATTTTGATAAGCTGTTTCCTGGCGCCAAACATGTAAAAATTATTAAAAATTATCGTTCTGATAAACAAATTGTTCAATTGGCAAATAAAATACTTTTGAAGAAAAGGAATAAAGATTATCAACAATTAAAGTTAGAGTCAGGCAAATTATCCAGAGATTTTAAAAATATTAATTGCTTGAATTTTGATATTTATAAAAACGAAAAACAAGAAGCTCAAAATGTTATTAGTAAAATTAAAAAAATAATTGAAGAAGGCTATAAAATGTCAGATATTGCAATTTTGTATAGGGCAAAATTTCAAGCTAGAAACGTTTTGCAAGAAGCTGAAAAAGCAAATTTACCTTTTGTTGAAAGAGGACAAGAGGGCTTTTTTGAAACGCCGCTAATTAATTTAATTTTAAATAATATTAAAAAAAATAAAGTTTTTTACACTAAAAATTATCCCTCCTTTGGAGAATACGCAAATAATTTTCAAAAAAGAATAGATAAAACGATTTTTGAAGCGATTGAATTGAAAGAAAAAAAAGATTTTTCCAGAAATGTTATTTTAGGTAAAGCTTTTAGCAATTTAGTGAAAGATTTTTTTCAAATTGATTCAACATCTAGACAAGATTATTCCATTGATTCTTTTCTAGAATATATTTATGAATTAGCTAATCAAGAAATTGAGCCAGAATTAGATTGTATAACATTAGCATCAATTCACAGTTCAAAAGGTTTAGAATTTGCTTGTGTGTTTTTAATTGGCATGTCAGACGGTAATATGCCTATATCTTTGGCAAACAGCAAAGAAGAAATAGAAGAAGAGCGCAGGCTTTTGTATGTTGCCATAACAAGAGCAAAACAAATATTATTTATTTCATATTCAGCGTTTTGCAACAATAAAAAAGTCTCTCTTAGCAGATTTTTTGAAAAAATTTGGCCGTCAACATGAACATTTGTTAATTTTTTGGATTTGATTTATTTTTATGACAGAACCTAAATTGGTAAAATAAGTATATGAATTTTCTATATTGGGTTTCACCCCTGAAAAAAGCATTTTAATTTGAGAAACTATAAAACCCGATAGCGTATAAATTTTTTCAGTAGATAGATAAACACTATCGTAATATTTATAACCAATTTTTTCTTTAAATAAGGAATTGTTTTCGAGTGATGGAATATGGCATTTTATACACAAATTGTTTTCGGCAGTTATTATTGGACTAACTATTGAGTTATTATCTTTTAAATTTATGGCAATATGATCTATATTATTTCGTTTTAGTTCATCGCTAAAAGCGTAATCGAACCTAAATCTGTCAATGACTATAAATAAATCTATAAAACCTTTATATTTTTCATGAAGCTTTATATTTTTGTATCTGGAGTTAAGATATTTATCAATTGCTTTTAATCTAGGCAGTCCAATGTTATTTTCAGAATAAACGGGACCTACATCAGTCACTAAAACATTATCAGTGTCGTAAATAATTATGTTTTTTGTCCCCGCATCAGATATTCCGGTGATAACTGAAGCACCAAATTTATCGGCCGAATTTAGAGCAATTGTTTTTTCAGTGAGATTAGTTCTTTTTTCATCTCGACCGCTATTTTTTTCTAAATAAGAAAATTTATTTAAAATTTGCTCTATATATCTAAAACGATTTTCGTCAATTTTTTTTAGTAATTTACGTTTAGCTGAACTAGCGCTACTATTATAAAATAAACTCTTTATATATTTTTGTTCAATAGGTGACAAATCTTTTATTTCAACGCCGGTTTTTGAATTATACCCAACAGAAATATTATTTTCATCAATTTTAAAAACCGATATTTCTGGTTTTAGGGTTATGTTATATAATTTTTCCCGGTTGATTGTTTCGCTAGTTAAATAACTCACATTTTTTAGTTTATTCTTTTTCTTTACAAAAAGTCAAATAGATATTTTTTAAATGTTGAAAACTCTAATTTTATAGTTTATTTATAATGATTATCTCAATTAATTATTTATTTAGCAAATCGCTAAATTCGTTGTCCCAATCAGGAGATCCTTGTTTTTTTGGTTTGTTTAGCTTGCCGTTTATATAGTCTAATGGACTTTCTAAAGCCTCTCTAGTTGGAAGCATATCTGGATGTGACCATATAGCATCTCTTCCTAAAGAGCCTTTTTGAGATAATATAAGAGCGATTATTTTTTGAGCTTTATTGTAAATTCCAGGAGAAACTTTTATGCCAATTGTCGAAGTTAAAGGTTGTAGAGTTTTTCCTTCGGTAAATTCCCTTTTTGACATTTCTAAAAGTTTCATAATATTAGGAATATGAGCAATGCCTGCTTGTTCAGTAATAATATTTGTCCAAGATTCTATAAGAGCTAGAACTAATTCAATTTTTTCCAACTCTTCTGTTTGTTTATCGCTTTTTGTTAAATCAAAAACGTTATTAGCAGAAGTGGGGTTCATAAAAGGCGAGATTTTTTGAGATTGCATTTGATTCATTTGCTCTTCAATAAGGTCTGTATTAATAGTTATAGATTTAGCATAGTTGCCTATAATGGACTGCAAATATGTTTTTAGCCATTTAGAAGAATTAAATAATCTAACTTTAGCATTTTCTTTTAAAACAAAATATTGGGCAACATTGTCTTCTGATACATCAATTGAGCGAGCATAATTTTTAATATTATTAGGCAAAAATCCTAAATAATTATCTTTTAGTAAACATAAACTTAAATCAGTACTGGTATTAGCGTTTAAAGCTAGATTTCCTACAACTTGACCTATTTGCATGGTAAATGCTACAATACCTATTGAACGGACAATTTTGGCTGGGTCTGAGTTATTTCCTGAAATGATTGATGAAAAATTTCCGCTAGTAATTCCAAAATCGGGTAATTTGTCATCACCAAACCGCTCTTTAGTAATTCTAATTAGTTCATCAGAAAATTTATTAGCAATTGGATGCACTAATGAAATGATTGCTGGAGACACTAAATTTATAAATTGTATACGGCTATAAATATTTGATGTTAGGGAATTGCGAGGCACAATATCGCTAATAGAATCTATCCATAATGATGATGCTCTATAATAATTGAGATATTTGTTTTTGTCGGTGTCAATCAAAGGGGACACAGGACTGTTTGAGTTTTGAACGACCGATTTAGCGATTTGAATAATAGCTTTTGAATCTATTGTTACATCTTTGCCAGATGACATAATTTTATTCACTACAGCTATCATTTGTTGGATTTGTTCAGGAATAAAAGGATTATCTTGATTATTATTTGAATCGTTGTTTTGATTGTCTGATGTCATATCTTAAGTATATCACTTTATATACCGTCGTGATAGACTAAAAATATGGCAAATGACGTGTTCTATTATTCCAAAATGAAGGCGTTAGACGTTTTAGAAAAACTAAATTCCTCGTTTAACGGGCTGGATGATGAACAAATAGAATTGTCTCGTGAAATTAACGGAAATAATAAAATTTCTAAAGGTAAAAAAAGTTGGATTATTTTAAGACTTTTTAATGCTTTTATTAATCCTTTTACAGTTATTTTGATAATTTTAGCTAGTGTTTCATCTGTAACAGATATAATTTTAGCCCCATTTGGTCAAGCTAGTTATTCAACAGTTATTATTATTGCAACTATGGTTTTTATTAGTGGAATTTTACGATTTATTCAGGAGACTAGAAGCGGAAATGCTGCTGAAAGGCTATCCCAGTCTGTTGAAACTACTTGCGCAGTTCAAAGATTAGGCATAGGAAAAGAAGAAATACCTTTAGAAGAAGTAGTGGTCGGAGATATAGTTTATTTAGCCGCTGGGGACATTGTGCCAGCTGATGTTCGCATAATAAGAGAAAAAGATTTGTTTATAAATGAAAGTTCTTTAACGGGAGAGAGTGAGCCAAGAGAAAAATCTGCCACAACAATTATAAATTCTAATTCTAAAAATTTAACAGATTTAAATAATATGGCATTTTTAGGAACGACTGTTGTGTCTGGCTCGGCCACATGTATAGTAGTTTCAGCTGGGGATAATACAGTTTTTGGAAAAATTTCTTCTTCGCTGAATCAAAAGGCTGAACCAACAAGTTTTGAAAAAGGAGTTAATTCGGTTTCTTGGATTTTAATACGTTTTATGCTTGTTATGGTGCCTCTGGTTTTGTTTATAAATGGATTTACAAAAGGCGATTGGCTTCAAGCGTTATTATTTGCTATATCAGTTGCCGTTGGGCTAACTCCAGAAATGCTGCCAATGATTGTCACAACTGCTTTGTCTCGAGGAGCTGTTGCTATGGGCAAAAAAGATACTATTATTAAATCCTTAAATGCTATTCAGAATTTAGGTTCTATGGATATTCTATGTACTGATAAAACAGGGACTCTCACTCAAGATAAAGTGGTCTTAGAGTATCATTTAGATATTGAAGGTAAAGAAAATAATAGGGTTTTGAGACACGCTTTTTTGAATAGCTATTATCAGACAGGTTTAAAAAATTTAATGGATTTATCTATTATAGAAACAACTGAAAAATTGTCTGTTGAAGACAATAATTTAAAAGATTTGCCATCGGCCTTTCAAAAAGTGGATGAAATACCTTTTGATTTTGAAAGACGTAGAATGAGTGTTGTGGTTCAGGGACCAACTGGCAAAACAAAACTTATAACTAAAGGCGCTGTTGAAGAAATGCTGTCAATTTCTAAATATGTGGAATATGGAGGAAAAGTTCAGAAATTAACTGAAAATTTAAAAAAGATTATAATAAAAAATGTTGAAGATTTAAATGATGATGGTATGAGGGTTGTAGCTATAGCTCAAAAGAATAATCCTCCAGAAGTCGAGTCTTTTTCCGTGAAAGATGAATCAAATATGATTTTAATTGGTATTTTAGCCTTTTTAGATCCTCCAAAAGAATCAGCTAAAGAAGCTATTGGCGCTTTAGATACACATGGGGTTGGAATTAAAATTTTAACGGGGGATAATGAAAGAGTAACGGCTAATATATGTTCAAAAATAGGTATTGATATTAGCGCATTAGCCTTAGGTTCTGATATAGATAAAATGACTGATGAAAAATTAGTTCAAGAGGTTGAAAAAATAAATATTTTCGCAAAATTGTCTCCTTTGCAAAAGAAAAGAATAGTTCAGGCTTTGCGAGGGGGGGGGCATACTGTTGGATATATGGGCGATGGGATTAATGATGCTTTGGCTATGAAAGCTTCGGACGCTGGAATAAGTGTTGATACAGCCGTAGATGTTGCTAAAGAGTCTGCTAGGGTTATTCTTCTTAAAAAAGATTTAGGTGTTTTAGAGGACGGCATAATAGAGGGGCGCAAAACTTATGGCAATATGATTAAATATATTAAAATGACAGTATCGTCGAATTTCGGAAATATATTTTCAGTTTTAATAGCCTCAGCTTTTTTGCCGTTTTTGCCAATGTCTTCTATCCAACTTTTGTTACTGAATTTAATTTATGATATAACTTGTACAGTAATACCGTGGGACAATGTAGACAAAAGTTTTTTAGCAAGACCCCGTTCTTGGGATTCTAAAAATATTGCTCGTTTTATGATTAGAATAGGGCCTATAAGTTCAATATTTGATATTATTACCTTTGCATTATTATATTTTTATATATGCCCAGCTTTTACTAATGGTGAACTTTTTTCTAATTTATCTAACCCTCAGCAGCAATTTTTATATATTGCTATATTTCAAACTGGTTGGTTTATAGAGTCTATGTGGAGCCAAACATTTATAATTCATCTTATAAGAACTAATCAAATTTTGCCATTTATCAAATCCAGACCTTCTTTTTCGGTCGCTATTATAACTTTTTTTAGTATAATTTTCACAACACTTATTCCTTTCACGAATTTGGGGCGAGCTTTAGGTCTTGTGCCTTTGGAAGCTAATTATTTTATATACTTAACAGTAATTATTATTTTTTATTGTTTTTCAATTAGTTTGGCTAAAAGAATTTATATTAGGAAATATAATGATTGGTTGTGAAAATAATATTAAATAATAATGAAAATTATCTAATAAAAAGGTTTAGGGCAATATAAACTAATATTCCTGAAAATAATATTGGAAAAATAGCTTTTGCTAATATTGATTTTTTTATATAAATATCAGAAAATAAAACTGTCTTAACAACAAATGATATAAAGATAATATTTGATATAATTAAACACAGTTTCCATGATAAAATAGTTCCAACTGTGGCATAAATGGAAAAATAACTAATTAGACTACCAAAAATACCTAAACTGGCTGAAATACTAAAACGAGCATAATTAAATTGCTGATAAGACAATTTATTTAAAAGAAATTTTTCAAATATGGGAAGAAAACAGCAGCTAAATAAAATTAATAAAGAATATATAGTATACAATTTTGCTGATTGACTAAGTTGATTTAAAGAAATCCAGCCTACAGAAGACACTGCAATTAATGATCCTAAAAAAGAATATGCTAATGACGACATAGGTTCTTTATTTTTAGAAATAAATAATTCATCTATAACACAAACTATAAAACATAATGTAAATATATATATTTGGTATGTTAGATTTCCTAAAAGAGTGAAAAAAGTTTGTAAAACAATTGCACAAGTTGACATAAAAGCAGTTATTATAAAAATTGAAATAGGATGTTCTAAAACTAAAAGTCTAGGCCAAGCAAAGCAAAAAAGTAAACTTAAAACTAAAGTTATTATTGACAAAAGGGTATTACTAAATAAAATTGAAATTATTAAACTAAATATACAAACACAACTAATTGATGTTTCAAAAATTGAAGTTTTGCCGACAGTTTGTAAATTTGTCATAAAAATATTATACTATATATGTGGTCACTAATTGCGTTTATGTAATTGGAAAATTGGTGTCAGCTGTAATTGCTTTGATATTAGCATTTTCATCAATTGTTAATTTAGATTTAGTTTTTTATAAAATTAGTCTTCCGCCCGCTTCAAGTATGGCACAAGGGCAAATATTAGATGCCCAAAATTATTATAACCAATCAGTCAATTGGCATAGTTGTTTAGAGAATGGTTTTTTTAATACAAAATATAGTGATATTTCATATATTGGGTTCAGCTGGCGGTGTGCAAAAATTATAGCTCCAAAAAATTGGCAAAAACCAAATAAAGGCAGTATTGAATTAGCTTTAAATATTCATTTAGCAAAAACACCTTCTCAAAGAACTATAATTATAAATCCCGGAGGGCCTGGTGCCAGCGGAGTTAAATTTTTGCCTTTTGCAATAGATAGCCTTTTACCATCAGAAATTATTGATAATTTTAATATTATATCATTTGATCCGCGAGGTGTGGGGCTATCTAGCCCAATAGAATGTTTTTCGAATATTTCTGAAAAAGATGATTATATATATAAAACAAATTATAAATTGCCTGAACAAATTGATTCTTTAATAAACGATCAAACCCAATTGGCTAAAAACTGTCAAAGGCTCTCTGGCGATATTATAGATTTTGTTGATACGCAATCTGTGGCTAGAGATTTAGATTTAATTAGGGCTTTGTCAGGAGAGCCTTTGTTAAATTATATTGGATTTTCTTACGGTAGTTCAATTGGTGAATACTATGTTTCTTTATTCCCAAAAAATATCGGTAAAGTTATTTTAGACGGCATAACTGCTCCAAATACTACTCAAAACGCTAATAAATATATTTTTTCACAAGCTCAAGGTTTTTCTGCTAGTTTAAAAGAGTTTTTAAAATATTGTTCAGATGAGAATTCACAAGCCCTAAATTGTCCTTTTTCGTCAAATATAATTCAAGCTCAAAATCAAATTAGTGATTTTTTTAGTCGATTGTCAGTTCAGCCGCTAGATTTAGGAAATGGACAAAAACTGACTGATACAGCTGCTTTTTATGGAGTTATAGCAGCTTTATATTCAAAAAATTCTTGGCAGTTTTTAGTCAAAAGTTTATATAATGCAATAACTAAACAAGATCCATATTTGCTAATGCAGGCAGCAAATTTGTATAATGATCGAGAAAATGGATTTTATAAAAATAATACTATAGAAGCAAATTTGGTTATTTCTTGTTTAGATAATAAGTTAGATATTAGTCAAGAAAAAGCTGACTTAGATGTTGATAAATATAAAAAAATAGCTCCTGTATTTTATAAATTTTTAATATATCCTAATTTATCATGTTCGGGTTTTTCCAAATCAAAATTTTTGCAAAAAATTCAATTTAGGCAGAAAACAAATAATAAAATAATTTTGATTGCTTCAACCAATGATCCTGCGACCCCTTATAAAGAGGCTGAAGAAACAGCTAAGGAGATGTCAGATAATGCTATTTTAATTACTAATAATAGTTTTAACCATACTTCATATAATAAAGATAATAAGTGTATTAGCGGATATATTAATAAGTATATTTTGGAAGATAAGTTTCCTAAAGATAAAATAACTTGTTTTGATATTTAAAATTAGTTATTTTTCTAAAAGAGATTAAATTTTCAACACACCTAATAAATAAAGTAAATCTAAGTAATCTATGATAAATTTTAATTAAGTCTTATTTTTATTAAGACCTATAATTGATGAATGTTGAAATAGAAAGGAAATAATATGACAACATTAACAAAAGGCGATCTCGTAACTGAGGTAGCAAAAAAATCAGGATTAACAGTTGCAGATGCTCAAAGAGCATTGAATGCTGTTGAAAGTGTTCTTATCTCTTCTTTGAAGGGTGGGGATGAAGTAAACTGGACAGGGTACTTAAAAGCTTATGTAGCAAATCGTGCTGCACGCAACGGTAGAAACCCTGCAACAGGTGCAGCTATAAAAATACCTGCTGGTAAAGTTGCTAAAATTAAAGTAGGCGCAAAATTAAAAGCAGCAGTTAAATAATTTTTTAAAATCCTTCGATTTTTAAATTCATTAAAAACCGAGTTTCTAAATAAAACGCTTTTAGATAAGCATTTTTTAGAAACTCGGTTTTTTGTTTTTTAACATTTTTTTAATACAATAGAATAGTTTTAATTTCAAAAAAGTTTTATTATAAACTGTTATTGTTGAATACCAGTTAATTTGCATTTTTTTGAAAGGATAAAGATATGAATATAAAAGCTAATATCCAAAAATTTGGTACTTTTCTTTCAGGCATGATTATGCCCAATATAGGGGTTCTAATAGCATGGGGTGTTTTAACAGCTCTTTTTATACCTGATGGTTTTATTCCTAATAAGGAATTTGCTAATATGGTTTCTCCAATGCTCGAATTTTTAATTCCTATTTTAATAGCCTACAGTGGTGGGAAAATAATATCAGATGAAAGAGGGGGAGTGGTTGGTGCAATTGCTGTTATGGGTGCTATAGAAGGAGCTGTTGTTATCGTTGACGGTGAGCCAACTCATGTTACTATGATTTTGGGCGGTATGGTTATGGGGCCTATTGGCGGATTTGCAATTAAATATTTTGATAAATGGGTGGAAAATAAAATAAAACCAGGTTTAGAAATGTTAGTTAACAATTTTTCGGCAGGTTTAATAGGTTTTGCGTTGGCTTTATTGGCTTATGTAGGGGTCGGCCCTTTTGTCAGAAGTTTGACAGATATTTTAGGGGAAATGGTTCAAGCTATTATGAATGCTGGGCTTTTGCCATTAGCTAATTTATTTATAGAACCAGCTAAAATACTCTTTTTAAACAATGCTATAAATCATGGAATTTTAACACCATTAGGCATTGATCAAGCTAGTCAAAATGGTAAATCTGTTTTGTTTTTATTAGAAGCGAACCCCGGACCAGGGTTAGGCGTTTTATTAGCATTTTGTTTATTTGGGTCAGGTGCTGCGAAGTCATCAGCTCCTGGTGCTGCCATTATTCAGTTTATTGGCGGCATACATGAAATTTATTTTCCTTATGTTATGATGAAACCTGCATTATTTTTGTCTGTTATTTGCGGCGGTGTGGCTGGAACTTTCACAAATGTTCTTTTAGGCTCAGGGCTGAGAGCCCCTGCATCACCGGGGTCTATTATAGCTATAATGGGTATGACTGCGGGAGGCACCTATTTAGGGGTTTTGTGTGGCATATTTGTGGCTTGTGCTGTTTCTTTTTTAATATCTATGATAATTTTAAAATCCGACAAATCGGTTAGTGACGATTTTTTAAAGGCTAGCCAAACAATTGCTCAAAATAAAGCCTTTAGTAAAGGTGTACAAAACAATAAAGCTTTTGACGCTAAAACATTAAAAGAAATAAAAACTATAATTTTTGCTTGTGATGCAGGTATGGGATCATCGGCTATGGGTGCTTCTATATTACGAGATAAAATTCAAAAAGCTTCTCTTGATTATAAAGTTATTAATTTGGCTATTTCTAAATTAATTGATGACCCTAATAGCCTTATTGTTACTCAGGAACAATTACTTGATAGAGTAAAAGCAAAAACGCCAACCGCTGAACATATAGCAGTCAAAGATTTTTTATCAACGCCTAAATATGGTGAAATAATTGAAAAATTGAAAGAATAATAAATTAAATATAAATTTAAATGAGCTACTAAAATAAGGATATGGTTATATGACAAATGTTAAGCTTACTCAAGATCTAATTGATTTAAATATGTCTTTTGTCAATAAAGATGAAGCTATTCGTTTTTGCGGAGAAAAATTGTTTAAAGCTGGTTGTATAGAATCAGGATATATTGACAAAATGATTGAACGAGATAAAATGGTCTCTGTTTATATTGGAAATAATATTGCTATTCCGCATGGCACAGATGAAGCTAGAAGTTTAGTGAAAAAGTCAGGAATTTGTTTATGTCAGGTTCCAAAAGGGGTGGCTTTTGGAGAAGAGACAGCTAATATATTATTTGGTATTGCGGGTATTGGCGATGAACATTTAGAAATTTTGCAAAAAATTGCTATATTTTGTTCAGATATAAATAACGTTAAAAAGCTAATTGCCGCTAAAAGCAAATTTGAAATTATTAATCTAATAAGTTTTTAAAAAACATTATGAAAGCTGTTCATTTTGGAGCTGGAAATATAGGTAGAGGTTTTATAGGGGAGATTTTACACAATAACGGATATCAGATAATATTTGTTGATATAAATGATGAAATAATAGATCAACTAAAATTACGAGGTCAATATACTATTGAAATAGCAGATAAAAATGGTAAAAAAATTCAGATAGATAATGTCACAGGTTTAAATAACCGAACTCAGGCTGATTTAGTGATAGAAAGTATTGCTCAATGTGATATAATTACCACTGCTATAGGTCCTAATATTTTACCTTTTATAGCTGAACTTATTGCTAAAGGTTTGCAAAAAAGATTTGCTAACAGCAATAATATACCATTGGATATTATAGCTTGTGAAAATATGCTTGGAGGGTCTGAATTTTTAAAATCGCATATTGAAAAATATGTTTTAAACAATTTAGAAAATATCGGTTTTCCTAATGCTGCTGTTGATAGAATAGTTCCTTTGCAAAAACATATAGACCCCTTATATGTTAGCGTTGAGCCGTTTTCAGAATGGGTGGTGGATAACGGTGCTAGAAAAAGTTTAGATATTAATTTACAAGGTGTTCACTATGTTAGTAATTTGCAACCCTTTATTGAAAGAAAACTTTTTTCAGTTAATACAGGACATGCAGCCGTTTCGTATTTAGGGCAATCTTTGGGCTTTAAGACTATTGATAAGGCTATGGCAAATGAACAGGTTTTTTCTAAATTGAAAGCTGTTTTAAATGAAACGAGCCAGTTACTTATTAAAAAATGGCAATTTGATGAAGTTGAACATCAGGCCTATTTGAAAAAAATTATGCAGCGATTTGAAAATCATTATATAAGTGATAATATTAGTCGAGTAGCTAGAACGCCTATTAGAAAATTAGGTTTTCATGAAAGGTTTATAAGACCTATAAGAGAATGTAAACAATTTGGTTTGCCGTATAATAATTTATTAGATATTGTGGCAATAGTTTTTAAATATTATGACAGCGCAGATGAGGAATCTGTCAAACTGAAAGAAATGTTAAAAAATAAAGATATAATTGAAGTTATACAAGAAGTAACTAATTTAAAAGATCTAAAATTAGTTGAACAAATTAAGCAGCGTTTAAATTAGTTTTCAACATTTGAACGAATTTTTTCGCCCTGTCCAGAAAGGTCAGCATAATATAAAAATCTCTTTTTAGCAAAAGACACTGTTTTGTCAAATAATTCATCAGCTTTATCGCCATGAATTGCTTTAAGAGACGAAAAACGATTTTGTTTTAGCATAAAATCTTTCATAATGGAAAAATCGGGCTTTTTATAATCTAACGTCATAGCTGGTTTGCTTAATTCGGCATTGTCGGGATTATATCTATAAAGCGA
>JAITRN010000077.1 GCA_031288355.1 Candidatus Opitulatrix roisinitermitis | reverse complement strand
GGGTGAGAATTTGCAATATAAAATAAAAATGCATGATAATTTTTATAGGTGGCGTAAGAATTTAAAAGATAAGAAAGTTGGAAATAAAATATCTATGTTAGTAAAAGATTTTAGGGCTGGTAAATTCGGGGACAACAAATATATATCTAAAAATCTTTATGAAAGTAGAATACATATAAGTGGCGGTATTAGGATTTATTATACTAAAAAATAACAGTGTTATAATATTATTAGTAGGGGGAAATAAATCAAGTCAAAAAAGAGATATATTAATAGCCAAGAGGTTAGTAAAGGAGCAATAAATGAGAACAATTGAATATGATGAAGTTGAATTTTTAACTGATGAAGAAACTATAAGTGAATATTTAAAAATTTGTTTAGAAGAACGTCCAGAATATCTTTCAGAAGTTGAGAATGAAATAGCAAAAGCTAGAATTATAAATAATCTAGCACAAATAATAGGCATAAGTAGGGATGTAGTATATAAAACATTTCGCAATAATAAAATGTCTAATTCAAATGTTTTACGAAAAATATTTGATGCTTTTACCGTTGACAAACTAACAAAAGTCTAGTTATGATTTAAATAAATAAGTTTTATTTAACAGCTAGTGCAAGCCATGTGCCGCTAGGCAAGGCTTTGCTTTGCCATGTTATGCCATCGGATGAATAGAGAATTTTATTATTAGTAATTCCCCAAAAAAATCCATTTTTATAAGCTAGTTGATAAATTTCTGTGTCAGATACATTAATTGTTGTGAAACTATTCCCAGAATCTTTAGAATATGCTATAATATTTGGTCTTGACATTACAATTGTTTGGTTTCCGTCTGTGCTTCCGCTAGTCCAGCCATTAATATCTGTAAAAAAACCTGTGTTAATCCATGTTGTGCTTCCTTCGGGGCATTTTGCCAAGCTATTGTCCCCGTCAGTCCAAAAATAACCTAGAGCATAAAAAATAGTACTGCTCCAGCCGGTGCCGCTAGGCCAGCCATACATAGTCCATGATTCTCCGTTATTTGTAGATAAAAAATTTGCCTCCCAACTGGCCCAAAACCTGCCGTTGCCAAATGCTATATATCTAGGACCATAGGTTCTTCCAGAAAACACAACAGACCAGTTGCCGCTAATGGAGCAGTCGGTTGTTATTAGACATCTTGCAATTATGCCATTTCCAGATACTAAAAAATAATTATTTCCAAAAGCAATAGATTCTAAAGATATTGATTCTGCACCAGGCACTGTTACAGCTTCTGTCCATGTGATTCCGTCTTTTGAAGTAGTTATTTTTCCAGTTGAGCCAGCAGCGATAAATTGGCCCCCGCCATAAGTAGCAGTTAACCATCTGCTAGGGCCATTAGCAATTTGTTTGGGTTCAGACCAGGTTAATCCATCGTGTGAATAGATGTAGTTTCCGCTGGTGTCTAATGCCGCAAACTCGGGGAATTGTAAATTTATATAATCATAAACAGCTTTGGAGCTTGGAAATTGATTATCGGTTGAATTAGAAGAAATGGAATCCGTGCGTCCTAGATTTATTTGAGCCGATTCTGCGCTGTTAGCATTGGTACCTCCTTTGGCAATATTTAAAACAGATTGAGAAGCGGAAGCGTTTGAAATTGCAGGAGTATTCACAAAACATATACTTCCAAAGATGAGAATTATTCCTAAAACTCCTATTTTTTTGGAATTATTATTTTTAAAGAATTTATCTTTAAAAAAGCTTTTTCTATAATTTAAATCTTTAAAATTTAACATAATTACCTACTTTCAATATTTTAAATCTTTAGGGTATATTAAAATTTTTACAAAAAAAAAAAACACTCACTGTCCCAAAAAATTATTACCGAATTGTTAAATTTAAAAATTCTCCAGCCTTCGCAAAAAATAGCAATTTTTCGAGCGCTCCGGGCCGCTTGGCCGAGTCATACTCTTCAAAATTGATTTTTTGCCTCAGTTGTAGAATTTTAATTGTCGCTGATAATAATTTTTAGCGCAGTTCGCTCCTGAAAAAAGTGGTTAAATCGTTTTTAGTTAATTATCTTTCACTAATTGAATTAAAAAAAAAGAACATACAACCTCAGACGCGAACATACGCGCTGTGCTGAAAAAATGCTTGTCTAATTTAAACTACGCACATTTCTTCAGACTACTCAAAAAATATTTTTTCTTAGTTTTAAAAATATTAGGTTTTGAAAATATTAGTTTTTTCTGGTAATAATTTTTTGGACAGTTCGCTTGGGCAAAAAGTGGTTAAATTGTTTTTAGTTAATGACGTTTTTGTAATTGAATTAAAAAATTAGTCTGCAGTCCCACTCACTTTTGAAAATTTTCTTGCTTTAAGCATAACTACCGCAAAAATTTTCAAAACAATTTCTTGAAAAACATATTGACGGCTTTCTAAAATATTAATTGTCGCTGGTAATAATTTTTTGGGGCAGCTCGCTCCTGAAAAAAAGTAATTAAATTGTTTTTAGTTAATGAATAATTTTGTTATTTATGGTTTTTTCAATTTTTTTGCTAGGGATAATCCATGGCAACAAAGATGCCGCACAGCCTATAAGTGCGGAATAAATTAACAGGGGTGTTAAAATTATTCCTATAATTATTAAACTAAAAGTCATAAACAGCTTTTTGTCAGCTCTTAAAATGGTCACTGTTTGATTGCTTTTATCTAAAAATATTGTCATAATAAACCATGTGAAATCAGCCAGTAACATGACCAAGGCATATGTTATCTGTGGAATTATATGATTAGGATATTCTGTCACAAATGAAGTGGTCCAAGGAAAAAGTGACAAAAATAGTAGTAAAATAGTATTAGCCCATAAAATTTTTCCTGTAATAATTTTTGTTGCTTGAAATAAATGATGATGGTTAATCCAATAAATAGCAATTGTTATAAATGATAAAATATAAATTAAAAATTGGTGTTTGAGTTCATCTAAACCGTTTAAAATGTTTTCACCTTGGGGAATTTTTAATTCCAAAACTAAAATGGTTATAACTATTGCAATAACAGCATCGCTAAATGCTTCTAGTCGTGTTTTTGACATTTTTAACTCCTTCAATTGAGTTACTGTTTTCTATTTATCTTTTTGTATATTTGCGCTATTTTCTATTACCAGTTATTAGCTGATTATAAAAAATATGATATATACTAGTATTATGTCACAAATTGAAGTTGCACCTAGCATTTTATCGGCTGATTTTGCTAATATTGAAGCAGAATTAAATTCCATCTCTAATGCTGATTGGGCACATATAGATGTTATGGACTATCATTTTGTACCTAATTTAACTTTTGGGGGCCCCGTTGTTGAACAATATATAAAAGTAAATCCTATAAAATCAGATGTTCATCTAATGATAGAAAATCCTGATAGATGGGCTATAGATTATGCTAAAATGGGGGCTGACTCAGTCACTTTTCATTATTTAGCAGTTTCGGCACCTGTAAGGCTAGCTAGAATTTTGCGAGAAATTGGCTGTAAGGCGGCAATTGCTTTGCGGCCAGCCGAACCAGTGGAACCTTTATTTGATATTTTAGATGAATTTGACATGGTTTTGATTATGACTGTTGAACCGGGATTTGGTGGGCAAAAATTTTTAGAACACCAAATGAGTAAAGTTAGACGTTTACGTGATTTTATAACTAAAAATAAACTTAATGTTAATATACAGGTTGATGGAGGTATTACTAGTAAAAATGTTTATTTAGCTGCTCAATCTGGCGCAAACGTGTTTGTCGCTGGCTCTGCGGTGTTTTCGGCGTCTAATCGCGCTGATGAGATTACGGCTATTTATCAAAACGCTGTTAGTGCCTATAAAGACTAATTTTTTAAAGTATTTTATTTCTATATAGAAAATATGCAATATAAAATTTGGACTGTTCCCAACATAATAAGCTTTTTGCGTATTTGCTCAATTTTTCCTTTATGTTATTTTATTATTAATCATCAAGATTTATATGTTTTATTATTAGTAATTATTAGCGGTTTATCTGATTGGTTAGATGGGGCAGTTGCCAGAAAGTATAATCAAATCAGCAAATTAGGTCAGGCCTTAGACCCTGTGGCTGATAGGTTATATATTTTATGTTTAATAATTTTTTTATGTTTACAAAATAAATTACCTTTGTGGATATTTCTAGTTTTGCTAATTAGAGAATTGTTTGTCGCTTTTTTACAAGTATATTTTGCAAAGTTTAATGTTGGTCCTGTTAGAGTGAGCGTTTTGGGAAAAGTTTCAACTGCTTTATTACTCTATTCTTTGCCAATTGTTTATTTGTCAAATATAATTGACACTAATGATAATTTTATATGGTCGTTGGGCTGGGCAGCGGTGATTTGGGCTCTTATTTTGCATTTATTGGCTGGGGGGCATTATTTTTATATAGTCTATAAATATTATTTGCAAATATCGAAAAAAAATAGTGTAAAATAGTATTATTATGTCTTTACCCGATATTAATGATTATACATCTATAGGTTTACCCAAAACAGATCAGTCCTATACTGATGAGTTGTTTATACTTTCCCAAGAAGAAATGGATGTAATTTCAAAACTGGAATTAGGTACAGCCTTATTGTTAGAACACAAAGATGGACAGATTGATGCACGATATTTATTGAATACTCCAACTACTTTAATAGGGCGAAATGAAGAGGCGGATATTTTGTTAGACGATAACACTATTTCCAGAAAGCATGCTTTAATAACAAGAGTAAATAATAATAATTGGACTTTGAAAGATTTGTCGTCCTTAAATGGAACCTATATAAATGGAATTAGAATTGAAAATGAATCTAAAATTGTTAGTGGTGATAAAATATTGATTGGTAAATACCATTTAGTATTTTTTCTCAGCGGCGGGAAATAACGAATATAAGTAGATTTAAATTTTATAGAATTATTTTTTTAATTGAAAAAAAAATTGAGTTTGTGTTTTTACAAAATTTTTACAATAATGCAGTGTGTCAACTTTTTTTAAATGTTAATCTGTTTTATAGTTAAAAATTATAGCAGTTAGGAAAAATAATGAAATTGACAGATCGTGATCAAGGTGAGTTGTTCAAATTAGAACCTGAATTATCAGAATTTGAAAAGGCTGGGTATAAAGGTCCACAAGTTTGTGCTGCTGTGGGAATAACTTTTCGCCAGTTAGATTATTGGACAACGACAGGTTTGGTTACGCCATCTATTAGAGTTTCGCATTCTTCAGGAGTTCACAGACTTTATAGTTTTAAAGATATAGTATTTATAAGGTTAATTGCTAAAATTACTGGTGATTTAGGAATATCGTTACAAAAGGTTAGAACCGCTATAAATATAATGAAAACACAATTTGAAAATTTGAAGGATGCCACAATTGTTTCTGATGGGACTTCTGTTTATGCTTGTAAGTCTAAAGAAGAAGTTTATGATATTTTACGAGAAGGACAAGGGGTCTTTTCTATTACTTTGGATGGTATTTTTCAAGATGTGGAAGCTTCATTAGCTAATGTGAAAAAGGTTGACTTTTCTGATGACCAAAAACTTGATGAATTTACACAAGTTAGAATCGCTTCACTTTAGAAATAAATTTAATAAAAATAAATAAAAAATATTCTTTTGAATTCAGGCTAAAAGACAGGTTTTCAACAATTTAAATTCTTATATTTGACTAATTTTAACTGAAATGTCAATCTATATATGTATTGATTTCGAGTTAAGAAAGGATGAATATGAGTAATACATTAACAATAACAGCTGAAGGTTTTGTGGGAGATGATCCAAAATACTTTGTAGGCGAAAAAGAGAATAAAAACTATGTCAATTTTAGAATGGCGCATACCGATAGATATAGAGATAAAACCGGTGCTTGGGTGTCTGGCCAGACAACGTGGCTATCAGTTAAGGCGTGGGGCACTTTGGCTGAAAATGTGGCAAATTCTGTTTATAAATCAGACCCTGTATGTGTAGAGGGGCACTTTAGCATGGAGGAATATACAGATAAAGAAAATATTGTTCATACTGTGCCGACTATTTTTGCTAATAAAGTTTTGTTTAATATGGCCAAGGGAAGCTGTACAATTAGCCGAAATAGCAAAAATTCTGATATAGTGGTTGATTTAGTATCGCAAAATGATAGTAAAAACGTTTCTGTGAAACAAAAAGCAAAATCTACTAAATAAATCTATAATAAAAATCCAGAATAAAATAATATAAAAGACTTCCTTTTGTCGTGCTATTTATGAATCAAAATATTCAAGACAGCTTTTTAGGAGTTTGGCTGTTCAATTGATAACTTTTTTTGAATCCTCTGATAGCACAGCAAAAGGGTAAAAAAACAAATGTCCCCGCAACATGATTCGAACATGCGACCTTCCCCTTAGGAGGGGGATGCTCTATCCTGCTGAGCTATGCGGGGTTAATATAGGCCTACAATAATAAGATACTATATTATGCTAAAATGTTAGTATGCAAATAGATATTATAACACGCGAATATCCGCCTTATGTGTATGGAGGAGCAGGTGTTCACGTAACAGAGCTATCAAAAGCATTAAAAAAAGCCACTGATATAAATGTTAGAATAAGATGTTTTGAAGGACCAAGAAAAGATCCTGGTGTTTTTGGCTATATGCAGCAAGCAGATAACCTTAATGGCGTTTTTCAAGCAATAGATATTGATAATCAAATAGCTAACGAGATAAAACAAACTGATTTAGTTCATTCTCATACTTGGTATGCTAATTTAGCAGGTTTTTTGGTTTCTAAAAATCTTGGCGTACCTCATGTTGCGACAGCTCATTCTTTAGAGCCTTTGAGACCTTGGAAGGCTGAACAGCTAGGTGGAGGCTATGTAATTTCTAGTTTTATAGAAAAAACAGCTTATCAAACAGCTGATGCAATAATAGCGGTTTCGCAAGCTATGAAAAAAGATATTTTGCGGTGTTATCCTGAAATAGATTCGAGCAAAGTTTTTGTTGTTTTAAATGGTATAGATATAAATAAATTTAAACAATTGTCAATAGATAAATATTCTGAAATTAAAACCGATTTAGAAAAAAAATATAAAATAAAACCTGATGTGCCAACAGCAGTTTTCGTGGGCAGAATTACTCGTCAAAAAGGCTTGCCTTATTTAATGAAAGCTTTGTTAAAAGTTCCAAAGGATATACAAGTAATTTTGTGTGCTGGTGCGCCTGACACCAAAGAAATAGCCAGAGAGGTTCAAACACTTTATAAAGATCTTGAAAGCAAAAGAGGTAATGTAGTTATGATTTCTGATATGTTATCTTTAGATAATCTTAAATGCGTTTTGCAAATGTCAGATGTTTTTTTATGTCCTTCTATATACGAACCATTAGGAATAGTTAATTTAGAGGCTATGGCATTATCTTTACCGGTTGTGGCTACTAAAACAGGCGGCATTCCTGAAGTTGTTTTAGATAAACAAACAGGAATTTTGGTTGATATTGAACAAAAGGCTATTACTGGTGAACCAGTTAATCCAAATAATTTTGTAAATGATTTTGCTGAAGCTATAAATAAAATGTTTTCTAATTTATCAAGAGCTAAAAAATACGGTCAAGCTGGTAGGATTAGGGTGGAAAATAGTTTCACTTGGAATAAAATTGCTCTTGAAACTAAAAAAGTGTATAAAAAAGTCTTATAAGATTAATTTTTAAAAAACAACAATGATAAACTGTAAGTGCTAGAAATTGTGCAAAACTAAATAAAAAAAATATAGTAGGAGTTTATATGCGTAGAGCAAAAATTGTTTCAACAATTGGACCCGTCACAGAGGGTTATGAGCAAATTAAAAAATTAATAATTGCTGGGATGGACGTTGCTAGATTGAACCGTTCACACGGGGACCCTGAAACTCATTTAAAAGTGTATAATAATATACGTAAGGCTAGTGCTGAGTTAGGCAGAAATACTGCCGTGCTAGTAGACTTACAAGGCCCTAAAATAAGATTAGGCGTATTTGCAGATGGCAAAAAGCCTGTTTTAGTTAAAGGTGACACATTTATTATAACAACAGATGACATTTTAGGTGATGAAAAAAAAGTTTCGACGACTTTTAAAGGCTTGCCAGCAGATTGTAAACCGGGAGAACTGCTTTTGGTGGACGATGGGAAAGTTAGGCTTGAAGTGGTTGAAGTTAAAGAAAACGAAGTTGTAACCAAGGTGAAAGTTGGCGGGCCAGTTTCAGATCATAAAGGTCTAAATTTGCCAGGCGTGGCGGTTTCTATTCCGGCTCTTACTCAAAAAGATGAAGAAGATTTGCGCTGGGGTATAAAAACAGGTGCCGACTTAATTGCTATGAGTTTTGTTAGATCGCCCGACGACATTATAAGAACACATCAAATTATGGAAGAAGAAGGCAGAAAAATGCCGATAATTGCTAAAATAGAAAAACCTCAAGCTGTGGAAAATTTAGAAGCGATTATAAAAACTTTTGACGGGATTATGGTAGCAAGAGGGGATTTAGCAGTGGAATGCCCCCTTGAAAGAGTTCCCATAATTCAAAGAAAATGCATTAATTTAGCGCGTCAATATGCTAAACCTGTTATAATTGCGACTCAAATGCTTGAATCTATGACTGATAATCCAACTCCTACTAGAGCTGAAATAAATGATTGCGCGATTGCTGTGATTGAAGGAGCTGACGCTACTATGACATCAGGTGAAACATCTGTTGGCAAATATCCTATAGAGACGATTGAAGTTATGTCTAAAATAAGTGAATATCAAACAGATAATGGTTTAGATTTAGTTCCAACAATTTCTAATTACGATTGGTCTGGGGGAGGAGCTATAGCTTTTTCTGCAGTTAAAATAGCTGAAACAATTAACGCTAAATGTATAGCAGTTTTTACAACTAGCGGCAGTACCGTTAATAGAATTGCTAGAATGAGAACTAGAATACCAATTTATGCTTTATCTAGTGAAGAGCATTCTCATAGGGCTTTGTCATTAACTTGGGGCTCATGGTCTTACTTATCAGGAGAACCTGAAAATATGAAAGATGCTTTGGCGAAGGCTGATTTGACGTTAAAAGGCGCTGGATTGGTCGAAAATGGCGATAAAGTCGTAATTGTTTTTGGATCAATTTTTGGGCAAGTTGGTTCGACTAACTCGATTACTGTTCATGACGTTGGACACTCGTTATAGTGTGTTAGACTTTTATATGTGGAAAAAATATTATATGGTTTAAAACAAACCGTATTTGGAAAACCCCTTTCATCAGATTCAGAGTCTGAGGTTTTACTCCCTAAATATATAGCTTTGCCGGTTTTTGCTTCGGATGCTTTGTCATCTGTGGCTTATGCTCCTGACGAAATTATTTTAACTCTTTCAATGGCAGGAATACTTTTTGCTTCTGGCTCAATTTGGGTTGGATTAGCAGTTGTGGCTGTTATGCTTGTGGTTGTGGCGTCTTATCGTCAAAATGTGCATGCTTATCCATCTGGGGGAGGAGATTTTGAAGTTGTGACTGATAATTTGTCAAGTAAATTTGGCATAGGCGTGGCAGCAGCTTTGATAGTGGATTATATTTTAACAGTATCTGTTTCGATATCTAGTGGGGCTCAATATTTTTTGTCAATAGTTCCTCAATTAGGTAATCACAAATTGCTTATGTGCGGAATTATTTTATGTCTTTTAGTGGTTATGAATTTGCGAGGAGTAAAAGAATCAGGAGCTTTTTTTGCAATACCGGTTTATCTATTTATATTCCTTATGGGAGTGATAATAGTTTTTGGTTTTTGGAAATATTTCACAGGCTCTTTGGGTCATGCACCCACAGCCCATTTAGGAGTTGTGACAAATTCGGAATTTAGAGACGGAATTTTTGGTTTTGCGGCTGTTTTTTTGGTAGCCAGAGCTTTTGCCTCTGGATGTACCGCTTTGACGGGTGTTGAAGCTATTTCTAATGGGGTGCCAGCTTTTCGTAAGCCCAAATCTCAGAATGCTGCTTCAACTCTTTTGATTCTTGGCTTTATAAGCACTATTATGCTAATAAGCATTTTATTTTTGTCAAATGTCACAGGTGTCAAGTATGTTAATAACCCAGCAGAGGATTTAACTATAAACGGTATGCCTATGCCAGATAGTTATTTTCAAATTCCCGCTATAGGACAATTAGCTTTTGCTTTGTCGGATTCTTTTTCTTTATTATTTTTTGTAGTTTCTATTGTCACAGGTTTAATTTTAATTTTGGCAGCAAATACTGCTTTTAATGGTTTTCCTGTTTTGGGCAGTGTTTTAGCTAAAGCAAAATATTTTCCTCATCAATTTTATACTAGAGGCGGTAGGTTGGCTTATTCTAATGGAATTATGATTTTGGCAATTATTTCGGCAATTTTAATTGTAATTTCGGGAGCTGATACTTCAAAATTGATTCAATTATATATAGTGGGGGTTTTTATAAGTTTTACGTTTTCTCAATTTTCAATGATCATTCATTGGAATAAGTTATTGAAAACTTGCAGTAATGAAAAGCAAATCAAAAAAATGAAAAGATCTCGTATTGTAAATTGTGTTGGTTTTGTTATGACGCTAGTTGTTTTAATAATTGTTATAATAACCAAATTTGCTCACGGGGCTTATATTTCAATATTTATGATGGCAATTTTTTATTTTCTTATGACAAAAATTTATAAACATTATAATAAGGTTGCTAAACAACTTAGAGTTAGAACAAATAATAAAAAAATTAGAACAATTTCAGGTAAAACGAAAGCTATTGTTTTGATTTCTAATATAACTCGTCCAGCTATAAAGACTTTGTCTTATGCAAAATTTTCTAATCCGGACAGCATAGAGGCTTTAACTGTGGCAGTTGATAATAAAGATACCCAAAAGTTGGAAAATGAATATTTGAAGCAGGATTTGGAAATTCCGCTAAAGATAATTGAATCACCTTATAGACAAATAACTCGACCAATTATAAATTATATTAAAAAACAGCGTAAAGCCAATCCTAACGATATGATAATAGTCTATATTCCTGAATTTGTGGCAAGTAAATGGTATGAGCAATTTTTGCACAATCAATCCGCATTTAGAATCAAAACCCAGCTTCACTATATTAACGGAGTAATAGTTTCGTCTGTTCCGTGGAGACTTGATGAAACAATTGAATAAAACATCACGTTCATATACTTCAATTTTTCTAGAAAACATTTTTACTGTTTTTAATGGCCTTTTAGCAGTTTGTTTTTGCTTAGTGATTCTAGCTGGTTCACCGCAAGATGCCTTATTTGTAATAGTGGTGTTTATAAATATGTTAATTGGAATAGTGGTGGAAGTAAAAGCTAAATGGGATTTAGATAAGTTATCTATATTAATTGCTAACAAGGTAAAAATTTTGAAAAAAGAAAAGTTTCAAAATCTTTCAGAGAGCAATTTTCAAAAAATACTTCAAGATAAAACAAATTCGCAAATAGAAGAAGACATAGAAGAAGCAGAAATAGATCAGGTTAGAGCAGGTGACGTGGTTTATATATCTAGCGGTGATCAAATTGTTATAGACGGAAAAGTTCTGAAATCTAATGGATTAGAAGTGGATCAATCTATTTTGACAGGTGAATCTGACACTGTGAAAAAGCAGACAAATGATGAAGTTTTGTCAGGTTCAGTTGCGGTTTCAGGCAGCGCTATTTGTTTAGTTAGGGCGGTTGGGGCTGATTCATATATTGAGAAAATAGCTGTTGAGGCTAAAAAATATAAATTAATTAAATCTGATTTAGTTGATGGAGTTAATAAAATTTTAAAATATATATCTTTTGGAATTTTGCCTATTGCTTTGCTTTTGCTTTATTCCCAAGCGAGGGAATACGGATCTATAAATGACATATTTATAAATGGACAGTGGAAAGAGGCTGTTGTGCAGGCCACTGCTGGAATAGTTGGCATGATTCCGGAAGGGCTAGTCCTTTTAACGTCATTTAATTTTGCTTTGGCAGTTATTATTTTAGCGCGTCAAAAAGTTATAATTCAGCAATTGCCAGCAGTGGAAGGCTTGGCTAGGGTGGATACTTTATGTTTGGACAAAACAGGCACAATCACAGATGGAACAATAGTCGCTGAAAATATTGAAATTCTTGATAAATTAGATGAGAATAGTATAAAAATATTGTCGGCTATTATTGAATTTACCACTAAAAATAATACATCTTTAGCAATTGAAGACTATATAAATAAAACCTTTTTATTAAAAGATAGAAAAAAGCATCTAGATATCAACGAAAGTGATATTATAGAATTTTCTTCAAAAAGAAAATATAGCGGACTGATAGTGAATAATGATAGAGGGTTTGATGGGAAATGGCTTTTAGGGGCGCCAGAAATTGTAATTAATCCAAAATTCAAAAAAGACAATTTATTTGGCAATATTTCAGACAATCTAGCAAAAGGGAAAAGAGTTTTGGCTTTAGCTAAGAATGGTCAGCCAAAATTGCTTATAATTTGTTCTGAGAATATTCGTTCAGATGCCGCCAAAACTATTGCTTATTTTTATAAACAAGGCATTAATCCAATAATTATCTCAGGAGATAGTTCAGAGTCAGTTAGTCAAATAGCCAAAGGTGTAAATTTTAAAAATATAGCGGAATATAATAGTCAAAATTTGCCGAATAATATGGAAGAAGTCAGAGAAATTGTTAAAAAATATAATGTTTTTGGCAGGGTTTTGCCAGATCAAAAAAAAATATTAGTTCAAGCTTTGCAAAGCGCTGGAAAAACTGTGGCTATGACGGGGGACGGAGTTAATGATGTTTTAGCCTTAAAACAATCTGATTTATCGGTGGTTATGGCCAACGCTGCTCCGGCTGCAAAATCTATTGCGCATATAGTTTTGACAGATTC
>JAITRN010000086.1 GCA_031288355.1 Candidatus Opitulatrix roisinitermitis | reverse complement strand
AAAACCGTCAATATACTTTTCAAGGAATTGTTTTGAAAATTTTTGCGGTAGCTTATTTTATAGCAAAAAAATTTTCAAAAGTGAGTGGGACTGCAGACTAATTTTTCAGGAGATTTATCTTCTGAAAAATTAGACTTTGCAGAACGGTTTACGGCAATTTCGGGAAAGTATATTGTCGAAATATTAAAATATTTAAATTTAACAATCCAGTAATAATTTGTTGGGGCAGTGAGCGTTTTTTTTTTTTGTAAAAATTTTAATAAGTCATAAAAATTCAAAATGTTAAAGGCAGGTAATTATGTTAAATTTCAAAAATTCAAATTATGAAAAAAATTCTTTTAAAGATAAATTAGGAAATCATAAATTTAGAAAAATAAATGTCGGGAAAATAGGCGTTTTGGGAATAATCCTCATCTTTGGAAGTATGTGTTTTATAAGCAATCCTGCTGCTTCAAACGCTTCTGTTTCTCAATCTGTTTTAAACATTACTAAAGGCGGCACAAATGCTAACACTTTAGAAAGTGCTCAAAAGAATTTAGGAAGAACAGATGAAATAAATTTATATGAAGACGGCATAGACAACGAAAAATTTCCCAGTTCTAAAGCAACTTATGACTATATAAGTGCCTCGCTTGAACACAAAAAAAGATTCACTCTTGGCGGAGATAGAGGACTAATTTCTATATGCTATTACACAGCTGACTGTTCACAAAGCACCAATTGGAGTGTGGCTGCAAAAGTTAACGGAATGCCTGATACGGCCTTTAGCGGATATTTTTGGGGCATAACCCATGGAAAAGGTCAATTCGTAGCGGCGGGAACCGACGGAGAAATAAGCGGTTGTAAAGATAATTTAGATTGTTCTCAAAGCGCCAATTGGAGTGTGGCTGAAATAATATCTGGAGCAACCAGTTGGAGATTTGTTAAATATGGTAATGGTCAATTCGTCGTATCCGGCACTGGCGGAGTATCTCGTTGCTTTTCAGAAAATGATTGTTCGCTAGCTTCTAATTGGTCGCAACTAGTTAAAATTCCTAGCCAAAGCGGCACTTGGAATGAGTTACTGTACACAAAAGATGTTTTTATGGCTATTAGCACCAACGGAAAAATTTCATCATGCCGTGATACAGCTGACTGCGGCGTGTCTGAAAATTGGAAAACTGCTCAAACAATAGCGGGATTTCCTGGATATGGATTAGCAAGAAGTGAAAATCAATTTATTTCAGTCGGCAATTCATCTTCTGCCACAGTTTGTTCTTCCAAAACTGACTGCACCGAAGCTAACAACTGGACTCCTGTCATCTCTATAAGCACTACCTCTAGCGATTGGCGGCCTATAGTATATGGAAACGGTCAATTTATAGCAGCTGGGGCTAAAGGGGAAGTAGCTCGTTGCTATGACAGCACCAATTGTGCAGATGCCGCTAATTGGTCATTCTTCACTTACTCTGAACAAACCTCTTGGTGGGACACTGCCGCTTTCGGAAATAATATGTTTATAATCGCTGGAGCTGGAGGAAAAGTTTCCACTTGTTTAGCATCATCTGATTGCGGCCTGCGAAGTTCTTGGACTCCAGTTTTTGTAACCGCTGGAAATTCAATATTTTGGACAAGCGCTTTATAAAATAATATTAAAATTATGTTAATTTTAGTTTATTGAACGTCTTTTATATAATAAAAACACTAAAATTATGAATATATGGTGATAATCAACAATTATTGAAAATAAAGAAAGACAGGTAAGATTATTATGTCAACAGCAAATTCAGCAAGGTCAAACTTTAAGGAAACATTTTTTTCAAAACATTTATTAGCCATCAGCGTATTTGCAATTATTTGTTTTGTTAGCACCATTTTTATAAATATTCCTAGTGCTTCAGCCAAATTCTATCACGAACCCTTGCAGGAAAGCGTATCTATTCAAGCTTCCGACCCCCAAAAAGACGCAATTCTTTTAAATAACCCTAATCGTGGCTTTAGATTAGAAGTTTTTGCTTATGAAAATGATCCTGATTTTAAAGCCTTTGAACAATATGCTAAACAATATGCTAAAGAAAATGTTCAACTAGCTGAAATTAATTTTAGAATAGGTGACCAAACAGATAATGATATTTTAACTCCTGCATTTTACACTCGTTTACAAAAAGTTTTTGATGTTGTTTCCTCATATGGAATGAAAGTTATGCTTAGAATTTATTATCAGCCTGGCGACCATCCATCCCCGCCTCCTTTTCAAAGGGTTATAGGCCATATTAATCAAATTGGCCAAAGCGGAATTTTAGAAAAAAACAAAGGCGCTTTATTCTCTCATATGCTAGGTTTTGCTGACTCCTGGGGTGAATGGATGAAAAATGTGCCCTATACAGAAAAACAGATGTATGAATTAACAAAAGCGGCCCTAGCCAATACACCGAAAGAAATACCTGTTCAAACTAGGAAAACACCTCCGTCTGGCAAATATACCGCTGAAGAAAAAGCTCGTTTAGGCTATTATATACATGATGTCTTTGGTCTGCACGGAGTTTTTGCTCCTATTGTTGACTGGCGCTGGGCTGTTATGAACCAAGCCCAAGAAAACCCTGAGCGCATTGTAGAAGGTGAAATGTATTGGGGCTGTCAGCTAACTCATGCAGGACACGATGATTCAGGGTTTTATGAAGATAAAGATACTAAAATGGAAGTAAAATCAATGAATGTTATAGGTCAATTAGTTTCCGAACATTTTACTGATTTTAGCGTTATTCATTCTTATTATGGCTGGCAAGCCGGCAGCGACCAATGCAATAAAGATTGGGCAGATAAATTCTCAATGGCACAATGGAAAAATCGTTTTTTGACAGAAAATGATTTCAAAGAGCGTAATTTGTTTGTTGACCCTGTATGGCTTAATAAACAAAGAAGCGCTTTTGATTATATAAGAGATTATTTAGGTTATAGATTGCAATTAGAAAACTATACTCTATCTGATTTCACACCTACAGCAGGTGATGATGTTAAAGTTAACATAAATTTGAAAAACTGGGGTTTTTCTAAACCTTTTGGTTTACATTCAGGATTCGGCTTTGTCAATATTGAAACTGGTGAATTAGTGAATGATGTGCCAGCAGGAGATCCTAACACATGGATACCTCGCACAAACACCACCCCTGAAAGAAAGGGATGCATTAGTTCTGGCGTGAGCACTATTTTAGCTTGCGGAGATTTCAAAAAAATGAAAAGTGACAAAATGAACACATTTTCAGTAGCAGCAAGCTTAAAATTGCCTAGCACACCTGGCAATTATGCTTTAACTTTTTTTGTACGCGATATTAACGGCAAAGTGGTTCGTTTTGCTAATAATATGGACAATATTTCTGGTTATGAAATTCTCAAAAAAAATATAGTAATAAGTTAATAGAACTAATTTTTATTATATTAAATTTGAAACATTTTCTATTTTGAGTTCAGCGTTTTTCTAAATTTACTAAACTATTATTGTGAAAGAACAAATTTCAAATAAAAATTTGGCGTATAAGGTCAACAAACGATCCCATTGGCCTAAAATGCTATCTGGTCTTTTAATCATTACAATATTAGCTACATCCATTATGGCTTATAATTTGCATGAATATAACACCGCTTTAAACAACTATTATTACACTATTGGCAAATTACAAATGGTCACCGGCGACATAAGACAAACAGAAAAGAAATTTGATAAATTACTAAATACCGATAAAACAAAAATCAAAAAATCTGAGAATAAACAGACTGCTCTAAATATTGAACAAACTAAAACTAAATTACAGATTAACGCCGTATCTCACCATAAAGAACAAACCAGCGAAATTTATCAGCAAATTGCCGAAGCCGAAAATTATATCACCTCTCTAAATGTATATCTGGAAAATCTCAAAAATAGTATGGCTCAATTGAGTTAAAAGAATACCCTATTTTTTTAAAATACTGAATTAACTAATTGCTTTGCTCTAGTATCAGTTAAACTGGCCACCTGATCTATAGCAACCCTAAGACGTTGATCGTCATTATTAGCTTTTAGCCAAAATTGTTTAAAAATAGGTTCTAAAATTCCTGAAGGCTCAGGCGCGAATCTCATAAATTTATCAACTAAATTTTTAATTATAGATTCTTGATTTTGAGTTACAAGTGCCATATCGCGCGAGCTCATAACAAAATATATTGAAACAGATTTTAAAAGTTCAATTTGGGCCTGAATATGTTTAGGAACCTGCAAATTTCCGCTATATCTAATAAATTCATCAGTAAAATTATTTTGGATATGCTCCGCCACGCTTATAACAAAATGGCCTATTAAAGAAGAAGTTATATTTTTCAACTTTGCTAAATGCCTAATAGATCCATCAAAATCTATATCAAAATAATCTTGCTCTATAAAAAACTTCAAAGCATTTTCATAATCTTCAATTATTAAATTATTTGCAGACTTTGCCGCTATAGCAATAACTTTTTCTTGAAAAAAGGGCTTTTTTAAATCTATAGGATTCAAATTTCCCAAAGCCACAGCATCTTCAAAATCATGCACACAATAAGATATATCATCAGACAGATCCATAATCTGCGCTTCCACTGACTTTTGCAAAGGGACAGACATCTGCCGAACCCAATTAAAATATGGCAAGTCCTCATTATAAACATTAAATTTAACTGTTTTAGAAACGTCTCTTTCATCAGTTCCGCCTCTGGCTATAGCTGTTTGATAATCCCAAGGATATTTTATGCAAGCATCTAATGATGTACGTGTTAAATTCAAACCTATCGGACAGCCCGATGAAGAAAATTCTTTCGGTTCCAAAAAAGTTAACAAACGAAAAGTCTGAGCATTGCCTTCAAATCCGCCAATATCCTTAGCTAAATTATTTAAAACACTTTCTCCATTATGGCCAAAAGGGGGGTGCCCTATATCATGAGCTAAACAAGCAGCTTCAACAACATTTGGATCCGTTTTAAGTCTCAAAGCTAACTGTCTTCCCACCTGAGCAACCTCTAAAGAATGCGTCAAACGAGTTCTTACATAATCATCAGACCCAGCAACTAAAACTTGTGTTTTGTCGCCTAATCTGCGCAAAGCCTGAGAATATAAGACTCTGGCTCGATCTCTTTCAAATTCACTACGGCTCGAATCTTGATGAACTTCTTTTTCAAAACGTTCTATATCACTTTTAGAATACATATTTCAAATAGTTATAAACTTTTCTTTATTGCCAAAACCTCGTCTAAACTAATTTTCACAACAATTTGATTAGTATCAGCCAAAACAGCAACTTGACTATCTCTAATATTATTTATCTCTTGCTGCTGTTCAGCCGTTAGCGGCGTTATTAAACCTTCAAAATTCCCAGCAGAATAAAAAACAACAGCACGCCCATAATTCTCTTCAGCCGCTTTATTAAAAATTTGCAACAAATTACCTGATAAGTTTTGAGCTAATTCATCAAAAAAATTACTTAAATATTCTTCTTTATCCCTTTGTATTTTTAAAACTTCTTGACTTTTATCCTCAAATTGATTTATTTGACTAGTTACATTATCTAAATCATACTTGACTTTAGCTAAATTTTGGTCAATTTGTTCTTGGCTCTCCATAAGCGACATTTGCTTATCTTCAACTTTTTTTATACGCGAAAAAACATGGTCCAACTCTTCTTGAACTGCTTGTATTTGTTTTATGTCCTGTAATTTATCTAATGTTTGTAAGTCTTTTTGTTTTCGAGTATTCACTATATCAAAATCTTGATTAGATTTATTTATCTGAACCTCCAAAGATTTTTTTGCAGACCGCAAATTCGACAACTCAATAGTAAGATTTTCTTGCTGAATTTCTAAGTTACTTAAAGCCTGATCATTATCTATATTATCAATTAGGCTTCTTATTTTTAAAATTTCATTTCTAATTAACTGTAATTTAACTAATAATTCTTGTACAGACTTATCTGCAGAAATTATTGAACTGATTTATTCACCCCGTTGTTTAGCAATTATTTCCTCAGCCACATTTTTTGGAACTTCGGCATAAGAGTCAAATTGCATAGTATACATAGCTCTACCCTGTGTTTTAGATCTTAAATCACCTATATATCCAAACATTTCTGATAAAGGAACTTTGGCATCAACCACTTTAACTCCTGTGGCATCAGACATTTGCTGAATTATACCACGCCGAGAATTTATATCTCCAATAACGTCACCCATATATTCCTCAGGTGTTCTAACCTCAACATCCATAATAGGCTCTAAAAGCGTAACATCTGCTTGACGGGCAGCATCACGAAATACTGAAGCCCCGGCAATTTTAAAAGCTAATTCTGAAGAGTCAACATCATGGGTCTGTCCGTCAAGCAGAGTCGCCTTAACGCCGACCACAGGAAAACCAGCTAAAACGCCATTTTCCATAGCTTCACGAATGCCTGTATCAACTGATGGAATATATTCTCTAGGAATATGGCCGCCTGTTATTTTGTTAACAAATTCATATAACTCTTCTGATTCTAAATCAATCGGTTCAATAGAAACTAAAACCTTAGCGAACTGACCAGCTCCGCCTGACTGTTTTTTGTGAGTATATTCCACATTTTCGACCGCTTTTTTAATAGTTTCCCTATACGCCACTTGTGGATTACCAACATTAGCCTCCACTTTATATTCTCGCTTCATTCTTTCCACCAGAATGTCCAAATGAAGCTCACCCATGCCTCCAATAACCGTTTGACCTGATTCAGGATCGTGACGAACCCGGAATGTTGGATCTTCCTCAGCTAATTTTTGAATAGCTAAAGATAATTTTTCTTGGTCAGATTTAGTTTTTGGCTCAATAGCAACATCTATGACTGGCTCAGGAAAAGACATAGACTCTAAAATAATTTCATTATTAGCAGAACATAAAGTGTCGCCAGTTGTAACATCTTTTAACCCTATAAAAGCATAAATATGACCCGCTAAAGCCTCTTCTATTTGATTTTCTTTATTAGAGTGCATTTGAAAAATTTTGCCAATTCTTTCTTTTTTATTTTTAGTGGAATTAGCAACAGTTTCGCCTTGGCTAACTTTTCCTGAATAAACTCTTATATAAGTCAACTTACCATAAAAAGGGTGAGCGGCAACCTTAAACGCTAAAGCAGAAAAAGGTTCTGCTTGATCAGATTTTCTTTCTAATACCTTTTCTTTATCAACCACATCATGACCTTGCACAGGAGGGACATCTAATGGCGAAGGCAAAAAATCCAAAACTGCGTCTAACATCGGCTGAATGCCTTTATCTTTGGCAGCCGAGCCACAAAGCACAGGATAAGCTTCACTGTTAATAGTCAACTGCCTAATAGCGTGTTTTATTTCATCAACTGATAACTCTTCACCTGCTAAATATTTTTCCAAAAGCTCTTCACTAGTTTCAGCACAAATTTCTAAAAGTTCGGCTCTAGTTTTAGTGACTTTTTCTTTCAAGTCCTCTGGAATATCAATTATATCATATTTAGCACCATGTTCAGAATCATTGTCGCTCCAAACATAAGCCTTTTGCTCTATTATATCAACTACTCCACGAAAAGAATTTTCAGCACCAATTGGAAGTTGAATAACAATTGGTTTTGCTTTAAGACGGTCTTTAATTGTTTGAACAGAAAAATAAAAATCTGCTCCTAGTTTATCCATCTTATTTATAAAACATATTCTTGGCACATTGTATTTATCAGCTTGTCTCCAAACAGTCTCTGACTGTGGCTCAACCCCTTCTTTACCGTCAAATACTGCCACAGAACCGTCTAAAACCCTCAAAGACCTTTCCACCTCTACAGTAAAATCAACATGCCCAGGAGTGTCAATAATATTTATTTGCTTATCCTTCCAATAGCATGTTGTAGCAGCTGACGTGATAGTTATACCTCGCTCTTTTTCCTGATCCATCCAATCCATAGTTGATTCACCATCATGAGTTTCGCCAATTTTATAATTAACACCCGTGTAATACAATATACGTTCTGTGGTGGTGGTTTTGCCGGCATCTATATGAGCCATAATACCTATATTTCGAACATTTTTTAAATTTTTCTCTACATTGAGTGCCATTTTTCTCCTTCAAATATTTCTTTCTACACTCTGACTATACTAAACATAGTTTATCAAGAAAAAATCATTTTAATAAATGAAATTATAAAGCTAAACTTATAATATGTTAACCCAGCGCTGAATTTCTGAAATTGCTGCTAATTTAGGTTCAAAACCAAATAAAAAATTAGGCTTTACAGGACGGTTTACGGCAATTTCGGGAAAATATATTGTCGGTTGGATAAAATATTTGAATTTAACATTCGAGCAATAATTTTTTAAGTCAATTAGTCAAAGATAATTAACTAAAAACAATTTAATTACTTTTTTCAGGAGCGAACTGTTCCAAAAAATTATTACCAGAGATAACTAAAATTTTTGTATTGAAGCAATATATTTAGTTTTGTGGGGCTTTGAAATTTTTTGCGGTAGTTATACTTAAAGCAAGAAAAATTTCAAGAGTTGATATGTTTCCAGACTTTATATTTAGGGTTTTATGCCCTAAATATAAGGTCATTGGAGATTCAACTTTCCCCATCAAAAAAAATATATTGTCAAAATACTAAAATATTTAAATTTAACAATCCGGTAATAATTTGTTGGGGCAGTGAGTGTTTTTTTTTTTTTGTAAAAATTTTAACATACCCTAAAAATTCAAAATGTTAAAGGCAGGTAATTATGTTAAATTTCAAAAATTTAGATTGTAGAAAAAATCTTTTTAAGAATAAGCTTTTCAAAAATAGAAATTTCAAAAAAGTAGGAATTTTAGGAACACTGTTTCTTTTCTGCATAACTTCTTTCCTGAATAGCTCACTCTCTGCAAACGCTTCATCTCAATCTGTTTTAAGCATTACCAAAGGCGGCACAAATGCTAACAATTCTGAAAACGCCCAAATAAATCTAGGACGCACAGATGCCATTTCTTTTGATTCAACAGATAACGAATTCCCCTCATCAAAAGCAGTTTATGACTTTATCAAGGATAGAACATCAGACCAAAATTATTTATTTGGTGATGAAGGGCTTATTGCAAGATGTAGTCCGAATGAGGCAATTTATTGCAATAAAACAAATGATTGGAATACATTTCAGGTCGGTGATGGAAATTTCACTTCAGCCGCATACGGTGATGGAATAATTATTGCTGGAAATAATAAAGGCTATTTTGCTCTATGTGAATTTCGAAAAAAATATTGTGCAGCTGCCAATAATTGGAAATATTTTACCATAAATAAAACAAATTCTGGCTGGAAACAAATCATTTACGCACAAGGTTTATTTATAGCTGTCATAGGAAGTTCTGTCGCCACATGTTGGGCTAATACTGGTTGCAATGATGAATCCCTTTGGGCATATACCCAAAAAACAGGACAGATAAATAGCGTTGCTGCTTCTGTGTCCAATTTAGACCAAAGTACAAACGGTTTTTTAATAACAAATGGGCAAAACACAAATTTTAGTCGATGTGTAATTGCCACTTCATGCAGCACTAGCGATGACTGGACTAACTACCCTAGTACTATAACTGGATATCAATATAATGATGCTTTTTACTATCCCTCTTTAAATGCCATACTCTTTTTAGCCGGTTCACATAGCGATGGGCATATTGCAAGAATTATGATATGCTATGTTTCAAGCAGCTGCAATGAGACATCAAACTGGAGCGTTTGGGCAGCTCCTGACGCATATGGTTTGGGTAAATCAGATTTCAGCCAAGCAGAAAATCCTCTTTTTATAATCGCAGCGAATAAACATTACGGTACACCATATATATCTGAAGCTCTTATAGTTTGCCAAATAAATAACGATTGCACTCAAAAAGCAAATTGGATAACAGTAATAAATTACGGTTCTGAAAAATCCTTCACAAATATAAAATATATGGACAATTATCATTGGCTAGCATCTTT
>JAITRN010000076.1 GCA_031288355.1 Candidatus Opitulatrix roisinitermitis | reverse complement strand
ACAATCTGGTAATAATTTGTTGGGGCAGTGAGTGTTTTTTTTTTTTGTAAAAATTTAGGTATGAGTAATTTTACAAATTTGAAATTAAAGAAAATTAAATTAGAAAAATTAGGAACTTTAACCATTTTTGCGGTTTTCACAATTGCCTCATTTTTGACAGGTTCTTCGGTTTCTAATGCGGCCGGTTCAGGAGCTTCTTTGCCTATTAGTTTTGGGGGCACAGGAGCCACGACACAAGCTGGTGCATTAACCAATTTAGGGATAAATAACACAATAGACGAAAATTCTAGCAACAGCACTTTTCCATCAGCCAAAACAGTTTATGCCTATATGAATAAAGCGATGGCTAATTGCGACAATTCTACAGGCGACAGTGGCAACATCTCAACCAACAACACTAATTTTTATAACACTATTTGCAGCTGGACAGGAGGAGATTTGATTTATAAAGGTTCTGGTTTATCCAACACAGCGTCTAATAATAAAATAAAAGTGGGTGACAAAGCTTGCACCACTTCTGGACAAGGCTATACTAGTGATTCAGCAACTGGAGACGGAATACCCCAAGTAGGCTGTGTTTTGCCTGATTTAGCAGCCGGCACTCATGCTGTAACCATTTCCACAGATGGCGGCTCGACTTATACAATTAATGCCGGCAATGTGGTTTATGCTGAAAATGCTAAATTATCAAATTGTGACACCACCAGTATGCAGACCACCACCAGTATGCAGACTTTTGGAGCTAATGCTGAAGCTTGCAAAGCCGCTATGCAACAGGGCCAAGTGATTGTTTTGAATGACACCAGAAATAACCAAAAATATAGAGTCAAAAAAATGCCTGATGGCAATGTTTGGATGATAGACAATTTGAAATTGGGTTCTACAACTGGCACAACCGTGTTAACTCCTGCTGATACTAATATAGCTTCTGATTATACTTTGCCACAAATAAGTAATTCTACTGCTAATAGTGACCCTGGCGGAACATCATATTGCTCATCATCAGGACTTGTTCATACTCATAACCCAGGAAACACAACAGCTTGTGGATATTTATATAAGTGGAAGACGGTTGTAGCTGAAGCGACGTCTTCGTCAGATTCAGGTTATTCTATTTCAGCTAAAGGCTGGTCCTTGCCTCCAAATAGCGGCACAAAATCATTCTATGAACTAAACGCAAAAATATTAGCTGCAGCGGCTAATTCAGACGGTAACAGAAATCCTGTTTATAGCACCGCTGATTATGAGAATTTTAAAGGAAGTAAAACAAATTATCTAGTTCCTTGGTTAGGAGTCTATTCAGGCTGCTCCACTACTTCTGGCACTTTTAAAGAGCAGGACATCGACGGCTATTATTGGTCATCTACTTTATACGACGGCATAAGCCCCGCATACAGCTTAATGTTCTATTCTGAAAAGCTCAAAACCCAGTCCTACCACATAGTCTACAATAACTTAGGCTTTTCTGTTCGCTCTGTTCTCTAATTACACTAAGATTTAAATTTCTATATAAATGAAAGTAAATAAATTACCACTTTTTATTACTATTTTTTAATTTTCAATAATAAAAAACTGCTAAAACTTGCTTTCTAGAAGATTCATGGTATACTGGAAATATAATAAAGAACTGGTCTCGGTGACCCTAAACACAAAGTGTGGATGCTGAGGACTGGTTCTTTTTTTATTCCTTTATTTACTCCTTAATATTTCGAAAACTTTCTTTGTCCTTATTAGTATAACTTCATTTAGCCATCTCCTATGAACTGAATTAAAAGAATATATTGTTTGTCTCACAATTTCATTATTTTCTAGAGGACTCCTTGTCACATCAAATATAAATCTGTTTGCTTGACCTTTTGTTTCCCTTAACCTGTTATCTATTGCATTTTTGCTTGTTCCAGAGCTAGCTTTTATGTCATAAGCTATTCCATTCCAATAAATATCACTAGTTTTTTGACCCTCAACATCACTAACCTTTCTATAAACAAAATTCCCACCATAAATTTTATACAAAAACTCCGTTATTTCTTTTTCGTGCAAATTAACTCTTGCTCCTTTTTCAGCAACTATTGTCCCTACCTCGCCTTTAGCTGCTTCCACATAATCTTTTAAAACACTCACAACTCTATTACTCCCTTCTACTGCTTTACCTTTTGGATTTTCAGGTATAATGAATATTTTTTCAGACACCATTTATATAGTCTATAATTTTTATTATACTAAATCCATGTCTTACTTTTTGCTGTTGAAAACCATTAATTATTAAAATATTTAAATTTAGTAATTCAGTAATATTTTTTTTAATTCAATTGCAAAAACGTCATTAACTAAAACGATTTAATTACTTTTTTCAGGAGCGAACTGCTCTAAAAAATTATTACCTGAAAAACTAAAATTCTGCAACTAAGATAATATATCTTAATTCAATTAGCAAAACATAATTAACTAAAAACAATTTAATTACTTTTTTCAGGAGCGAGCTGTTCCAAAAAATTATTACCAAGGACAATTAAAATTCTGCAGCTAAGGCAAAAAATCAATTTTGAAGAGTATCACTTGGGCAAGCGCCCCGGAGCGCTCAAAAAATTGCTATTTTTTGCGAAAGCTGTAGAATTTTTAAATTAACAATCCGGTAATAATTTGTTGGGGCAGTGAGCGTTTTTTTTTTTTTGTAAAAATTTAGGTATGAGTAATTTTACAAATATGAAATTAAAGAAAATTAAATTAGAAAAATTAGGAGCTTTAGCCATTTTTGCGGTTTTTACAATTGCCTCATTTTTAACAGGCTCTTCGGTTTCTAATGCGGCTGCGTCAGGAACGGCTTTGCCTATTAGCTTTGGAGGCACAGGAGCAACGACACAAGCTGGCGCACTAACTAATTTAGGGATAAATAACACAATAGACGAAAATTCCAGCAACGGCACTTTTCCATCAGCCAAAACAGTTTATGCCTAT
>JAITRN010000068.1 GCA_031288355.1 Candidatus Opitulatrix roisinitermitis | reverse complement strand
TTATTATCAACTGAACAGCCTGTTAAAACAGCCAAAAAGATGAAAAATAAAGCACTAGTGAAAATCTGTTTTTTCACACAATAAGTTTATCATTAATGTAAACTTGATTTATGGAGTCTAACAAGATTCGCCAAATAAAACAATTTATAAAACAGATTCTTTTGCAAAATAACTATTTTCAAAAAAATCAAAAAATTTGTCAAGTTATAATAGACAGTTTTGAAAATGCTAGTTTTAGAAGGGCTCAAATTATTTGTTCAAATAATTCGGGCAATAATTCTTCAGACAATAATTCCCAAACCAATTCTCAAGCCAATTCCAAAGCTAATTCTGATATAGCCTTAGCTGCTTCATTAGAAATTTTTCACAATGCTGCTCTAATACAAGATGATATTATAGATAACGCCAAAACTAGACGCTGGATGAAATCTGTGCCGGAAATTTTAGGAAAAAATAAAAGCCTGCTGCTGGGGAATATTTTATATGGTTTGTCAAAAGAAACTTTTGTTAATAGCGTCAGTAAATTAGATAAATCATATTGGCTAAAAAACTCTAAAAGCCAATTATTAGATTTTTGGAATAAAGTTTTTTTACAAGTTCAAATTGGCCAGCTTTTAGATATTCAGCTAGAAAACGCCAAACTAGAATTAGGCAATTATAAAACTTTAACAAATTTAATTTATCAAGTGACCCTAAACAAAACTGTATCTTATAGCTTTATATTTCCTAATTATATAAAAGCTGTTTTGAATAAAACTAAATTTTCCAATGAAATTAAAAACCAAGCAATTCAAAAGGGTCTAGATTTTCAGAATTTAGATGATATAGCAAATATTGTTCAAACTAGTCAACAAACTGGAAAACCTGAATTAAGTGATATATTTAGCAAAAAAAAGACCAATATTTTAATAAAAGCTTTGGAAAAAATGTCTGAATCAGATGCTAAAAAAATCATTAAACTGTATAATAATAAAGCTAAAATAAGTCAAGCCCGTGCTAAATATATTAAAACTAAAATAGGACAATTTATTTGAATAGATTATTTTTTAGAAGCCATAGAAGCCGCATTTGCTGGTTTATCAACAATATTCGCCGGTTTATCAACAATAAATTTAAACTGAGCCAATTTATGATCATCATCAGTTTTATAATCGGTGTCAACAGTCACCTTTGACCAACGTTTAATATCTCCAAAAAGAATTTTTTCGCTCAATATATCTTCTATATCTGATGTGAAAACTCGACGCAAAGGTCTAGCCCCCATAGCTGGATCATAACCCTTTTTAGCTAGCAATTCTTTAGCTTTATCTGTAAACTCTATTGCTATATTCTGGCTATCTAATCTTTCTTTAAGAGAATTTTGGAAAATATCAACTATTTGCAAAACTTCTGATTCTGATAATTGATTAAAAACAATTATTTCATCAATTCTATTCAAAAATTCTGGTCTAAATTCTTTATTCAAAGATGACATAACTTTTTGCTGAATATCTTTATTGCGAGCCTCGAAATCAGCATTATTGCCAAAGCCGGTTTGAACAGATTTATTTATATCCGAAGACCCTAAATTAGTTGTGAAAATTATTATAGTATTAGTAAAGTCAATTTTACGACCTTGTCCATCTGTTAAATGCCCGTCATCTAAAACTTGCAAAAGAGTGTTAAATATATCAGGATGAGCTTTTTCTACTTCATCGAATAAAACCACGCTAAAAGGATTTCTTCTAACTGCTTCTGTTAACTGCCCGCCCTCTTCATATCCTACAAAACCAGGCGAAGAACCAAACAGCCTAGATGATTCATATTTCATAGAATATTCACTCATATCCAATCTTATAAGAGAATCTTCATCACCAAACAAAAATTCAGCTAGCGTTTTAGCCAACTCAGTTTTGCCAACCCCAGTGGGCCCAGCAAATATAAATGAACCAGCTGGACGAGCCGGATCTTTCAGACCTGAACGAGTTCGGCGGATAGTTTTGGCAACACTTTGAACAGCGCTATCTTGGCCAATTAGCCTTTTATGAATTTCAGTTTCCATATTAACTAACCTTTTTGACTCTTCAGCAGTCAGCCGCATAACAGGTATACCTGTGATTGCGCCAACCACTTCAGCAATTTTATCAGCGTCAATTGACATAATAGCTGAATTTTTCTTCTTTTGAGCTTCCCATTTTTTTCTTTCTTCCACTTCTTGACTTGTTAAAGCGGAAAGTTTAGTTTGCAAAGCGGCAGCTTCCTCAAAATTTTGTTTTTCCACAGCCTCTTCCATCTGTAAACGAACTTCCCGAGCAGCTTTACTAAGTTTTTGCAATTTACTTGGCAAAATTTTGCCACTAATTTGAGCCTTAGCTCCAGCTTCATCTATTAAATCAATTGCTTTATCAGGCAAAAATCGGTCTTTTATATATCTTTTTGACAAATAAGCAGCTGATAACAAAGCGTCATCCGAATAAGTCACACCATGAAAACTTTCATAGGCCGGTCTCAAACCTTGCAGAATTTTAACAGTTTCTTCCTCATTAGGCTCAGTGGCGTCAATTGGTTGAAAGCGTCTATCCATAGCTTTATCAGATTGAAAATATTTGCGATATTCTTCATAAGTTGTTGCCCCAATAGTCCTGAGTTCCCCCCTGGCCAAAGCTGGCTTTAAAATATTAGCCGCGTCCATAGAGCCTTCGGCTGAACCAGCTCCAACTAATGTATGGATTTCGTCAAAAAATAAAATTATATCTGATTTACTTTTAGCTTCATTTATAAGATTTTTTAAACGCTCTTCAAATTGACCTCGATAAACTGTTCCAGCCACCATAGAACCCATATCTATTGTATAAATTTTCATATTTGCGATATTAGAAGGCACATCACCGTCAGCAATTTTTTGCGCCAAACCTTCCACAATAGCTGTTTTACCAACTCCCGGATCTCCTGTTAAAATAGGATTATTTTTAGTTCGACGTGACAAAATCTGCACAACTCTTTCTATTTCGCTATTCCGACCAATCACTGGATCTAATTTACCATCAATAGCAAGCTTAGTCAGATTAGTGCCATACTTTTCCAAAATACCTTTTTTATTATCATCACCCGGTGATATACCAATTGCAAATGCTGGTTCATGAGTAGCATTACTAGTGTCTCCCATGCTATTCATAATACTTTGACGAAGTTCTTCTAAAGGAATATTCAATTTCAATAAAGTCTGAACTCCCACCCCTTCGCCTTCATCAAGTATTCCCAACAAAATATGTTCTGTGCCAATATGCCCATGGTTAAAAGTTAAAGATTCTTTTAAAGAACTGTCTAAAACAGTTTTCACTCTTGGAGTAAAAGGAAGCTGATTAGCTGGCGAGGCGTTTCCTGTGCCAATAAGGTCTATTATTTCTGATCGCAATTTATCAGGCGTAACCCCCATAGATAATAAGGTTCTGCCAGCTAAACCCTCTTTTTCTTGCAAAAGACCTAAAAGCAAATGTTCTGTACCTATAAAACTATGTCCTAAACCTTGCGCTTCCTGTTGAGCAATAGATATGGCATTTCTAGCGGATTCGGTAAATCTTTCATGCATGCTTATAGTTTAACTTAGCTAAATATTCTTTTCAATTTTTAAAACCTTATTTATGCTATCAGCGTAAAGGTTTTATGCTAATTTATTTACTAGCTATAGAACATATATCAACTATTAATTGTTCCACTAAATAATTTTTATCTATTTTAGAATTCGTTTTAACAGTTTGTTCAACACTAGCCAATTTATAAAAAGAAAGCGACAAATTTTTTGTATTCCATAAAGGAAGATATTTTTTAGCAGAACCTACTTGCCAAGGTGTCATTTTCAAATCAGCTGGATTCAATTTTTTAGATACTATAGCTTGAACTTTAGCAATTTTCCTCAATTGCATAGCAATTACAGCTATTACAGCAATCGGCTCTATTCCAACAAAAATTCCGTTATGATACAAATCTAAAGCTTTAGCAGTTTGGCCAGACCCAACAGCGTCTGATATTTCAAAAATTCTAATTTGTTTACGGCCATCAAAATAACTATTTATATCTTGCACAGTAATTTCCTTTTTATCAGCAAAATCATTAATTAATTGTCGCGAGGCAGCATCTAATTCATCCACATCCTCTCCAAAAGCTTCAACTAAAACTCTAATAGCATCAGTTGATATAGAAATTTTTCCATCTAAAAAAATATTTTTTACTAAAGACAATCTGTCACGAGAGTTTTTAATAGCTTTGCCTTCTAAAACTAAATTAGAATTAGCCTTAATGAGATTTAACAGTTTAGTGCCTTTTCGAGCTCCTGAATGCTGGAAAATAATTACACTATTAACATTTTGTTCAACAATTTTAAATATAGAGTCAGTCAATTGAGCCGAAGCTTCTTGCAAATTTTTCAAATATACAAAAGGGCTAGTACTAAACAAAGAAGCTGAAACCGCGCTTTCAAAAGCAGGCGAATCTAACCCATTAGCATCTAATTTTTCTAAGTTAGAAAGTTTTAAATCTGGCAACTGTTGTTTTATATATTCAAGGGCTCTATCTAAATTTTGCCGAATAATAGGTTGGGCTGATGCTGTAATGAGAATAAACAACTTCATAAGTTTAGTTTAACATCTATTTAGGCAATAAAATGCTAAACTTAGTATGTGATCCCTGGCATAGACTTAACAGAACTTATTCGGTCGGCTGGTCCGGCTGTTTATTTATTACCTCTTATAATTTTTGCTGAAACAGGACTTATGATAGGCTTTTTTCTGCCTGGTGACTCAATGCTTTTCACAGCTGGATCTCTAGCGGGATTAAATATAATAGACATAAATATTTCAATACTATGCTGTCTATTTTTTATATGTGCTATTTTAGGTAATTCAACTGGCTATTTTATAGGTTTACGCTTTGGCCGGAAATTATTTACCAAAAATGACTCAAAAATTTTTAAACAAAAATATATTATTCAAACCGAAGAATTCTACAAAAAACACGGAGCAGCAGCTGTTATTTTAGCCCAATTTATGCCTATTATAAGAACATTTTGCCCAGTTGTGACAGGTATATCAAAAATGGAATATCTTCGTTTTATAATTTTCAATATAATTGGAGCTTTTTTTTGGACTGTAGGAATTACCCTAATAGGATATTTTTCTTTTAAAATATTTGGTCAAGTAATTAACCCTGAAGATATAGATAAATATTTATTACCACTAATTATATTAATTATTTTTATATCTATTTCTCCAGCAATAATAAAATTACTTCATCACAAATTAGCCAAAAAATGATAAACTTTATACATGGAAGATAGTAAAAACTCCAAGAGCGCTGAGGATAAAAATTATCCTAATACAGACTACTCAGAAGTTGATAAATTGTTACATAATACAACTGAAATTGATATATCTTCTACACCTTTAGCTTCTCAAGTTGCTAGTGAATTAAACAAAAGAAGCCTTTTAAACAAAGCTGAACACCCGACTCCTAAAAATACTCGCATTATGGCTATAACTAACCAAAAAGGAGGAGTCGGCAAAACTACAACAGTAGTTAATATTGCAGCATCTTTAGCTAAAGCGGGAAAAAATATTTTAGTTATTGACTTAGATCCACAAGGAAATTGCTCAACAGCATTAGGCATTAACCACGAATCAACCGTGCCTTCAATTTACGAAAGTTTAATAAATAGCACTCCTATTAGCGATATAATACAGCCGTGTCCAGATATAAACAATCTTGATGTTGCTCCAGCAACTATTAATTTATCAGGTTCGGAATTAGAATTAGTTTCAATGGTTTCACGAGAAAACAGATTAAAAAATGCTATTGAAAATTATATGAATTATAGACATGAACAAGGACTTCCAAGATATGATTTTATTCTAATAGATTGTCCTCCATCACTTGGTCTTCTGACAATTAATGCTTTCACAGCAGCTGATGAAATTCTTATACCTATTCAAGCTCAATATTATGCTCTCGAAGGTCTTTCTCAGCTATTAAATACCATAAATTTGGTGAGAACTCAACTTAACGAAAATCAAAAACCGCCTTTGATGTTAATTACTATGTATGACGCTAGAACTAATTTATCTAATGATGTTGTAAACGACGTTAACGAGCATTTCCCTAAACAGGTTTTAAATGCTATAATACCTCAATCTGTTAGACTTTCAGAAGCCCCATCTCATGCTCAAACTATTATAACTTATGAACCTGATTCAATTGGCGCTTTAGCATATAAAGAAGCTGCTTATGAAATAGCTACATGGACATATCAGAAAAAAATTTAAAAAAACTAAAAATAAACTATAAAAACGCAAAGGATAAAAAATGGAAAAAAGACACGGCTTAGGGAAAGGTTTAGGCGCTCTAATTCCTGAGAGCACAACTGGACGGCCAATTGATATATTATTTGACGGCCAAGAAAATTTATCCGATGTTCCAGGAGCCAGTTTTGAACTTATTGAATTAGACAAAATTATAGCAAATCCTAAACAGCCCAGAATCATTTTCAATGACAACGAATTAAAAGAATTGTCTCTTTCCATAAAAGAAGTGGGCGTTCAACAACCTATTGTTGTCAGAAAAAGAGATGATAAATTTGAATTAGTTATGGGAGAAAGGCGCACCAGAGCTTCTCGTTTGGCTGGACTTAATTATATACCAGCTATTATAAAAGATACAGACGATGATGAACTTTTGACCAAAGCCTTAATAGAAAATATGCATAGGGCAAATCTAAACCCTATAGAAGAAGCTTCTGCTTATAAACAACTAATGGAAGATTTTGCTTTCACACAAGATATTTTATCAAAAAAGCTTTCTAAATCTCGTTCACAAATAGCCAATATGTTGCGAATTCTGAAACTCCCGCTCAAAGTACAAAAATATATTCAGAATAATCAAATATCATTTAGCGCTGCTAAAGCACTTATGGGTATTTCGAATCCAGAAAAATTAGAAAATTTAGCCGAAGAAGCAGCCGCAGGACGCCTAACAGTAAAAGAAATAGAGTCTATTGTGGCAAATCCTAATAATATCCCCTTCAATATTTCAGCCAAAAAGACTTCTGTCAAAATACCTGGAATAGATGATGTTGCAGAAAATATTGGCGATTATTTAAATACAAAAGTCGACATAAAATTAGGAAAAAATAAAGGTAAATTAGAAATACATTTCTCTAATGGACAAGACCTAAACCGCATTTTAAAAATAATTGTTCCTGAAATAAATGGAACGCCATATGCTTAAAAAATATTGCAAGTCAAAGACTGCCCTGCTCTAGCATAGTGATAAATAGTCCCTATAAAACCTCCTGGGCCAAAAGCGTTTCTGGAAGCTTCGACTTCCACATTTTTATTATCTAAAACCCGACAACTTACAAAATCGGCTTGATTTATTTCTAATGTTTGGCGAACCACAGCACACGGCTCCCAACCTGTTATTTTATAATACATAGCTCCAGCTATTGAAGCATTTTCAAGAGCTGTGACTAATTTTGCATTAGCCATTGAAAGCATACCAAATACTAAACAGCCCGAAAATATTATAAAAACAGCTCCAATAATTCCTATATTCATAACTGTGGCACTCCCAGCAGATCTTTTTTTAAAAGATTTCAATTTTAATTTTAATTTTGATTTAAACATATAAAAAACTTCAAACTATATAACCAAAAGCTTCCGCTTTTACTTCAATAGGAATTATCTGAAGAGGCCCTATTGAAACATTAGAAAATATTCTGACTTTCACATACGGATTTTCTTGCAAAACTTCCCATCTAGCCTTATTGTTTACACCGTTATAAACAAGTCCTGACACATCAACTGTTGACATATTATTATAGGCATATTGAGCAGCCACCAATTGTTCAACTACTTTGCTCGCAGTATTCTGACATTTTATAGTAGTCGTCACAGCTGCAAAAACTGATAAAATAATGCCTATTACAATAACTACAACTGGCATAATAACAGCAAATTCAGCTGTCACAGAACCTTTACTTTTAGTGCAAAATATTTTGCGAAAATTTCGCACTTGTCTCCTAAAAAACCGAAAGGGCTGTTTCAACTAAATTTTGCAAAATATTTTGCACAGCACCTGATTTAACAACCACTATTAAAACACCAGCAAAAGTTGTAGCTGCTATTGTTACAACGGCATATTCAGCAGTCGTTAAACCTGCAGATTTGCCACTTAATAATTTTGATTGACTTAATAATTTTTCTTTTATTATACTAATAAATTTTGTTTTCATTTTTTTATACTCCTTTAACTCAAAAACTTTATTCACTTATAAAATAATTAAAACTTATAAGAAATAAAAATTCAAGGTAAGTTAAATTCTTGTTAAAATATAAAAATTGTTGAAAACTTTAATTTTCCTCATCAATATCGTCATCTATTTCAGATTCAGAATCGCTGTCAATATCATCATCATCATCAATATCGTCATTTTCGTATTCTTCGTCAGAGCTATCAGCCACTTTAGCTGCTAAAAAAATCTCTTTTAGAGAATCTTTTATTTCCTCAGAAGTTTCCACTACCGAACTAGAAAGTATAGGTTCAGGAATAGAATCACCTTTTGTATTGATTATATATCCTTCCCCATGACAATTTTGACAAGTTTCACTAAAAACTTCTAACAAACCGCGCCCAACTCTTTTGCGAGTTATCTGAACTAAACCTAACGAAGTAATTTCAGTGACTTGATGAATTGTTCTATCTCTAGATAAACACTCTACAAGACGTTTTAATACTAAATCACGATTTTCTTCAATAATCATATC
>JAITRN010000059.1 GCA_031288355.1 Candidatus Opitulatrix roisinitermitis | reverse complement strand
TCAATAACTAACTGACATTGTCTAACAGTGTTAACAACACCTATTTCTATTCCCTTTTGCAAAGATTTTATATAGCCCCTAACAGCTTTAGGAATATTATCTAATCTAGCAAAAATCGCTGCAAAATCCTGCGCTGATTCCTTAGACATTAAATCAAAAATCATCCTAAGAGATTGAAAAGGTGAAAATAAATTATTCATAAACCGATAAGAGTCTAAAAATTTTTCTTCTGTTTCTAAAACTAGTGACAAAGCTTCAATAAATTGCTGACGAACTATTTCTTCTCGAAAATTTCCAGAATTTTGTTTTTTGGCTTTGTCAAGATATTTCTGACAAATTTTCAAAGTTTTATCCCTGCCTTTTGGAGAATAATCACTATAATTATTAGGTTTATTTATTCTATTTTCCAAATGAAACATAACAGCATTTTCTGGTTCTAATTTCAGACTTTCAAAAAAATATTCATTACATAATTTATCTATTTCCGATATTTTAGCATTTTTAGAATTATGAATATCAACCATATTAACTAGTATATATGTATAATAGAATTATATGCCAAAAAATATAGGAAATTTTTTAAGAACAGGTCTTATTATAATATCTTTGCTAATTCTATTCACACCTTTGCCTTATTGTATTGAATCACCAGGATTAGCCCAAAACGTTTTGGAAAAATATGGCAATAAAGAACTTATCCAAATAGAAGGCTATAATTCTGACAATTCTAAAAATCCTAACAACTCTAAAGAAAAACTTCTTATGACCACAGTATCTGTTTTAGGAAATGCTAAATTTGGCATTTTCACATGGCAAATTTTGTTGAATACGCTTAATTCAGAATCAATTCTTTTGCCCTTAGAAGCAGTTTATCCCCAAAACACTACTGAAGAGCAATATAAAGAACAAACAAAAAAAATGATGACCGATTCTCAAAACACCGCTATAACTGCTGCCTATAAATATTTAAAAATGGAAAAATACCCTAAAACCTCTATTAGTATAGATAATATTGGCGGACCATCAGCTGGGCTAATGTTTGCTTTAGGAATTATAAATATTATAAAACAAACTAGTTTAGCAGGAAACAATATAATAGCTGGCACTGGGCAAATTACAGCAGACGGGCAGATTCAGGCAATTGGCGGAATAGATCAAAAAATATTCACAGCTGGAGCTTTTGGAGCAAAATATTTTCTAGCCCCTAAAAGCAATTGTTCTGATATATTGGCTAAACATGATGGCATAAAAATACTTGCTGTTTCCAAACTAAGTCAAACTGTGGATATTTTAGATAATATCAAGAACAATAAACTAGAAACTCTGCCAACTTGTGAAAGTTAGTTTTACGCATTTTTTATGTATGACTCTATTTTTTATGTATGACTCTTTTTATGCATAGCTCTAATAAATAATATATAAATTAGCAAAATTATAACTAAACAAATAAAGGTTAAATAAATTCCTTTAATCATATCTTTATCAAAAAACATAGTTAAAAATATTGCTACAAAGAAAAGCAAACATATAACTGACATAGTCCTCCCCGCTGGAGCTTTAAAAATATTCTTTTTATGAATTTCGCCAAACTTCTTTCTATAAGATATATAAGTTATAAGTATAAAAATCCATGTAATTAAAATAGACACAGTGGCCCATGAAGCAAAAACGGCGAACCCCTCCATAGGATCTGAAAAAATAAAAGATCCTGCTATATCTGTTAGCAAAATTATAGCACCAGAAAACAACAAAGATGTTATTGGAACGCCGTATTTAGTAATTTTAGAAAAAAACTTTGGCATTTGCCCATCAGTAGATAAACCATATAACATTCTTGAACTTATATATAGCCCACCATTAGCGCCTGAGGAAGCCGCTGTGACTAAAACAATTGTCATAATTATTTCAATCTGCGGCATGCCAACTGATCCAAAAATAGTTGCAAAAGGGCTGCCTTGCAAAAGCAAAATTTCATTCCAAGGAACACAACTTAAAATAATAAAAATCGAACCAACATAAAAGAGCCCTATCCTAATTGGCAAATTTTTTATTGCTCGAGGCAAAGTTTTAGCTGGATTAGACGTCTCTCCAGCTGTCACGGCCAGCGATTCTATGCCAGCAAAAGCTAAAAAGGCCATTTGAAAACCTAATAAAAACCCCATAACCCCATTAGGGAAAAAACCGCCAAACTGCCAAAGATTTTGTATTTGAGCAGTTAAAGCATCTTGCTGTTTAATACCAAAATCGTTTGTGAAAATAAAAATATATTTATAACCACTAATAATTAAAAAAAGGCCAATTACTATGGTAGCGAGAATTGCGAAAATCTTAATAATGGCTAACCAAAATTCTGCTTCACCAAAAAATTTTACACTACCAATATTTATTAAAAATAAAATTAAAACCACTAAACTAGGAATAGCCCAATCTGGGACAAAAGGCAAAAAAGGATTCAAATATATGCCAACTGCTAAAGAATCTAAAATGCCTGCAACAATCCAGACCAGCCAATATATACAGCCGACCACAAAGCCTGCGCCATCTGACAAATAATATGAAACCACCTCTCTAAAGCTCCTAAATTTAGTAGAAGCAATTAACATTTCGCCTAAACATCTCATCGCAAAATAACACACTAAACCAGCAATTATATAAGACAAAATTATTGACGGTCCGCCAACACTAATTGTTTTATGGACACCTAAAAATAAACCCGTGCCAATAGTCCCCCCAATTGCTAAAAGCTGAATATGTCTATTTTTCAAATCCCTATGAAGAGTATTAGTTTGATCTGATTTTATCATTTTAAAAATTCAGATTTTCTTTATTTTTAATTCTTATTTTATAAATAATAGATATAATAACTGCGACAATTAAAGTCACAAAAATTGCTAATCTTGTATCCGAACTAAAAAACATAAGTATATACATAATTATAAACATCGCTATAGATAAAGAGGAAATTACAATACCAGCCGGAGCTTTAAATTCTGAATTTTTATGCAATAGGGGGTATTTTTTGCGATAAATAAAATAAGTTAACAAAACCAATATCCAAACTGATGAAATGCCAACAGTAGCCATTGAAGCGAAAAAAATAAAAGCGTTCATAGGATCTGAAAACAAAATAGCTCCTAATGTCACAATCGCCGCCGTTATTGATGAACAAAAAACCAAAGCTACAGCAGGTATATGAAAACGATTTAATTTAGCAAATATTTTTGGGATTTGACCATCAGATGCTAGCCCATAAATCATCCTAGATGATACATATATTCCAGCATTTGCTCCACTAGTGGCTGCTGATAACAAAACAACTATCATAAAAATCCCCACTCCTGGAAGCCCTACAGCATTAAATATATTAGCAAAAGGGCTGCCTTGCAACATAGTTATTCTATTCCAAGGAACACAACACAAAATTACAAAAACCGCCAACACGTAAAATAATAAAATTCTAACAGGTATAGAATTAATTGCCTTAGGCATAGTTTTTTCTTGATTTTTTGTTTCTGCCGAGGTTGAAGCAATCGACTCTATTCCCCCATAAGCAAAAAAAGCCATTTGGAAACCAGCCCCAAAACCAACAAAACCATTAGGAAAAAATCCGCCGAACTTCCATAAATTGCTGATATTGGCCGATAGAGTTTCTGCGAAAAAGCTAGAACTTTCGCTAAAAGAAAATTGGTATGTATAACCAGTGATAAGTAAATAAATTCCAACAACAATTAACATAATTATGGCAATTATTTTTATAAGGGCTAACCAAAATTCTGCTTCACCAAAATTTTTAACACCTCCGGTATTAACCAAAAAAATAATTATTATAATTATTAATGAAGGAATCCATAAGGGCACATCAGGAATATAATCTCGCAAATAGATTGCCGCCGCCAGAGAATCCAAAATAGAAACAGAAATCCAAACAAACCAATATATACAACCTATTAAAAACCCCGACCAATGCCCTAAATAAGCGCTAGCTATATCTCTAAAAGTTTTAAACTCCAAATTAGATAACAGCATTTCACCCAAAACCCTCATCGAAAAAAAGCATATAACCCCAGCTAATAAATAAGCTAGAATAGTTGACGGACCAGCTTCTATAATAGTTTGTCCAACACCTAAAAACAACCCTGTGCTTATAGTTCCCCCAATTGCTAAAAGCTGCAAATGTCTATTAGTTAAGCCCCTATGCAAATTACTATTTGTGATGTTTTTATTCATATAATAATAGGCTAGCTAAAATATTTCAATTTTAGAAATTTTCCTATATTAATATTTCCTAGTTTAATAATAATGTTCAAATAACATTCTCGAAAAAATATATTATCAGTTGGAAAAAATATTTAAATTTGGCAAATAAGCATCGTTTCCCGAAAAGCAGACCTTCGAAAAAGCGACCCTGACCGGACTTGAACCGGCGACCTCTGCCGTGACAGGGCAGCGCTCTAACCAACTGAGCTACAGGGCCTAATAATTTTTTACCTATCCATATAAGATTTACCTATATTACGTAAAATAACTATTTAGACGAAAAAAATAACTGTCTACTTATTAAAAGATTACCACAACCTAAATCAATCAAGAAACCAGATCGAAATTACATTTTAGCAACAATTAAAAAAAATTATTTATTGTATCCTATAATTCTTTTAGAAATTGAAGAAATAGTATTTTGACCAATTTTGTCAACCTCAATATAATATAATTTATTTAAACGAGGGCTAAAAATGACTAAATATTTAACATTTTTAAATTTGTTTTTATGAACCGAGTGTAAACCCATAATCCAATGTGACAATAACTGCAAAATATCTAAATTGTCTGCTCTATCTAACGTATTTGCAAAATTCCAAAAGCCCTCAGGGGTTAAATAATCTCCACTAGCAGAATTTACTTTATTAGTAAAAGCGCCATTAAATGCTATATCATCAAGCAAAACTGGGCCATATTTCCTCAAAACGTATAAACTTCTGTTAACCATAATTCTTATATTAGAAACAGTCTTCTCATCTGGACGAATTTTATAATTATTCTCGCCATATTTAGGATTTATTTTATAACACAATTCATAACCCGCTAAACGACAAGCATCTTTAATAGATTTATCATCTAGTCCCACAATATTGTCCAATCTCATACGAGCTTCATCTATTTTATTACAACGTTCAGCTCCAAGAAGCGGAATAAAAAAAGCTTTTTCTTTATCTCTTGTAATTAAAAATTTAGTTAAATATTGAACAGCGTTGCCTGTTATCCTAGAATTGATATTTTCTTTAGATAATTGTTTATCGTCTGAAAACTCGATTGTATTAAGCAAATTTCTGTTAAAAAAACTGGCGTAGTCTTGATTAGAAAAACGCAACGCACAACATAAAGAATACATATCTTTTTATTCACCCTACCCTTTATATTTCTATGGATTTTCTTATCTTCTTATATTCAATGCTATTAATACATTTACTAATATAATACACAACAAATAAATTAAAACTAAAGAATTTATAAAATTCCAAAAAAATATTAATATATTGTAATAATACTTTATGATAATATTTATGTATGAAAAAGTTGCAGGAGGCCATCAGCCAATCGCCTAATTTTGCAAAACGCGATTGGCTTAAATTTTTTCTAGTTGAAATTTTGTCATTAGCAACAATGGTTTTTTTAATTTTATATACTGATAGTCTAAATTCCGTTTATGCCACAACTTCTGATATATTGTTGCAGCATATTCCTTTAGCAGATAATTTACGACAACTCTTTTATCAAACTCATCAATTAATTCCGCAATTCATACCCAATTTAGGAGGAGGCCAAAATGCTTTTTACCTCACCTATCACGGATTAGCTAACCCTCTAATCATTTTAACTTATTTTCTGCCATTTCTAAATATGTATCACTGCTGGCTCTTAATTATGACTTTAGTTATTTTAGCAACAGTTGGACTATCTTATTGGTGGTTTAGATTAAGATTTTCGTCAAACTATTCATTAATTGGCGCATTACTAACTCTTTTAACAACACCTTTATTATTGCATACGCACTATCATTATATGTTCATAGATTATATTCCCTGGTTATTATTGGCGTTAATTGGTGTGGATAAAGCTTTATACAAGCATAAATATATTTTACTAATTATTAGCCTTACATTAATATCGTTAACTAGTTATTATTATTTGCCTACTTGCATTTTAGCTATTGGAATATATAGCACTTTTGTTTATTTTGAGAAAAATGACCTAAAAATTAATATCAAACAACTCGGCAAAGATATCAGTAGAATTTTAATTAGCTTATTACTAGGAATTCTTTTAGCTGCTTTTAGCCTTTTACCAACCGCTTTCACAATAATTCAAAGCAGCGCTGGACGCCAATATAATATAAATCTAATCGAATTACTAATTCCCAATTTTAATATAACCTCTAACGGTTATTCAATAAATATTTCTATTTTAGCTCTAATAATAATAACTACATTAATTTTTAGCAAATCCAAAAAGTATTTTATTACAACAACCCTATTTCTAATAAGTGTTTTATTCCCTATTTTTGAAATTTTTGCTTCTACTTCGTCCACCGGTCTGCCTATTAAAGCCCTTATTCCCCTATTGCCAATTTTTTGTCTTTTAGCAATTTCTAGTCTGCGCTTTATAGAA
>JAITRN010000042.1 GCA_031288355.1 Candidatus Opitulatrix roisinitermitis | reverse complement strand
TTCAAATTACGCAAGAAAAAATATTTTTTGAGTACCGCTTGTTCCGCAAGCCTGAGGTTATGCGCAATAATGCGCAACCTCAGGCGCGGACATACGCGCTGTGCTGAAAAAATGCTTGTTTAATATAAACTACGCACATTTTTTCAGACTACTCAAAAAATATTTTTTCTTGGCGTTGAAAATATTAGTTTTCTAGGTAATAATTTTTGAAACAGCTCGCTCTGGAAAAAAGTGGTTAAATCGTTTTTAGTTAATGATAATTTTAGAAATTAAAACAAAATAGGATTTGAATATTTTTAAATTCCATAAGAAAATTTTTTAAAAATATTTTATTATAATTTATTTTGATAAACTTTTATTGATGTATCGTATATACAAAAGATTTTTATTTCGTTATACTCCGCTCATAATTGTTTTGTTGATTTTGCAAACTGCTCAGACAATTGCAACCTTATATTTGCCGACTTTAAATGCTGATATAATAAATGATGGAGTTATAAAGGGAGACATTAATTATATCTGGAATATGGGAACGATTATGCTTATATTAACAGGTGGTCAAATGATCCTAAATATTTCAGCGGTGATTGTTGGTTCAAGAATTGCTATGAGGCTTGGCAGAAATATACGGCGAGTCCTTTATAAAAAAGTTCAAGATTTTTCTGAAGTTGAAATGAATCAGTTTGGAGCAGCAACTTTAATTACACGGTCCACTAACGATATTTTGCAAGTGCAAAATTATACTATGTTTATGTTGACGCTTATTATTTCCACTCCTATTATGCTTATAGGAGGAATAGTTTTATCAGTTTCTTTGAATTTGCAAATGAGTTCTATAATTTTGGTAATTTTGCCAATATTTGCCATAATTATAATTGTTTTAGCAAAAAATTTACTGCCTAAATTCACGCGCTTTCAAAAGCAAACTGATAAAATAAATGATATTATGAGAGATCAAATAACTGGAATAAGACCTATAAGAGCGTTTGTTAGAGAAAAAACAGAAATTAATCGTTTTGATAAAATTAATAATACACTTTATAATTTAAACGTTGGAGTTGGTCGTGGCATGACTTTAACCTTTCCTTTGGTCTTTAGTTTAATAAATTTAACTAATTTAGCTATAACATTTTTTGGTGCATATGCTATAGAATCAGGCAATATGCCAATTGGAGATTTAACGGCTTTTATAAATTACACTCTCTATATTTTGATGTCATTGATGATGTCTACTATGATGTTTATTATGTTTCCGCGCGCTCAAGTATGCGCTATTAGAATTAATGAAGTTTTAGAAACGTCTATTTCTATAAAAGAAAAATCTAATCCAGTTGAAATAAAAAATCCTCAAGGAGTTGTTGAATTTAAAAATGCGAGTTTTAGATACAAAGGTGCTGAAAAATGTGTTATTAATGACGTTAATTTCATAGCTCAGCCTGGTGAAGTAACAGCAATTATTGGATCAACAGGATCAGGCAAAACAACTATTTTGAATTTAGTTAATCGTTTATTTGATGCCACAGATGGAGAAGTTTGTTTTGATGGAGTCAATGTGAAAGATTTAAGTTTGGAGAAATTAAATAATTATATATCTTATATCCCGCAAAAGGCTTATTTGTTTTCAGGCACTATTAGATCTAATTTGTTTTTAGGTGATGACAAAGCAAGTGATGAAGAAATGGTCGAAGCTTTAAAGATTGCTCAGGCCTACGATTTTGTTTTTAATGAAGAAAATGGTTTAGATACGGAAGTTGCTCAATCAGGTGCAAATTTTTCTGGCGGGCAAAAACAAAGATTATCTATAGCTAGAGCGTTGGTGAAAAAAAGTAAAGTAGTTTTATTTGATGATTCATTTTCGGCTCTTGATTATACAACCGATATGAAATTGCGAAAATGTCTTTCTGAAAAAATGCAAGATAGAGCAGTTATAATTGTGGCTCAAAGAGTTTCAACCATTCGAAATGCTAATCAGATTTTAGTGCTTGATAATGGAAAAATTGTGGGAATTGGCAAACATCAAGACTTGCTAAAAACTTGCGAAACGTATAGAGAAATAGTTGCTTCCCAAGAAAGATTGGAAGATTGAGCAATGGCTAATACTGATAAATCATTAAATATGAATAAAAGCCAGACAGCTCAAAAACGGCCGAATCAAAGACCTGGTTTAATGCGCGGTGGAGCGGGAAGCGTTCCAGTGGAAAAAGCCTCAAATTTTTTGGTTACTTTTAAACGAATTTTTTCTCTTTTGCTCCAAGATAAATTTAGAGTTATTATAGTAATTTTATCAGCCTGTGCGGCTTCATTTTTGGCTGCTTGTGGTCCTAAACTTATAGGAAATATAGTTAATGAAATTTTTGACGGCATTGCTTCTAAAATGATAGCGTCATTTCCCACAAAACAAGCCGCTTTGGCGGTTTTGCGGGCTCATGGCCAAGGACAAGTTGCCGACATGTTGTCGCCTATGAATATAACGCCAGGAACAGGAATTAATTGGAATAATATTTACTATTTGTGTTTATTAACATTGGGTATTTATATTATACAATTTTGCTTGAATTGGATTTCTGGCTGGATAACTACTCGTTTGGTAGCTAGAATGGGGCGCGATTTGCGCAAGAAAATTGAAAAGAAGATATGGCGTTTGCCTTTAAATTATTTTGATAATACAACCATTGGAGAGGTTTTATCTAAAACAACTAATGATTTAGACAATATCACCCAAACTTTGCAACAATCATTTTCTCAGCTTATATCAAGCGCTTTAATGGTGGTCTTTGTAATAACAATGATGTTTTTCACTTCGCCTTTTCTTTCTGTTATAGCGCTAGGTACTGTGATTGTTTCTTTTATAATTATTCCTTTTGTTGCTAAAAAAGCTCAGCCCCATTTTAAAACACAATGGAACACAACAGGGAAACTGAACGGGCATATAGAGCAGGTTTTTACAGGACATGCTTTAGTTAAAAGCTTTAATTATGAAAATGACGCTTTTGCAGAATTTGAAAAGGAAAATAATAAACTTTTTAAATCTTCATTGCTGGCTCAAATTTGGTCAGGTTCAATTATGCCTTTTATGAATTTTGTGACTAATTTTAACTATGTTCTTTTAGCGTTAGTTGGAGGAATAAGAGTTCTTTGGGGCATGATGTCAATTGGAGATGTTCAAACAGTTATTATGTATTCCAGACAATATTCTCAGCCTTTGGCTCAAATTAGTTCAATGGTGAATATGTGGCAGTCTGGCATGGCAAGTGCTGAAAGAGTTTTTCAATTGCTTGATGCTAAAGAAGAAATCAGCGATGAAAATGCTTCTGAAAAACTTGCAAATGTTGAAGGTAAATTGGAATTCAAAAATGTTGACTTTTCTTATGATGAAAACACTTCCTTAATTACTAATTTGTCTCTCGTGGTTGAACCAGGCAAAACTGTGGCAATAGTTGGTCCGACTGGTGCAGGAAAAACCACACTAGTTAATTTAATTATGAGATTTTATGATGTTGATTCTGGTGAAGTTGATTTAGAAAATATTGATATAACAGATTTGCAAAGATCAGATTTAAGAAAAAATATTGGCATGGTTTTGCAAGATACTTGGCTATTTCACGGCACAATTAAAGATAATTTACTTTATGGATTGCCAGAAGATAAAACAATAAGTGATGAGGAATTTGAAAAAATAGTTCGTCAAACTCATGTAGACGATTTTGTAAGGCATTTGCCAAATGGCTATGATACCGTTGTAGATAACGAAGCTAATGGTATTTCAGCTGGCGAAAAACAGCTTTTAACAATTGCTAGAGCTTTTATTTCTGATCCAACTATTTTAATTTTAGATGAAGCAACTTCTTCAGTTGACACCAGAACAGAAGTTCATATTCAGGCAGCTATGAATAAATTGCGCGAAAGCAGAACTTCATTTGTTATTGCTCATAGACTTTCAACAATTAGAGATGCTGACACTATTTTAGTTATGGAGCAGGGGCGCATTATAGAGCAGGGTTCTCATAATGATTTAATTACTCAAAACGGAGCTTATGCCCGTCTTTATAACAGCCAGTTTAGTGAAGACTAATTTATTTGTATGCTACAAATTTTAGTAGTTGGGCTTGGCGGTTTCTTAGGGGCTATTTGTCGTTTTTTTATAACTAAATTATTCAACCAATTTAATATTATTTTGCCATTTGGCACATTAGTTTCTAACATAATAGCGGCTTTTATTTTGGGATTAATTGTTGGAATTGAAAGGAATAGTCAGGTCTTAAATCCTGATTTACGCGCCTTTATAACAATTGGATGTTTAGGAGGCCTTAGCACATTTTCAGCTTTTAGTATTGAGACTTTTATGTATTTAGAGCTTGCTCGTTATTGGAAAGCCGCTTTAAATATATTCCTAAATGTGGGAGTTTCTTTGCTTTTTGTGATTTTGGGAATTATTTTAGGAAAAGTAATAAAAGGTTAAATTAGTATCCCCAACGGGATTTGAACCCGTGTTACCAGCATGAAAAGCTGAGGTCCTAGGCCTCTAGACGATGGGGACCTAGCGGTCACCATCGTCTAGAGGCCATCGGCGAATAACATTAATTCGCTTCGCTCACCAACGATGGGGACCTGGTCATCCAATTGATATGGATTTATTACTAATAGTTTACAATAATTTTCTTTAAGCTGATAATAGATTTAAATCTAATTTCTTTTTTTAGAAAAAATATAATTTTTTTTATTGAAATATTGATTTTATTGATTTTTGCTAAAATATTTTCTGCTAAAATATTAATATGTCAGAGAAGAATAGAAAACAGCAGCGTGCTAGCCGAAAAGAACTATTGCTAGAAAAACAACGTCAAAAAAATAAACGTAATTTAATTAATTTATTGATTGCTGGATTGTCAACAGTTGCTGTGATAGGAGGCTTAATTATTGCTTATCATTTTACTTCTCCCTCAACATATCAAGGGCAAAGTCCTAGTCCAGAAGCGTCGCCTACTCCATCAGAATCTACTGCTTCTAAACCAATACCAGAAGCAGAACAAACAGGCAAAAATCAAGGTGCTGTGCCAGATAAAGCAATTGCTGAAAATAAAGATTGGGGCGCTGTGCTCCATACGTCTTTGGGCGATTTGTCAATTACTCTTTTAGGAAGTAAAGCTCCTCAGGCTGTGGCTAATTTCATTGATCTGTCTCGTAAAGGTTGGTGGTCTGAGAATGATGCTCAATGCCCAAGGGTGACTACTCAAAGTGTTTATATTTTACAATGCGGAGCGCCTAAAGGAGATCAGTCCGGTGGTCCAGGATATTCTTTTGGTCCTGTTGAAAATGCGCCGTCTGATAATATTTATAAAAAAGGTTATATTGCTATGGCTCGTAGTGATTCGGCATTTTCTAACGGTTCACAATTTTTTATAATTTATCAGGATTCTAATTTTCCCCCTGGTGGAGGCAATGCGGGTTATGCGGTTTTTGCTGAAATTACAGGTGGATTAGACAATATAGAGAATTTTGCTAAAGAGCAAAAACCTGCAAATGGAGATGGTAAACCTTCAGAAGTTGTTAAAATAACTGGAGTGGATATTAAATAAATAATGGAAAATAAAACAAAAAATTCAAGTCCTAAAAAATCAAGTGTCACTATTGTAAAAACTGCTGATGAAAAATCAGCTAAGGCGGCGGAGAAATTTGGCAGAGTTGATTCTGATGGCACAGTTTGGCTTATTGAAAACGGCAGTGAGAGAAAAATTGGCGAATATAAAGTTAAAGAGCCGAAAGATGCTTTGAAGTTTTATGTTAAAAGATATCTAGATATAGTTGACAGAATTTCATTATTTGAAGCTCGTATGAAAGTAGCTAAATTAAAGAAAAGCGATATTGATGCTAGTTTAGCGAATTTTCATAAAGAATTAGAAAAACCATCAGTTGTCGGAGATGTGGCTGCATTGCGTGAGCGCTTGGCAAAAATACTTGAACAGGCTGAAATAATTAAATTAGAAATAGACAAGAACAAAGCTTTAGACGTCAAGCAGACAATCACAAAGCGTATAAAAATAGTTAATGATGCTGAAAAATTAGCTAATAAAATAAATGATAGAATAAATTGGAAACAGACGTCAGAAAAATTTTCTCAATTATTAGAACAATGGTCTAATGAGCAAAAAACTGGTCCAAGAATTCCTAAGGATATAGAAGAAGATTTATGGAATAGATTTTCAAAAATTCGTCGTGCGTTTGAAAATGCCCGTAGAGAGTTTTATTCTTCATTTAATAAGTCTGCTGAAATTGCTAAAAAAACTAAACAAAAAATAATTGACAAGGCTAAAGAATTAAGTCAGTCAGAAAAATGGGATGAAACACAAGCAGCTTTTAAAGCTCTTATGCAAGATTGGAAAGCCGCTGGCCGGGCTAAACGAAGTGTTGATGATAAACTTTGGGATGAATTTAAAGGCTATATGGGTGCTTTTTATGATAAAAAAGGATCTAAGGATGAAATTTTGGAAGAGGAATATCAAAAAAATTATGAGGCTAAATTGGCTGTAATAGAAGATATGAAAAAACTTTTGCCAGTTAATAATTCTAAATTAGCTAGAGAAAAATATCGGGCATTTATGTCTCGAATTAATGATTTAGGAAAAGTTCCAGTTTCAAAGATTAAAATAGTTAGAGACGAAATTGAAAAAGTTGATAAGGCTATAGCTGAAGCGGAAAATAAAGATTGGCAGCAATCAGATCCTCGCAAATTGGAAATTAACCAGAAATTGTCTGAACTAAAAAAGAAGTTAGAAAGCCAAACATCAGCAAAGTTAAAAACAAATAAACCAAAAACAAAATAATTTTAGCGAGGTAAAAAAATAAAATTTAGGTTAGGCGGACGTCTACAATTTGTCCAGTGATATTTGCGGCATAGGTTTTTGCAGTCCACAATGCTACGACTTTTGGGTCTAAAAGACTTTCAGGTGGTTCTTTTCCAAATGCCTCGGACCTCATAGGAGTATTTGTTCTTTGTGGATTTATGCAGTTGACTCGAATATTTTCGTCGGCCCATTCTTCAGAAAGGGCTTGTGTTAGATTAACGACGCCAGCTTTAGCAGCAGAATAAATTGAATAATTAGCTCGTCCTCTAGTATAAGAGCTAGAAGTAAAGAAAATTATTTCCCCTTGTGATTTTTTTAAATAAGGATAGGCTGTTTTAGCGACTAATGCCGGGGCGGTAAGATCTGTGTTGATAAGTTCTTTTATAGTTTCGGCTTCCATATTAATTAGTTTAGAAATTTTTAATTGTCCAGCTGTTAATATAACTAAATCTATTGAATTCATCTTTTTATAAACATCTTTAAAAAGTTTTTCGATGGAAAAAGGATCATTTATGTTAGTATTAGTTAAACTTCGGGAGGCTGCAAAAACGTTAGCACCTAGTTTAGATAGTAATTGAGCGCAGGATTTGCCTATCCCATAGCTTGCTCCAATAATTAGAACATTTTTTTTTGAAAAAGCACTATTTATATTGATATTTTCAGAAATTTGAGCGGTTTTCATTTGAAAAATTTTGTCAGCAAATTGTAAATCTATATTTTCGGTAATTTTTATATTTTCTTCACTTCCGTCAACAACTTTAATTTTTACATCTGGCAAATATTTAAAAATCACCCCGCAGTTATCAGTGGCTACAAAGTCTTTGTCTTTTCTAGCTAATTCATAGGCTTTTTTTAAAGCGGACATTTTAAAGCATTGAGGAGTTTGCCCTCTTCGCATAAAATTTCTTATAGGCATGGAATTTATGCAATTTTCTTTATCCACTCCAACAATTGTGTCAGTGCTAACAATAGCTGTGTCTATAGCTTGATATTTTTTCAGGGCATTTAAACATCTTTTTATAATAGCTTTGTTAATGAATGGGCGGACTGCGTCGTGCAGTAAAATATATGCATCGTTTTCGTTGATAGCTTTTAAAGCATTAAGTGTTGAATCTGTTCTTGTCTCTCCTCCAAGAACAATTTTAATTGGAATTTTTGTTTTCAAATTAGACAGTATTTTTTTGATGTCTTGAATAGTTGATTTGTGTATAACAACTAAAATTTCATCTATTGAATTTATCTGAATAATACTTTCTAAAGTGTGTTCAATTATTGGCTTTCCAGCAATTTTTAAAAGTTGTTTCGGAATGGCGGAGCCCATTCTTTGACCTGTTCCGCCAGCTAGAATTATAAAAATATTTTTCATTTTCGAATTTTGTTTATTATATAATATCTATATTTGATCTGTAATTAAGGTTTATACATGAAAGAATTATTAACTTTTTCAAATTTTATTTTTCTAAATTTTCTGGTCCAAAAGAATAAGGCAGAAGTTCTGAAAATTTCATAACAGTTATATTTTCTAAATTATTTAATGGAGCCATAATCACTTGACAAGTTTCCGGATTGCAAAATTCACGAATAGTTTGGCGGCAAATGCCACAAGGAGTAACTATTTGAGAATTATCTCCTTTGTTGTCTGAGAATCCGCCGACAATAGCAATTTTGTTAATTTTTTTCATGCCTTCTGCCACCATAGTCGTGATGGCGTTTCTTTCAGCACATATTGAAGCTGGATATGAAGCGTTTTCAACATTGCAGCCCAAATGAACCATATTTTCATCGCAAAAGACGGCTGCACCAACAGAATATCCTGAGTATGGCGAATAAGAATTTCGCCGTGCTTTAGCAGCTTCTTTAAGTAAATCAATATTTTCCATATTTTTATATTATCAGATGAACTTGGTTTTGCCAATATTTAGTTTGATGATGAGTTATGAGAAATAATTATAAATAAGGTGAAAGATTAGCCTAAAGTGGAGCTAGAGGGATTTGAACCCTCGACCTTTTCAATGCCATTGAAACGCGCTACCATCTGCGCCATAGCCCCTTAAATAATTTTAAAAGAAATTTTTATATTAGATAAATCTATTTATCTATATATGATAGCATTAGTATGTGAAAAAAATATTTTTTTTGAGTTTGGTCTTTTTGCTCTCATTACTTGTTTTTGGTTTTATATTAACTTTTGCAGCTAATGGGTCTTTATATTTTTCACTATTAGCTTCTAATATTTCTTTATTTGATAAATTTGGAGTTTTGGCGCAGATTTTTGTGAGTATTTTTTCTAATATTTTTCAAGGAGTAAATGGTATTTTAGTAATTTTATTATCTCTTTTGCAGGCAACGACTATAACACTTATGGTTTATGCTAAAAAATATTCCGAAGCTAAGACAATTTGTCGAATTGGAAAAGATTCTGGTTTACAAGGAGCAGCGCTTATTATATCTTTTATAGGCGTAGGCTGCCCCACTTGTGGCACTTCTTTAATAGCGCCGTTAATTGCACTTTTTGCCTCTGGAATTTCTGCTACATATATGAATTTAGTGGGAAATTTGATACTAGTGATATCATGTTTAATATGCGCTTTTGCAATTTTAAATTTGCTTTATCAATTGAAAATTAATCAAAAACAAAACTAGAAAAATAAGAAAAAGGAAAATATATGGACAATAAAACTTATAAATTATTAGTTGGGGCGGTTATTACTAGTTTGCTAGCTATTATTACAGTGATTGTTGTTGTAATTACACTCAATTCTTCAAGTTCAAATAATAATGCTAGTCCAAAAGCTAGCCCAACTGCGACTAGTGCTTTAACTTTTTCTCCAGATCCAGGTACTCCGTGGAATAAAAACATGGTTTTAGGCGATTTTGATAAAGCGCAAAATCATTTTGTGGAATATTCAGATCCAATGTGTGGCTATTGCGGCAAATTTTCTTTAGCGCTTATACATAACAAAACTGAATTATATAGTAAATATATTGACAATAATAAAATGTCTTTGGAGGTTCGTTTGACCGATATGCTTCAGCAAGAAGAAAAAGATAATTCAAAAAGGGCTGCTGAATATGCTTATTGCGCCGCAGACCAAAATAATTTTCATAATTATTATGATAATTTTATGAATCAAATGAATAAAGACTATTTTTCGCGCGGTATAGGTGCTTATCATGGTGCTCCCGAAATTCCGCATTTAGAAGATTCTTATTATGATTCTGTGGCTCTTAGTTCAGGGCTTGATCAGGGGAAATTATCTAGTTGTTTGTCTTCAGGACAAGGCGAAACAGACGTTTTGAAAGCAACTATGTCTGCTAAGCAAGCTGTGACTAGCGGGCTTCCTAGTTTTGTTTTTAATTCATTTACCACTAGCGGGTTTAACGGCGATTGGCCAACTATTGAAAAAATGTTTTCAGCTGGTGGAATTTAAAAATTTTATGAATTTGAGTTTTTTATGAATTTGAGTTTAAATTTTAATAAGATTTAATTTTTAAAAAAATTGCTTTAAGAAAGGTTTTTGGTAAAAAATGAGTTATGTAATAAATACAGTTTGTACAGGGAATATTTGTCGTTCTGCTATGGCTAAAATTGTTTTGAAAAAAGCTTTTGCTAAAATTAAAGAAGTTGAAGTAAATTCATCTGCTATAAGCGACGAAGAAGAGGGAAATCCAATGGATGAGAGGGCAGCAGAAACCTTGAAAACTTCCAGCTATGCTGATCAAAAAACTGATATAGAAGAACATAGATCTCATAAGATAACTAGTCAGGAATTGAAAAAATCTGATTTATTTTTGCCCTTTACACATAAACACGCAAATTATTTATTAAAAGCGGGCGCAAATCCGCAAAAAGTTTATATGTATAAACAATTTGAAATAACTTCAAAGCCAAATCCTTATATTGATAGAGGGGGCAGTGTTGAAGATATTATTGATCCTTGGTATGGCGATATGGAGGATTTTGAGATAACATTAGAACAAATAATGAACTGTACATCTAATATTGTAAATTTTGTCTCTAAGGCTATTCAAACAGAAGAAAACTGATAAAACATTGATATACTAATTTTATGGAAAGCAGGAATTTAGTAAGATGTATTGATATTTTTTGGTTATTGTTAATGAGAGATTAGTATAATGAAATCACAGAAATTTTCACAAGAAACTGACGAAAAAATAATTGATAAATTTCAAGACTATTCTTATGGCTGGAAAAGCTCTAAGGATTTAGGTCAAAATGCCGAAATAGGCGTAAATAAACAGATAGTTAAAAAAATATCAGCTGCTAAAAAAGAACCTAAATGGATGTTAGATATTAGATTAGAAGCTTTGGAACAATTTTTTGCTATGCCTATGCCTAAATGGGGAGCTAATTTATCTGATTTTGATTATAATAAATTTAAATATTTTGTTCGCCCGCTGGAAAATCAAGCAAATAGATGGGAAGATTTGCCAGATGATATTTTAGAAACTTATGAAAAATTAGGCGTGCCTGAGTCGGAGAGAAAAGCTTTAGTTTCAGGTGTGGCTGCTCAATATGAAAGTGAAGTGGTTTATCAATCTATTCAAAAAGATTTAGCGGATAAGGGTGTCATATTTTTAGATACTGACACTGCTATAAAAAAATATCCCGAGCTTTTTAGAAAATATTTTGGTAAAGTTATTGCTTCAAATGATAATAAATTTTCCGCCCTGAATACGGCTTGTTGGTCAGGTGGTTCATTTGTTTATATCCCTGAAGGAGTTCATGTTGATATACCTCTTCAAGCATATTTTCGTTTAAATACTCAGAATTTAGGACAATTTGAAAGGACATTAATTATTGCTGATGCTTCTTCTTATGTTCATTATATTGAGGGGTGTACAGCACCAATTTATACTAGTGATTCTTTGCATACTGGAGTGGTTGAAATAATCGTAGAAGAGAATGCTAGGGTTAGATATACGACTATTCAAAATTGGTCAAATAATGTTTATAATTTAGTCACTCAGAGGGCTTTAGTCAAAAAGAATGCTGTTATGGAATGGGTTGATGGTAATATTGGTTCTAAAACAACTATGAAATATCCAACATGTATTTTAGCAGGCGAAAATGCTCGGGGCGAAACTTTGTCTTTATCGTTTGCTAGCGGTGTTCAGCAGCAAGACACTGGAGCGAAAATGATTCATTTAGCTCCTCGGACATCAAGTTCAATAATTTCAAAATCTGTTTCTCGACAAGGAGGCAGAACTAGTTATCGTGGAAAAGTTAGAATCGATTCAGGTGCTGTTGGTTCTAAATCTACTGTTTTATGTGATGCTCTTTTAGTAGATTCGGTTTCGCGCACAGATACTTATCCGCATAACGATATTCAAGAAGAAGACGTTAGTTTAGGACATGAGGCTACAGTTTCAAAAGTTGGCGAAGAACAACTTTTTTATCTTATGAGCCGCGGTTTGAGTGAACAAGAGGCTAGAGCTATGATTGTGAGAGGTTTTATAGAACCAATAGCTAGACAGCTGCCTATGGAATATGCTTTGGAGCTAAATCGTCTAATTGACTTGCAAATGACAAATTCAGTTGGATGATTAGATAAGGACTACAACATGAAGATGAAAAATATATTAGTAGATAATATGCAAATTCAAATTTATGAATTGACAAATTCTGCTAAACAAATTGCAGTGACTGAGTCTATCCTTCAAAATGAAAAGAAAACAATTTATATTTTTGTTTTTGGCCCTGCTAAAGGTCTTGATTTAAAAATTGAATTAAATGAGCCAAATTCGGAAATAAATATTTTTTGTTTATATATAGTGGTTAGTAAGGTTACTCTTAAATTTAATTTAGAGGTTTTTCATAATGCAAAAAACTGTAAATCAAATATTTTATATAAAGGTGTTCTTTTAGGAGAGAATTCACAAGTTTTTTGGAATTCTAATGTAGTTATAAATTCTCCAGCTAAAGGAACAGATACCTATGAAGCAAATAAAAATATGATCTTAGCTAAAGGCGCTAAGGCTTATTCAGTGCCAAATTTGGAAATTTTGCAAGGAGATATAAAAGGAGCAGGACATGCTTCTGCAATAGGTCGTTTTGATCAGGAACAATTATTTTATTTAATGTCTCGAGGTTTGTCTGATAAACAGGCTAAAAGAGTTTTAGTGGAAGGATTTGCCATAGAAATATTGGAAAATTTGCCTTTGGAAGCTCAAAAAGATAAGTATATAAATAAAATTATGAAATTATTAAATTAGATGTTTAGTTTATATGTTTTAGGTTTGTAGAAAAATGATATATTTTTATAGCGTTTTATTAGCTTTAGTTGTTTTAGTTTTATTTTGGTTGCCAGTTCCTTTCGTTATATATTTAACGAAGAATAAAACAGCATTTGTCAAAATGTTTGCGATTTTATTTTCTTGGATTATTAAAATTTTCGTTTTATACATTGTTTTTATTTTCATTCAGCCATATCTTTTTTATGACAGATTAACTTTAGTAGCATTTATTTTATCAGGCAGTTTTATAATTTTTATTTTTGAAATAAAGCATTTCAAATTATGATAAACTTATTACTATGAGAAGAGATATATATGATGATAATCTAGGCAGCGACGAAAATGTGTCTATTGAAGAGGCTTTAGTGGATAATGAAGAAGATGCTGAAAGATTATTGGGTATTACTATAGATTCGGATGATGATTATGACCCATTAGATCCTGATGGTGATGGCGATTTTGATAGTTTAGAAGTTTCTAATTAATTTAATTTTATAATTTATGGATTTTGTCCAGTCAGTCTTTTTAGGTTTAGTTCAGGGTTTAACTGAATTTTTGCCTATTTCCTCATCTGCTCATATTCGAATTTTTTCTGAACTTATGGGAATAGGGGATACGGGGGCTGCGTTCACAGCAATTACTCAAATAGGCACTGAAGCAGCGGTGATTTTGTATTTTCGTCATGATATAATTAAACTTTTTCGTGCTTGGTGGAGTTGTTTGATTGGTAAATTTGGCCGTGATTGGAAGAGCCGTTTGGGCGCTGAAAATTTTAATGCCGTAATGGCTTGGTATATAGTAATTGGGTCTTTTCCAGTGGTCATTTTAGGCCTTTTGTTAAAATCACAAATAGAAACAGTTTTTCGCAATTTATGGCTTACTGCAGGAGTTTTAATATTATTTGGTTTAATTTTAGGTTTAGCGGATAAAGTTGGCCAGAAAAACAAAACTTTGAAAAATTTAAATATTTTAAATACGTTAATTTTTGGAATAGGCCAAGCTATGGCGCTGATACCTGGCGTTTCTAGATCAGGAGGTTCTATAACAGCCGGACTATTTGCTGGTTTTAGGAGAGAAACGGCAGCTAGATATTCTTTTTTGCTAGCCATTCCAGCAGTTTTTGGTTCAGGGCTTTTTGAATTAGTTGATACTATAAAAAACCCAACGACAAGTTTCCCAGGTTTTTTTCCGACGTTTATTGCAACTTTGGTGGCATTTATTGTAGGCTATTTAGTTATTATTGGTTTTTTAAAACTAATTTCAAATCATTCTTTTAAACCATTTGTTTATTATAGAATTGTGGTTGGTTTAGCTTTGGCGGTGATTTTAGCATTGGGTATTATATCCCCTGTTTGAAGTTTATGAGTTTTGAGCCTTTTTTGCCTCTATGGGCAATGATAATTTTATCTTTTGTAAATTTATTTATTTTTATTTTTGTATTTATGAAAATTCATCAAATTAGACGCAATTTTACAGCTAGTGACGCGAAAATCTATGATTGGTTGAGAAGAGCTGCCATTTTGGCATTTATTTTATTAATTATTTGGGGGCCTTCTTTTCAAGTTGGTGAAAATTTGCAACCGCGCGCTCAAAGCAATGTTTTATTTGTGGTGGACAGAACAGGCTCTATGAATGCTCGAGATTTTTCTGCTAGCAAATCCAGACTTGATGGTGCCAAAAGTGATATGAAAAAAATAATTTCATTATATACTGATGCTCAATTTGGTTTAATTACTTTTGATTCTGTAGCTCAGACTCAAGTTCCTTTCACTTATGACAGCATGGGGGTTATTTCATATATAGATGCTATAACTCCGCAAATTACTAAATATTCACAAGGGTCTAAAATAGATATTTCTGTTAGTGAAATTTTAGCTGAATTTAGTCAAGCGAAAAACGCAAATGCTTATTCTAAAAATTATATTTATTTTCTATCAGACGGAGAAAATAATGTTGGAAATAATTCGTCAAATCCAGATTTGTCTGTTTTTCAAAATTTGCAAGGGGCAGTAGACGGAGGAGCGGTGATTGGATATGGTTCAACACAAGGTGCAAAAATAGAGCCCTATAATTTAAATAGTCAATCTGATAAGGTTGGTAAAAATCAAAATGTTGAAGTTTCTCAATTTTTAAAAGATCCCCTAACTGGTCAAGATGCTATTTCAAAAATAAACTTTTCTGTTTTAGAAAATATTGCAAAAATAGGAAATATTCAATATATACACTCTGATGGTAAAATTGACATCATATCTTTTATAGCACCTGCGGCTTCTGAGAATTCGAGCATTTTTAAAAGAGCATTATCTCCTGTGGTTCGTCCAATAGTTTGGCCGTTTGAGATAATTATTGCTGCTTTAGTCTTATGGGAATTTTATTATTTTTTTGCTATTCGGATAGACACACGTAGAATATAGATAGTGAAATATTTGTAGATGAAAAAACGAAAAATAAGAAGTTGACTAAATGAAGATAAAAAAAGTTTTAGTTGCAATATTATTGAGTATTGCTGTTTCCAGTATTGTATGTGGAGCAGTTGTTTTAAGTCGTTTTTGGCAAATGTCTAATGCTTTAAATAAATATAGTAATAATGATTATATAGGAGCTATAACAGATTTTGATATTTCGCAAAGCATTTTTTCTTTTGAGAATTGGAAGAAGTATTTTAATATAGGGACCGCTTATTTGAAAATATCTAATTATTCAGCTGCTAGAGATAATTATGAAATAAGTTATAATTTGGCGAGTGATGATAATTCTGCTAAATGTTTAATTACTACTAATTGGGCTATATCTTTAGAACAGGAAGCTGCTGCTTATGACACTATTTTTAAACAAACTAACTCGACGGCTGTTAAAAAAGCAGTAACTTCTTTTTTAACACAAGCCTCTATTCTAAGACAAAAACAGCCGTCATTTTGCGGTAATCAGAGTCAAGACTTTTTAGCAGAAATTTCATCGCAGACAGCCTTAGATTCGTCACTTTTGTCTTTGTATATACAAAAATCTAACGATTCCAATAAGGAACAAAATAAAGAAATTCAAACTGAAAAAAATAAAAGTGAACAATTAAATAATCAAAATATTAACGGAATTTCCGAATATCTAAATGCTTATGATTTGATAAATGGCTCGACTGATTTTCAAGGCGAAAAGTGGTAAATTTTTTTTCTGTTAATCGTTTAAGGTGTTTTAGATTTTTAGGTATTTTAATATGGCTAGGTTTATGGCAAGTCATTAGTCCAGCAGTAACACCTATTTCAGTTTTTCAGCAGTTTATTCAATTACTTAATTTTGCTACACTGAAAATAGTTTTATTTACTTTTTTTCTTGTTTTATCAGGATTTTTAGTTTCTTATTTATTAGGTACGATTTTGGCATTTTTGTCTTTTCGATTTATATTTATTAGAATGCTAATAGATCCATTAATTTATTTTTGTAAATTGACTCCTGTTGTTGTTGTAATTATGGCCTTACTTTTGTATTTTACGCCTATTGGTGTGGGTTTTATAATTATTATTATAACAGTTATGCCTATTTGCTATTTGAATACTTTAACGGGTTTAGAAAACATAAATAGACAGCTTGAAGAAGTAGCCACAGTTTTTGGGGTAAATAATTTTGTTAAATTATTTTACGTTTATATTCCTCAAATTTTGTCAGAACTTTTTTCATCAGCTAATATAGGTATAGGCTTTGCTTTTAAATCAGCTATAGCTGCTCAAGTTATTGCTATAACTTCAGGGTCCATCGGTGAGCAAATATATTTTTCAAAATTATATATTGACACTAATTCTATGATGGCTTGGCTGGCAATAGTTTTGATGATGGGCGCAATTCTGCAATTTTTTGTAAATCGAATTTTTTCATTAGAATTAAATTTGTTTAAAAAAATTTGGTGAACTATATAAACTAATGATAATCTGAAATTAACCGAAGACCGTTGGTTGACGTAGAATTTATTTTCAGTCTGTAAATAAAGTGAAAGCTTATAACCCACGCAGGAGTTTGATAGAGTTTATGTTGCTATTGGTTTTCAAAAGTGTAAATGTTTGCACATTACTAAATAAATTATAATTTTCAGGAAGGTATTTGATATGGCGAGTCCAGCTAAGATAGAAGCTGTGAAAAAGTTAGAGCAGCGTTTTAGCGAAACTGACGCGTTGTTTGTGACTCAGTATCGTGGATTGTCAGTGGCTAATTTAAAAGAGTTAAGAAATGAATTAGGCTCAGATACAAGCTATGATGTTGTAAAAAATACTTTAGCTAAAATAGCTGCTAAAAATGCTGGCATAAATGCTTTAGACCCTGATATTTTATCAGGTCCTGTGGCAATTGCTTTTGTGAAAGGCGAAGCTGTTGACGCTGCTAAGGCTTTAAAAAAATTTAGTGATGAGCATGAAGCATTAGTTATAATGGGCGGCATTTTTGAAGGAAACGCTCTTGGCAAAGAAGGCGTTATTTCATTGGCGTCGTTAGAGTCTCGAGAAGTGTTGTTAGCAAAATTTGCTGGTGCTGCAAAGGCTAATGTTTCTAAAGCCGCATATTGTTTTGTTGGTGTTCAGACTAAAGCTGCTCAGCTTTTTCAAGCACTTGCAGAAAAGAAAAATGCTTCTGGAGAATTTACAAATTGAACAATTATAAATATAGTATAGGCTATTGAAAGGAAAAAAATAATGGCAAAATTAACTAAGGATGAATTAATAAAGGCGTTTAAGGAAATGTCTTTGATAGAACTTTCTGAGTTCGTAAAAGAATTCGAAGAAGTATTTGATGTGGAGGCTGCTGCTCCTGCTGTAGCAGTTGCTGCTGCTCCTGCTGCTGGAGGAGATGCTCCTGCAAGTGAAGAAAAAAGCGAATTTGATGTGATTTTGGAAGCATCAGGCGATCAGAAAATAGGTGTTATTAAGGAGGTTAGAGCATTGACATCACTTGGTTTAGCAGAAGCTAAAGCCTTAGTGGACGGTGCTCCAAAACCTGTATTAGAAGGCGCTAAAAAAGAAGACGCCCAAAAGGCAAAAGAAGCTTTAGAAGCAGCTGGTGCCACAGTGACTTTGAAATAGCCTTTTTTGTGTTGAAAGTTCATAGAATAAATATTATTTTTATATTTTAATCTTTGCGGTGAGAGAATCCGCGACTTTTAGTTAATTGAGCTCGTGGCAAAATTGCCGCGAGCTTCTCTTTATTTCAGGTTTATAAATTATGAGATACTAGAATATTGAGCTTTCTTAGAATTATAATGATATGGTCATTATAACATAATTGAAATATAAATTTAAAAAATTCTATTTTTCTTTTGTAATTTTTTTTCTCTCGCTAAACTGTTAGGGTCAAAAGAGAAAATTGTTTTTTTTGATAAAAACAAGAAATAAATAACTTGTAATTTAGATTAGATTTTGCTAAGATATTTTAAATTAGATTTAGGGAAAAGACCAAGAATTAGGAGAAGAACAAAAATGAGGAAAAGGGCAAATACCAGGAATAATTTTGGTGGCAAAAATGTGTTAATAAAAAAGGTCTCTTTGTCTATACAAAAAATAACTTTTCGAAATAGGTTTATATATAATTGGTTTTATATTGTTCTAGTGGGTTCTCTTTTGCTGTCAATATTTCAGCCAGTTGAGAGCACTTTTGTTAAGAATTTAGAAATATCGGATTCATTAAAGCTTACAGTACAAAATACTACGGTTACAATGGAAAATAATACTTCTGCTGCGGGGAAAAATTCTGTGAAGAATAAAAAGGAGGCGGGCTCCGCAGTAGAAGTTAGTAGAAGCCAAATAAATTGTAGATTCAAAAATTGCTAATGTTTATGCATCAGGCAGTGTTGAGGTGCCAGAATGGAATTCGGCTGGTGCAATTTTTATTTCAAGATTAACTGAAAAACTTGGTCTTTAAAAAAAGAAAAGAAAATTAGTTAAAAAAATATTTTTTTGCTTAAGGGTTTAATTTAAATTCCTTTTTATAAATGCTAAACTTATGCTATGTATATAAGAACAGATCAGAGAAAAGATGATGAATTAAGAAATGTTTCTATAGTTAGAAATTGGCAAGATGTTGGAGAGTCCAATGTTTTAGTTTCATTTGGGCAAACAAAAGTTTTGTGTACGGCAACCTTTGAAAAAGAAGTGCCTGTTTGGATGAAAGGCTCAGGCAAAGGCTGGGTAACTGCTGAATATGAAATGCTTCCTAGAGCCACATCTAGCCGCAATAAAAGAGAATCCAGAAAAGGCGGTGTTTCAGGCAGAACTCATGAAATATCGCGTTTAATTGCTCGCGCATTGCGTGCCGCCGTTGATTTGGAAAAATTAGGCGAACGGCAGATTATTATAGATTGTGATGTTTTGCAGGCTGACGGCGGCACGCGTTGTGCTTCAATAACTGGCGGTTGGGTCGCTTTAAGAGATTGTTTAGAATGGGCAAAGAATCATAATTTTTTATCTAGTGTAGATGATGTCCTAATTAATCAAGTAGCAGCTGTTAGTGTGGGGATTTTACATAATACGCCTATTTTAGATTTGCCTTATGAAGAAGATTCTAAAGCTGAAACTGATATGAATATAGTTATGACCGAAAAAGGTGAATTTGTGGAAATTCAAGGAACTGCCGAAGGTGCTACATTTAACAGATCTGAATTGGATGAGCTTTTGCGTTTAGGTGAAGTAGGCTGTCAGAAACTTTTTTCAATTCAAAATGTTTCATAAAAAAAGTCGTAAAAAAACAAATTTATTTGAATTAATTTAATAAATATGAAATTAATTTTAGCAACGCATAATGATCATAAATTACAGGAATTCAAAGCAATTTTAAAAAGGATTATTTTGGACAAGAATTTGTCTAATGATTTATCTATTTTGGATTCTATTATAAGTGCTTCAGATTTAGAAATTGGTGAAATTGCTGAAACACAGTTTTCTTTTGCTGATAATTCAAAATTGAAAGCTCAAGCAGTATTCCAGGCTACAAAATTGCCAACTGTTGCTGATGATAGTGGGCTAATTGTTAGGATTTTAGGCGAGGCTCCTGGTATTTTGTCTGCTAGATGGTCTGGCAAACATGGCAATGATAAAGCTAATATTGATTTACTTTTGTCCCAGTTATCAGATATACCATTTAGGGGTAGATCGGCTTATTTTACTTGTTTTATGACATTAATTGAGCCAAGAAAAAATAATTGTTCTAATATTAAAATTGCTGAAGGGCAATGTTCGGGGTTTATAAATGATAAGCCGCTTGGAGAAAATGGTTTTGGTTATGACCCAATATTTATGCCTGATGCTTATTTTGGAAATTATCAAAATTCACCAACCCCGGGCAGATCTTTGGCAGATTTGCCGCAGTCTTTTAAGAATTTATATTCCCACAGAGCTAAGGCAATAGAGCAGTTATTTGACGACATTTATAGGATTCTAACTATTGTTTAAAGTTCGATAAATTACATTTTTTTCTATAACAATTTCATTATTTTGGGAAATTTCATAAAGTGTATTAACTTGTTTTGTGTTATACTAATTTGATAAATAGTAATATTCATATTAAAGCTGTGAATATTAGTAAATTAGTTATGGAAGTATGGTGAATTATGAAGGTTTACATATCTAGATATCTGCAAAATTTTGTGGCCGTCTTTCTAAAATGGTTTAAAAAAGCTTCGTTACATAAAAGAATGGTAGTAACAACGGCGGTGTTAGCTCTTGTGTTGGGAGTGTCCATTATAGGGCCTATAGCTCAAAAAGTTGGAGCAAAGTCTTTTGATGTCGCTAGTGACTTGCAGCCAGTGGGCAGTGTTGGAGCGGCTAGATTAATTTCTAAAACGGTTGCTTTTGATGGTCAGGTTTATGCTGGGAAGCAGGAAATAGCTTTAGCCGTGCCAAATTCTGTGCCGCAGTCAGAACATCAATTTATTTCACAGGTTGCTGTTGAGGGTGCAAAACAAGATGGCCAAATACGTTTGTCGCTGCCGAGCGACAAAACAAAAGACAAAGAGGGGGCAAGCGGTCAATCATTTTCTTATGCGGCTGGCGATAGTTCGCAAACAGCAGTTTTTACATCTAGTGCTGCTAATCGTTTAGAAGTTAAAACTTCAAGTGATGTTCGTATAAAAATTGAAATAGTTGGTTATTTTGCTTCATCAGAAATAAAAAATGATGGATCTATTTCTGATGATGTTTTAGCGACGACTGGCGATGTGGCAATAAATCCTGGTGGCACAAAATTAGTGGAACCTTATCCTTTGTTAGATTCCACTATTGGAAAAGGTTTAGGTGCGCATGATAAAAATGTGATTTTACCAGTGGCCGGTTTAGGAGGATTGCCCAGTGTTGATCGTAATAGAACAGTTGATATGGCAGCTGTTTGGCTTAATGTTCAAACTCGTGGAGAGGGTATAGCAGATAAAGATAAACCAGTTATCAATTTTTTTGCTGGCGAAAACGCCGATAAAATTCGTTTTGAACATTGTGAAATTACTGCTTGTGAACAAGGTAAAATTGAAGTTCCTATCACTAATAAATGGACTTCTAGTTTGATTTTAGTGCCTGTAGGACAAAATGGTCAAATTGCGTATAGTGCCCCTGATTCAGTTAAAGATTTGCGCATTTCTGTAAACGGCTGGGTCCGTAAAGCGGATTATAAAACGGGCGTTGTGGCTTCAGCAGGGGGTTTTGTAGTGTCATCACCTCAAGATATTTCTTTGCAAAATATAACAGATACTGTTGCAAAAGGTCAGATGACACAGATAGGTTTGTCTAAACAAAAAGTTTTTGAAGCAACTGTTAGTCAAAAAGCTAATATCCCAATGTCTGCACGGACCGTTTTAGCTCAGATAACTTTAGAATCTAAGGGTCAAGGCAGCGCATTGCTTTCTCAAACTGCTGATGGTTTGCTTAGTTCTGATGTTTCTAGAATTTCTTTAATTAACGGTTCTGTGACAGCTAATATTCAGCTTCCTATTTTGCCAGATGGGACTTTGTATTTAGCGGTTCCTAATGAAGTTAAAATTTTGAAATTTCAAACTGTTGGTTATGTGGCACCAGAAAATGCTACAGAAGGAAATGCTGCGATTACTTTTGACGATATTCAACAAAGCAACAAAATTTCTTTAGCTTCTACTCCTATGGTGACGCTTACAGGAACAGTATCTAATGACACTAAAGCAGTTGGTATTTATGCGAATGGTGAATTTGTTGGGGCTGGCGCAATTGATTATTCTACAAATCCTGCTACTTGGAATGCTCAGGTTTTGGGGCAGCCAGGCGAAACTGAACTAACAGCTGCTGCTATGGGATTTGATAATAGCCAAATAGCCACAGCAAACAAAACAGCTGATATTGATCCGGTTGATGAGCAAACAGGTATTATGGGCAGAGACACCGTTTTGATGACAGGAGACGCTTTAGAAAGAATTTCGGTTGTTCAAACTGATAGTTTAATTTTTGCAGGGAATAGTCCTTTATATGTCACTTCAACAGATCGCGAGGGCGTGCCGTTGTTAAATACTTCAGCTCACCAAATTGCTCCAGGGGACGTTATAGTATCAGGTTTAAATGCTTCTAATGATGATCAGAGTAATAAAAGCTATATGCAAAGAGTTGTGTCTATTGAATATTATGTAACTAAAACAGTCGTTTTCACTTCAAAAGCCTTGACAGATGATGCCCTAATGCAGACAAATATAGACAAAACCGGAAATCAGTCAATTCCTTTGCTTAGTCCACGCAGTGCTTCGGCCAATATTGCTAAGGCCCCTGTTGAAGTTGTTGATTATGAGCACGGTTCTAATCCTAATGCTATAGATCAGCTGTCTCCGCAAAGATCTGAAATGTTAACTGAAAATCAGGTGGATCAAGTAGCCCAGCTTCCTGGTTCTAAATATAAAGGAAAAGCTACTGAACAAGGCGTTTTGAGTGATGTACATCAAGTTGATCAAACGTCAACGACTAAACCAAAATTAGCTCCTAGTGAGCCAACTGTAAAACAAGCTTTGCCTAATAATGCTAAACCACAAGATATAGGTTTTGGTTTTGGAATTTCAGGAAATTTTTCTTTTGAGGTTTCTTCGCAAGGAATTGATTCTTTTTGGTCAGGATTTGGTGATATTCCTGGTGATTTAGAGTTAGGTTTAACAAAAGGTGATTGTTGGCGGTCTTCCACAGATTCAAGTATTGATGATAACAATCCTGGAACTGGTGGCAGAACTGGCAGGGGTGAAGGTACTGACGGAATAGGTTCAGATATGTGTATATCTGGAGGTGTAGATCTTTCATTTTCATTTGCTTTAAGATTTAATTTTGGCTTACAAATAGGCATTCAATGGAAATGGGGATTTATACCTTTGCCAGCAGTTAATCGTTTTATGATAGCTGCTGAAAATGAAAGATCTATGGAAATGTCTCTTTGGGCTAATGGTCAGCTATCATCTCAAATACCTATTCCGTTGCCAACTCAAGAATTTGCTCCAATAGTTTTCCAAGCTGGTCCTGTGCCTATTATGATATTTGTTGAATTAGATCCAGATATCGGTTTATTTCTAAGTCTTGGAGGAGGGGCAATTAGCGAAGGAGGGGGTGTTAATGGCCATTTATTTGAATATACAAAAGGTATTGAAAGCCGCTCTTTGGAGGGTCAAGAATATATAAGAGGACAAGGCTGGCACGCTATTAAGGAAAAAGAATCTAACGAAACTGGCAGTAGCGCAAAAGTAAATATAAATTTCACAGCAGCGGCTTCTGCTGGTATAACTTTGTCCGTTAAACTTTATAAAATAGCAGGGCCATATATAAAGGCCTATGTGGCGTTTACATTTATGGTTTCAGTTAGTGTGGAGTGGGAAGACCCCTGTGCGGGTATTTCAGAAACTTGCACCAAAAAAACCAAAGCTAGAGTATCGGGAGGTATGGCGTTAGACTTTGATTTAGGTGTTTCAGCTGGGGTTAGCATAGAAGTTATGGGTTGGTCTTTGCTTGATTATTCTGTTAGTTTATATCAATTCCATTGGCGTATCTTTGAAAAGTCTTATGGAGATAAGGGAGAGGAACTTTTGCCCGAGTGTTCTGATACGGACGATAATGGAAATTCCTTATGTCCTCCAAAACAGGTTAAACCTGATTTGGTGTCATCGGCTTATACAGGCCCGGGTTCTGTTATAACTTGGGGTGAAAACAAAAATGGTGAACAAGGTGTAGGTTATTCTGATGTTGGCGCAAGAGCTAGATTAGGCACTGTTGTAGATATTACGCAGGCTAAATCTGTTGTAGGCGGGCAAAGCACCAACTATGCTTTGTCAACAGATGGTAAGGTTGCAGCTTGGGGTTCAAATGAATATGGTGCATTAGGCAGCGGAGATTGGGGTAAAACTAAATCTGAAAGGCCTGTTTGGGTTGTTGATGGTGAAGGAAAAGCTATAACAAAAATTGTGAAAATTTTAGCTTCAGGAGATACGGCTTATGCTATGACTCGTGAGGGCGAAGTTTATACTTGGGGGCGCAATGATAAAGGCCAGTTTGGCAACGGGCAAAAGGGCACATATAGTGCTTGGGCTATAAAAATTCCTTCATTACAGCATATTAAGGACATAGCTGCTGGGCAAAGCACTGTTTATGCTTTGCGGTCTGATAATAAAATTTTTGTTTGGGGGGACGTCAGTAAAGGTCAAATAATAAGTTCAGATAGCCAAACACCTATTTTAACTCCATATGATATTTCTTCGATGCTTCCAAAGGAAAGCTATAGTGATATATATGCTTCTGACAAAAATTTGTTACTTCATGAATCAAATAATAAATTGTTTATATTTGGTAATTCGCAAAGCGCTAATCGTTATTTGTCGAGTGACCAGCAATGTGATGAAAATAATTTAGGATGTGCTGCAAAAGAGATAATTCAGCCTGATGATATGCAAAAATATTTTAAAACAGCAGCTTTTGCTGGTGATAATTTAATTTTGAATTATGCTACTGGAGACGTTTGGGCGGCAGGTTTAAACTCTCATAATGAAGTAAGCAAAACTAAAGATCAGTCGGGGAATTATATACAAGCAAGAGCATTATATAAAGTTGATGTATTAGGTATAACAAATATTGTTGGATCCGCTAGCAAAATTGATAGAACTGCTGGAACTGTTTTAGCTTTAACTAGTGATGGCAAAGTTGTGGCTTGGGGGGCTAATGAATATAATCAAACGGGCATTAATGATAGTGCTTCTTTTATTTCACCAAACATTGTTAATGCTAAAATTGCTAATAGCATTTCAGGGATAGGTTTAGGCTCTGCTAATGGTTTTGCAATTCGTTCTGAAAAAAGCAGTGATGATGTTGGACATCTGTGGGCAAGCGGTTCTAATGCTAATTCTTTATTAGGCACAGGGGTCTCCAATAGTGTGCCAGTTGATAAACCAGTTCGTTCAGATGAGATTACTCAACAAGCGGTTAAGGTAGCTTCAAACGAATCTGCTAGCTATGCCTTGCTAAAAGACGGATCTTTAGTTGGTTGGGGAAATAATGATAAATGTCAATTAGCAATTGTGATAAACGGCGTTTGCGAGAACATAGTTAAATCTTCGCCAGTTGCTATTATGCTGTCTTCTCCAGCTAAAGATGTTGTGGCAGCCGGAAATTATGCTGCTGTTATCACCACTGACAATAAAGTTTATATTTGGGGAACTTTGAAAGAGGGGGGCGTTGATGCTAATGACGGTTTTTATAAAACGCCAACAGAGGTGCAAAAATACAAGGCTCCATTCAGAACGTTTACTATAAACGGATTATCTGCTGCTTCAAATACTTTGCTTTTGTCATATACAAGTTCTAATATTTTGTGGTTTCCTGATTATGAAACTTATTATTTAGGAAAAAGTGTCATAAATAGTGATACAAGTTATAATTTAGTTGTTAATACGGATGTAGAATATGAATTTGAAGGCGGTGTTCCGTCTGTTCCGAATAATGACGCCAATAATTATAATGCATCATTAGTGGCATCGTCCAATGGGTATTTATTAGCTATTTCTGGGTCTATTTATGTTTTAGGCTCTAGTTCACAAGGCCTTTTTGGAATTGACAGTATTGGAAGGGTCTACACAAAATGGACAAAATTGCGCGTTCCTGCGAAATCTGCTTCAAATCCTGCAATGGGCGATTATACTCGTGCTATTCGTGGAGGAGATGTTACCATAACTTGGAATAAGCTAGTAGAAGGGGATTCTGTTTCAGAAACAGAAGCTGTAAGTTGCGAAACTTATTTTTCTGGCAGTGGCCAATATGATTCATCTCATGCCAATGATGATACTTATATTAATTCTCATAATTATACGACTAGCCTTAATGCGTCTGAAGAAAAAACTTGGGTTTCATCAGTTGGCAGCTGCTCTGTAGTTTATACATTAAAAATGGAGGATTTTTCTGGGAATGTAGATAAAATTTTTGGTCAAGGTTCCTCAGTTTATGCTTTAAGCAAAGACGGAGTGCTGTATGGTTGGGGTTCTTCGCCGTTAGGTCCCGATTTTCAAGGAGAAAGTTTGCAAAATAGTGCATTAAAACAATATCCTAATCCTAGCACAAACACCTCACCTTGTAATGTCTCTTTTGAAAATAAGTCATATTTAGTATGTCCTGTGCAAATTTCATCCGTTCAAGGAATTGACATAAGAAAGGTGGCTCGGACTGCTGAAACGACTTATGTATTAGATAGTGCCAATATGATTTATTTACTTGGTGAAAAAACTTTTTCTCCTGTTGTGAATCTTGATGACGTTAAAGATATTTATACAGGTTTAAATAACGCCTATTTTATTCGCCAGAGCGATGGTTCCCAAGAGGAAAAAGTTTCTTTGACTCGGCCAGATGCTGGAAAATTATATGCTGCTGGAAATAATATTTCTCGTCAAATTGGTTTAGATAATGCTGATCAAGATTATTATATGTTTTCTAATGTGACAAAGGCCGGTGATAGTATTTCTCAAGTGGTGTCTGATGACGGGACTTCTTTTGCTGTTACTTCATCAGGCGATGTTTATGCTTTTGGAGATCCGGGAGACGCCTTGCAAAGATATGGTAAAGTTTGTAAGAGCACAGCAGATCAAGTTGTGGCATGTGAAAATATGGTTAAAATATCTAATGATAATTTTAAAGATGTTGTTAAAATCGTCACTAAAAAAGGTTCGACATTAGCATTAACCGCAGATGGTAAATTATATGCCTGGGGCAGCAATACTAAAGGATATTTAGGAAATAGATTAGTTTCTGGTTTGCAGCCTGAGCCAGTGTTGGTAAATAATATTCCTAGTTTGAAAGATATTTCGATAACAGATTTTGGAGTTGCTGCATTGTCTGTGAACGGTGTGCCGTTTGCTTGGGGACAGGGTTCTGAAATTTTAACAAAATCAACTGGAAATAATTATTTAAATCCACGAGTTATTACTTTTTTGACAGAAAGCTTTTCTTCTATTGATAAAATTGAATATTTTTCAAAAGCTATATTTATAACTGTAGGTAGCATAATGTACGCTTATCGTGTTGGCGATGGTCAAAATTGTACAGATTATGTTAATGATAGAAATAATTCTTTTTATGATAGGGGTTCCGACTATTTAGAAAGGAAAGGTTTTTTCTCGCCTATTTTTGATATTCTTTATAATAACATGATGTCTGATCGTGAAAAACAAGGACAAGCTTTGTGCTACAACAATTATTATCGTCTAAATCTTACTGGGCTATTTGATACTGTTGATGGTGCAAGTATATTACAGACGAATAATGGTTATTTGTTAGCGGGCAAGAGTAGATTATTTGAATTTACGTCATTAGAGGATTTAGCTAAAACAAAAGAAACTTCTGAAGGTTATGATTTTTATTATGGACTAAAAGAGCAGCTTGCAGGCGAAAAAATAGATTTAGCGGCTTCTGGTAATTCGGGTCAAGGAGATTCTGTTTTAGCGGCCTCTACTAGCCAAAAAACTCTTTTTGTTAGAGGCATTAATTCACAAGGTCAGCTTGGCAAAGGCGATACTTTGAAACAAGATAATTGGTATAAACTCGACAATATAGGCGACGTTAAGAGTTTAATTGTTTCTGACAAAGATTCAGCTTTTTTTATTGGCAAAATGACAGATTTGAGTGTTAAGAGAACTGAAAATGAAGTTTCTGGATATAGCCATGTTTGGGGAGCCCGAGCTGCTGAAAATAGTGTTGATGACGCATCTGTGCCTAGAGCAGTAGCTATAGATAAATCTCCAACAACAGATAGTGAAGGTAACTGTATAAATGGTGCTTCAAAAGATGTTGCGACAGGAGAGTGCAAGTTTCTTATTGGGGGGCAGGTTTTAAATAGTAGTGAAGAAAAAACAGCCTTAACAGCTAGTCATATAGTAGGAGGTGATGGCGCTAATTATGCTATTGCTTCAGATGGGGTTGTTTACGCTTGGGGCTCTAATGAATATGGCCAGCTTGGAAATACATCTTTAAGAGGCCCTGATTCAGTTGCGGGGTTTGCTTCTAAAAATCAAGCAGGTCAGACAGATGAATTTGTTCAGAAAACTCCTGTTGCTGTGGACAGATTAAATCATATAGATGATATTGAATCTGCGGGACACACTGCTTATGCTTTGCGTGAAGACGGCACGGTTTATGCTTGGGGAAAAAACGATTATGGACAATTAGGTGCTAATGACGAAATTGGTTCTGACAGGGCGCCTGTTATGAAATATAGAACTTATCCGAATATTGTTTGGGGCCTTAGAAATATTGAGCAGATTGCTTCAGGCGAACATAATGGTTATGCTTTAGATTCAGCAGGCAATTTGTATGCTTGGGGAGCTAATGATAAAGGCCAATTAGGTATAGGTATTGCTGATGATCGTGTTTACACTCGTCCGCAGCTAAATTTGGCATTAGTGAATTATAATATAATAAAAATAGAAGCAGCTGGTGATTCTATTTATGCTCTTGACGCTCAGGGCAATATTCATAGTTGGGGCGACAACACTAAAGATCAACTTGGTTTATATAGCTACGAATATGAAGACGTTGTTAGCGAACCTACTATTATCCCAGATTTTAAAGTTGCTGATATTGATGTTTCTGAGGGTTGGGTTGTTGCTAAAAAGATGTCTGACAGTCAGCTTTATGGCTGGGGAGATAACACAGGTTGCAAAATATCTATTGAAAGAATATCCAATAGAGCAGCTTGTTATAAAGCGGGTCGTGTATCTAAATTGGTGGAGCCTACTCTTTTAACTCTGAATTACTATTCTGATGACCATAATTCTGACAATACGTCTGCACCAGCTTTTCCTATAAAGCAATTTGCTATAAATGATGATTCAACTTATATGATTGACGCTAATGGTCGTCTCTTTGTTATATCTCCGAATCAAAATGGTGAAGCAGGAATAGGCGCTAACACCGATGGTGAGAATGTTGATTATAGTAATATTAGTGGCTATGTTGATAGCAAAAATTTCTTGGCTATGCCAGATTTAAATGGTTCACAAATTAGATACATAAGAGCATCGGGACATAGTGCTTATGCTTTATTTGATAAGGTTGTGTCTGATTCTGTTCAAACAGAAGAAGAAAATGGTTTCCAAGGTGAAACATCAGTTTATAATTGGGGCAATGTCTCTGGCGGAAATTTAGCTATTCCTGAGGAAGCAGTTGGTTCTCAAACAGATGGGCCAGGTTTGTCAGCAGCGGCTCCTGAGTCAATTTTGAGATTAGCTAACGCCAAAGGCGGATCTATAATTCAAATCGCCTTTATGACTAATAAGCCGCTAGGCTATGCTTTATTAGATAATGGGGAAGTTTTGCAATGGGTAGTTTCGGACTTGAATGGCATTAGTTATGACGGCGTAGTTCCAACAATGGATTTTAGTCAAGTGCCAGAAGGCGAAAAAATTGCTAGTTTATCAGCTGGTGCTGACTATGTTATAGGACTGACTAATGCTGGCAGAATGGTTATTTGGGGAACTAGCAGTTCTCAAACAAATTGTTCAGTGAGCTATGCTTCTATAGTAATTAATGGAACGCAGTGTGGAGACATATCTAAACCTGTCGTGATAAATAAAAATATTAATTTGCCTAATAATCTTAAAGTCAAAAAAGTCGTTGCTGGAAATAAAGCTTTTGCTTATTTAACAGCTGATTATAATGCTTATATGGTTTATTTGAATAGGCCGCTTAGTGCGCCAGGTTCTAGCACCACTTTTGATAATACAGTTGTTTATAAAGTCGGAAATGAAACTCTTGGAATAGAAGATTTTCATGATGTTGAAGATATTTATGGCGGTTATGACAGTTTTTATTTTAAAGTTGCACGCGATTATTCAGATACTATAATAGCTTCTCATAGAACTTTAGAAAATCCCCAAGCCGTAAATAGCCATGACGGTGATTTAAATAGATTGCTTATGAAAGATAATACAGCTAAAAATGATAAAGCTTTTGCTATTGCAAATAATTTTCAAACAACATTTTTGAAAGCAGATGATATTGAGAAAATTTGGGTGTCTAACACTAATATTTATGTTCTTGATTATAAAGGGCGTCTATATTCAGCCGGTAAAGTAGATAATTTGAATACTGATGATTCTTCTGCACACATAGGGACATTATATTTAATGCCTAATTTGCCAGCTGGTATAAAAGATTTGGCTGCTGGATCTGATGTTGTGGCGGCAATAGACGAAGCTGATAGACTTTATGTTTGGGGCAAAAATGAATTTGGACAATTTGCTAATGGCAAAATAAATTCCCAATTGGCTAAAAGCGCTGTTCAGGTTGAATCTGTTTTGAATACTTCTGCTAAACAACTAATTATGTCAGGCGGCGGCAAAACAGTTTATCTTTTAGGCAATAAGCCGCAAGCGCCAAAAGACACTTTATTTGAGGTCAATAAACGTCTTTTAACAGCTATGCCAGATGAAGCAATAACTATGCAGTTAGGAGTTCAGGGGACTCCAATACCTAGCGCTAAAGTGGTTTCTGGTGAACTTCCGCAAGGCGTGAATTTGGAACTTGTGGATGGGAAATGGGTTTTGCAGGGTAGATTAGGTGCTCATCTAAAAACTGCTGATTATACACCTCATATTGAATTTAGAAACGGTTCTGGGGAGATTATCGTGTCTGATATTGTTATTCATATTTCCGGAGATGAAGCTGGATTTGGCAGCTGTGGCGATGATTATGCAGGAATATGTTTAGACGATAATGTAGTTTCGTCTGGTTTGACTTATACGAATGGTGATTTGGCAAATCTTAATTTAGGAGTTGCGGGTATTCCTGAGCCAGAAGTTAGCGTTATTGACGGAGAAGGCAAACCAGCAGAGCTTCCAGATGGTCTGTCTTTAGAAGAACGTGTAGTAAAAAGTCTTGATGGAACAGCTGATAAAAAAGAGTGGTATTTATCAGGAAAAGCTGAAAATGTTGAAACCGGAAAGACTAATATTTGTTTAAAGGCAAGCAATATTTTAGGATCTGATGTTAAGTGTTTTGAATATACTGTAATTGAACGTAGAATACTTGGGAATGTTGAAAATATGGATGTTGCTGTTGGCGGAACTGTTGTAAATCCGCTTTATAGTTATGGGACAACGGGCAAGGTTAGCTTTACAGCAGCCTCAACATCCACTCCTCCTAAAGGCTGCGTAAGCGATATAAATGCTATTATTAGTCAGGGAGATGATAAAAAATTGCTTGACATTACTGAAAACAGCATTGTTTCTACTCGCAATTTTACTTTTGCAGACAGAGGATGTTACGCTTTTGATATTGTTATGAATGATGAAACGCCTAATGCTAGCCCTATTTCTCAATCAGTTGTCTTAACAGTTTCTGGGCAAGAGCCAGCAGTTGTTTCTCCTTTGAATTCTAGTGGAGCCCCAGCCTTATCTGTTCAGGCAGGTTCTAGTTTGAACCAAATAATTTCTGTTTCAGGAAGTCCAGCTCCAGAATTAGTTTTTGCTCCTTTGCCTAATGGCGAAAAATATCCTGATTGGTTAAAATTAGAAAAGACCGCTAGTTTAGGAGATGGCGGACATGAAGGAGTGCAGTATTGGAAAGTTTCAACGCCTATTATAGACGCAGCCATTTTACAATGGTTTGTTGATCATCCAACCATAACAATTTTAGCTAAAGTTAGAGGGGTTATTGAAAAAACTGAAACACAAACAGTTGTCTGGACTAAACCATTTGATTTTGTAGTTAATACTTCTGGTGAACCAGGCGTATTTACAGAATGCAATGACGAAGCTAAAGCGAATTTGATTTCTGACAATAATTGCACATTAAGAGAAAAAGTTTATGGTGTTGTTGGTCAGCCTTTAGCTATCCCGCTAGGAGGATTTGGCGCTCCTATGCCACATATTGATTTCAAGGATGGAGAATTCAAAAGATTTGGTGCTGTAGAGCAAAATCATTGGTCTGTGGTTGATGATGGAGTCACAAATACAGGCCCATATTATTTTGCTTCCCGCTATCCTTTAACAGAAAATCAAAAAGGCCTTTGGAATGTTACTTTTCAGGCTAGCAATACTCTAAATACTGTGCCATCATATTTAGGTTTAGATTTAGAGGTTAATGATGGTTCTTTAGCTTTTGACCCAACCACCGTTCCTTCATCTGTTGTTAATTTAAATGATAATGATGTAGAAAAATTCTTCAAAGATATACAGCTTATATATACTCCTGTTGGCGGGCAACCACAGAATGTCACACAAGACATTTATGCTAGAGAAGCTGCAGGAGACAATCGTCAATTTTCAATGCCGAATTCTTTAAATGATTGTCAAAAGACTGATGAGGTAGGCAATAGTTTTTATACATGTGTTTTGACTGCTAAATACAAAAGTTTTGAGGCTAAAGTTAAATTTGATGTCTATAATTTATCTTGGAGCCCTGTGATTCCGAAAAATATACATATGGCGACACCTGTGATACCAACTTTAGCTGAAGCTGGAAGTGTTTTAGATACAGGATTAGGGAAATTAGCAAATGTTAAATATCAATGGTTCGATCTAGGAAAAGACGTTCCTGAAAACTTCAATATTTGTGCTGACACTGCTCAAACTTTTGAAGATATGGCAACCTGTGGAGACAATATTAAGATGATTGAAGGGGCTACTAATTCTTCATTTATGCCAACTTACGGTCATTATAATCATTATTTAGCAGTTGGTATAGAGCATACAATAGGTGAAAGCTCTAATCAAAAATTTAGTGCTGAAAATATGAATACTAAAAATAGCGAATTATCAAAGATTTCAAGCGGGCAAGCGGTTCATACTTATTCTGATCTCTTAGTTTCTGAGGCAGGATATGTTGTTAAACGAGCAGTTGACAAAGAACGTTTAGGCGCTTGCACGTATTCTGAGTTTGAGAATTGGCGCGATTGTTTAGAAGCGGGCGGCAAGTGGTTAGATTATGTTGCCCCAGCATCGCCAGACAGCGATGGTTCTAATAACAATAGTAGTGAGCCTAATAGCAGCAATAATAATGTTTTTGATGATAATTTAGTTGATGAAAAGCAGTTAGCTTCAGGTGCTGAAACTAATGCTGAAATGGAGGCTTTTGGCCAAACGGCTGAAGAAAAAGCTGCAATGGAAAATAATTATAATGATAGTAATAATATTTTATTGTTGTCGCTTCTATTTTTGTTTTTGCTTGGCGGCGGTTTTGCTTTCTGGTGGTTTATTATTCGTCGTCGGCGCAAAGACGCTAATTCGCCTGGGCACTTTGTTAAGAATTAATGAATTGTCAAGAATTAGTGAATCTGTCAAGAATTGCTAAATGTTCTATATGGGGTGTGCGGCAAAAATAATTATAGCCATAGTTAGCTATTATTTTATAGTTTTCAGATATATTTTTGATGT
>JAITRN010000046.1 GCA_031288355.1 Candidatus Opitulatrix roisinitermitis | reverse complement strand
CAAGATTTAAAATATAGTGTTTTGCGGCATAGAATAGTCAGAACATTTGATGCTTTGGCTGATGAAATAACACCAGAGAGTATAATAGATGACTGCTTCAAAGAAGTCCGCGTTCCGTAAAAGTTTTTCTTTACCCCTAATTAGAAGGGCTTATTTATCTATCACGGGCAGACATCCTTCAATATTCCGTGGTTCAGGTTTAGATTTTGACGAGTTAAGAGAATATATTCCAGGCGATACAATTTCTTCTATAGACTGGAAATCTTCAGCCCGCAAAGGTTCTTTAATAGTAAAAAGTTTTCAATCAAACACTATCACAGATAGTGTCATTCTAGTTGATTCATCGCGTTTGATGTTTAGCGAAGCAGATAATGATGAAAAATTGAAAGATGTTGCTAATTTTGCTGTTTCTCTATTTGGTTTTTTAAGTGTCGATAGAGGCGATAAAACTACAATTTTATATTCTGACAAAGATAGATTAATTCACGAAAAAAGTCAAACTAGCGGATTTTCGCTGCAATATTCAATAGATAGATTGTATAAATCATCAAATTATGTTTCGGCCGCGCCCGATATAACAAAATCGCTTAATTATATTTTGCAATTTTGGCCTAAAAGAATGAATTTAACAGTTGTTGCATCTTTGCCAGCTTTGAGCTTTGCAGACAAAAAAATCTTGGCCAAAATTGCAAAAAGATATGACACTTTAGTGATAGGTTTGAAAGGCAAAAACCCTTATAACCATTTTGATAAAATGCGAGAATATGACATTGTAAATCATCGAAAAGTTCCCGCTTTTATGAAATCAAGAACAGTTCAAAGAAAATATAACAATTTTATAGGTCAACAGTCGGAAAATATTTCACAATTTTTGAAATCAAAAGGCAGTTTTTACTTGGAGGCCTGGTCAGTTTCATCTCTCGTTTCAGCATTAGTTAAATATTTGTCAAAAAGAAAATTGTCTAAATAATATGTTTGATCCGGTGCCCTTTTCTGAAAATTATCAAATATTAGGTTTAGCTTTTTTGGGAACGGCAATTTTAGCTTTTTTGTTAATTATTTTAATTCTGAAATTCAACATTCGTAAGTTGGCTAAAAAAATGGCTAATCAATATTTTGATGTGGCTAGAAAAATGAGAATGCATCAAATATATATTCGTAGGTTAAATCGTTTGACAAAACGATATAAGGATGGACTTTTAAGTGATGATGAACTTTTCACAAAATTATCTCTTATATTAAGAGAATATGCTGTGAAAAGAACTCATATGAATATTGAAAATAATTTGTTAGATTCCAAATGGAATAAATTGACTTTGCGAGATATAGACAAATTTCAATTTAAAAATGATAATTGGAGAATTTTTCAAAACATTTTTGTGAAACTTTATGGTTCTCAATTTGGTTTTTCTAGAGAGCAATTTACCCCCGATATTGCTCTAACTTCTGCTCGGAAATTGGTAAATTCTTGGAGATAAAATGTTATTTGTAAATATGAATTTTGCTATATGTTTCATAATAGCTTTTATATCACTTGTGGCTTTTGCAATATATAATACTAAAAAAATTGACAATAAAAAATTTGTTATCACGGAATTAGCTTTTTCAAAACCTGAAATTTTTGCATTAAAAAAGACTTATCAGAGATTAAAAATAATGGCAATTATAGGTATTACTTTAGTTATTTTAAATACTTTATGTTTAGTAGCTAGGCCAATTGTTTTGTCAAATAATAATCAGGCTTATTCGAATAATGATATACAGCTTTGTTTAGATGTTTCTGGCTCCACTTTAGGTTATGATAAAAAAATAATTGAATTTTATAGAAATCTTTTATCCTCTTTTTCGGGCCAAAGATTAGGGCTAACTATTTTTAATTCAACTTCTAGGCAAGTTTTTCCTCTAACAACGGATTATAAATTAGCTAAATCTCGTTTAGATGAAGCCTATAATGCTTTTAAAAATATAAACGACAGATCTTCTTTGGATAGTTTATCAGAAACAGATCTTCAGCAATTAGCTCTTTTCACAAAAGGCACTTCAACCAATTCAGCTGCCAATTCTTTAATAGGCGATGGACTAGCTTCGTGTGTTTTTTCTTTTGGGAAAATGGGAGATAATAATTATATTGAAGGGCAAGGCAGAGATAAAACAATTATTTTTGCCACAGACAACGCTTTAGCAGGAAGCCCTATTTACACGCTTGAGGACGCAATGGCATTGACTAAACAAAATGGAATTAAATTAGAATCAATTTATTTGTCATCAAGCGATTCAGCAGATGTTGACAATTCAGACAATATGCATGCTTTAACGAATAAATATGGCGGAAAATTTTATAGTTCACAAGATTCAAAAATGATTAGTTCAATTATTTCAGAAATTAATTCATCGACTAATTTTTTGACCACTGATCAAATTAAAAATTATATTGATAGTCCTCAGATTTTTATAATCGGACTTCTTTTAGGGCTAATATTATATTTGTTTGCAATTTATAGGTTGAATGAGTAATTAAAATTAAATTGAATCATTATTTTTCTTCAGCTCCCGAAACGCCTTATAAAGAGTTTTCTGTTGTTTATGAGCTGTGTGGCAAAAAATTTATTTCTAAAACAGCTGCTGGCGTTTTTTCAGCTAAAAGACTAGATTTAGGGACAAGAGTTTTGCTAGAATATATCATAAAATATTCTAATTTGGATTTGCAAAACAAAGATATTTTAGATTTAGGCTGTGGTTGGGGTCCAATTTCACAAGTTTTAGGCACTTTTTTTCATAAAGCGAATATATATTATACTGATATAAATTTACGAGCTTTTGCGTTAGCTAAAAAGAATTTGTATAGTTTAAAAAATTGTTTTCCAAAAGAATATTTTTTGGATGTTAAAATGAATAATATTAAAAATAAATATGATTTTGTTATTTCAAATCCGCCGATTAAATCAGGCAAAAAAGCTTTACAAGATTTTACTATTTATGCATTAAAAGCGCTTGAAAATAATGGACAAATATTTTATGTTATTCATAAAAATTTAGGGGCTGATTCTTTTGTTAAATGGGTTAATAATTATATATTAGATTCATATAATATAGTCGCTAAAAAAATGCGTTCGTCAAAAGGATATAGAATAATTGCACTTGAAAAACAATTATGATAGACTGAAAATATGGTAGAGAAATCAAAAACCAAAAAAAAGGTCAGTTCAGCAAAAAAAGTAACTTCAAAAAGTACGTCGTCTAAAAAACCTTCGGCAAAAAAACCTTCGGTTAAAAAAGTATCATCAAATAAAATTTCGTCTAAAAAGCCCACAGTTAAAAAGGCCGCTTCAAAAAAGGCGGTTATTAAAAAAGTAGCAAAAAATGCTTCAACAAAAAATATTGTTTCTGGTGCTTCTTCTAAAAAGAACGTATCAGAGAAATATAGTATAGAACTTCTTAGAATATCTAAAAATATAAATTCTGTTTTAAAAATAGAAGATATAGATATGAAATTTGAGTCCGGTGATATAACAGCCATTTTTTCTAATGAACCAAAAATTGAATTAGTTTTAGCTTCTATAATTGCTGGCATAGATTATGCTGATAAGGGGGTTATAGGAATTTCAGAAAATCTAGTTCCTACACGGGATTTTCTCTATGTAGATTCTGACAGCGCTTTGCCGAATGATATAGGCTATGATTTTTATACTGAAAATATAGTTATGGCGTCGGCCAGCAATAAAAAGTCGTCCAATAATAAAAAAGATTCGGGAAGTCGCTCGAAGAAAAAAACCGAGGTCGTGAAGAAAAATTTAATGAAAAATTTTAGTATAAAAAATTTGTTCAATAAAGGAAAAAACTTCAAAAATAATTTAAGTTATTCATATATAGATTCTGTGGTTTCAGATATTTCCGGGTATTCTAAATATAAATTAATTGTTTTTAATAATCCGACTCAAAAAATGTCTGTTGTGGAGAAAGAAAATTTTTGGAAACAGTTGAATGTTTGGCTGAAAAAAAATTCTCATATAATATCGGTGATAGTATCTCCTGACTTTGACGAAATTGAAAATTTAATTAATAATGTTGCAATAGTGAAAAGAAATAGTTCCGCATTTGTAAAACCTGTTGCAGAATTTATTAAAAAGTCCACTTTAAAAGAAAGGGTTATAAATGAAATTGTTAAATAGTTATATTCGTTTGAACTTGTGCCGATTGTTAAAAACGCCGCAAAAGTTAGTGTTTTTAATCGTTTTACCGCTGGTTTTATACTTATTGGGCGTTTTTTTGACCGCTCAAACACAAGGTATGCCTTTATTCGAATTTGGTGAGTATTATTTAATATGCTCAATTGTATTTTCTATTTTAATAAATAGCTATTTATATTTGTCACGTAATATGTTAAATGATCAGAATAATCATTTTGATGTTCTTTTGCGAAATCACAAAAAATATTTTTTGTTTAATTTATCATATGTAGTGGTTTCAGGATTAATTGTATTTTTAACAATCCTTTTGCTTTTTGTTTTGAGTTGGTTTTATGGCGGTTTAGTTTGGTCGCCTTTGAGATATCTTGCGTTTTTGTTTTTTGCATTTTTGGGATTTGTTGCTTTTTCATTTTTTGGTATAACGGTTTCTTTAGCACCGCGTAAATATTTTGCCTTGATTGGTTATGTCACGTTATTTGTGGCCTTTTTGTCAGGCTTATTTTTGCCTATGGAATCATTGACCACATTTATAGCACCAGTTATGAGAGTTATTCCAATATATAGTTTAGCTAATATAGGTTGGCAATTTATATTTTTTAGGCTTTACCAACCTATTGATTTTGCGTTTTTGGGTCTTTGGACTTTGGGTTTTCTTTCAGTGGCGTTAATTTTTTATCCCCAAGCCTCCGAATATTCAATAAATAAAAGTCCTTCTAAAAAATAAATAATTAATTTTATCTATACGGTTTTATTTTTAAAAAACTTATGAATAGATTTTTTTGTTTTTTATCACGCAATATTTATCGCTATATAGTTAAGCCTTATTTATTTTCTCAACCGCCTGATTCGGCGCACGATTTGATGATAAAATTTGCTTGCTGGGCTCAAAAAATTCCATTTATGATGTTTATGCTTAAATGGACTATGAAGTATGAAAAAAGCCAATTGTCGCAAAAACTTATGGGGCTGGAATTTAAAAATCCAGTTGGTTTTGCTGCAGGAATAGATAAAAATGCTCAAATTGGCTATTGTATTGCTGGCGCTGGATTTTCTTTTGGCTCTTTTGGCTCTATCACGGCGCGTGAAGGGCTGGGAAATCCTAAACCATGGTACCATAGACTAATTCAATATAATTCGCTTTTAGTTTATGCTGGTTTGCCTAATTGGGGAATTGATAAAGTTGTTTTTAATTTAGAAAAACTTTATGATAATACTAAAAATTTTGTTGTGGCAGCTTCATTGGCTCGTACTAATGATGCTTTGGCCGCTAATGATGAAGAAGGCATAAAAGATTATGTCTATTCTATTGAAAAATGTCGCGGAAAAATTGCGCTTATAGAAATCAATATATCTTGTCCTAACACATTTAAAGGAGAGCCTTTCACAGATCCAGAAAGATTGGATAAACTTTTGTCGGCCACAGACAAAGTCACCGCTTGGGCGCCTGTGACTTTAAAAATGCCTTTGGATAAAACCCCTGAAGAATTTAATCAGTTATGCGCCGTGGTGGCTAAACACAATGTTCAGGCTTTGACTATCGGCAATTTGCGTAAAAGTCGGTCTAATTTAGAAATACCAACTAATTGGAAAGGCAATATTGGCGGAAAACTTACAGAAGAACACAATAATATTTTAATTTCTTCGGCTTATAAAAACTGGCAAAATAGATTTGTTATTATTGGTTTAGGAGGGATTTTCACAGCTGAAGACGCTTATAAAAAAATTAAAGCTGGGGCGTCATTGGTCCAAATTGCCTCTGGGCTGATGTTTAAAGGGCCAACAATTGTTCCGGACATAAAAAAAGGACTTATACAATTTCTCAAAGCTGATGGTTTTGCTAATATTTCCCAAGCTGTTGGGGCGGGTATTAAATAAAAAACATTAGGCAAAAAGTAAAGAAACAAAAAAACGAGCGAGAATAAAAGGAATGTTAAATAAGAAATTATGACTTTATCAGTTTCAATAATTGTGCCGGTTTATAACGAAGAAGATGTTATAGTAAATTGTCTGAAGGCTTGTTTAGAACAAACTCATTTGCCCAAAGAAGTTATAATGGTTGACAATAATAGCAGTGATAATTCTTTGCATTTGGCAAAAGAATTTAAAAAAACTCATAAAAAAGGGTTTCTTTTAAAAATAATTGCTGAAAAAGAGCCAGGTTTAGTTCCTGCCAGAAATGCTGGTTTTGCTTATGCCACTGGTGACATTTATGGCAGAATAGATGCTGACACTTTAATTAGAACTGATTGGGTGGAAAATTTAATTAAGGCTTTTTCTGACGTGAACGTTATGGGCGTTTCAGGACCTGTTCTATATTATGATATGCCTTGGAGAAATTTTGGACTTAAAGCTGACTTGATTATGCGCCGAATTGTTTTAGGAGTTAACAGGAAATATAAATTTCTTTTTGGCTCAAATATGGCTGTTAGAAGCCAAGCTTGGGAAATTATAAAATCAAAAGTTTGCCGGGATGAAGCTGATTTATTTCATGAAGATATAGATATTTCTTTGCATTTAAAAGAGGCAAATTTAGCAATTGCTTTTGTGTCTAATTTAGTCGCTGGAATTTCAGCTAGACGAATGGCCACACCGCCTAAAGAATATCATAATTATGTTAAAAGATTTTCTCGGACATATAATGCTCATAATGTTAAACAGTTTGGCCGAAAAACTCCGGAATATATTTTAATGTCAATTTATCCGCCTTTGCATATTTTGCATAAGTCTTATGAAAAGCGATTTCTCAGACAAGGCGGATTAAATAAATATTCTAAAAAATTCTTTCATAGATAATTTCTTTATAGATAATCTATTTTTGGTATAAATTAATAAAATTTTGAATTATTTTATTTGTGTCAGAATATTTATGTTGTTTCGCCGCTGCCAAAATTTTATTCATTTCCTGTGGCAAAAAATAGCCGTGGTCTTTATAAACTTTCATTCTAACAGCTAATGATTGATAATTTAGTTCTGGGTGAAATTGGGTGGAATAAATATTATTTTTTAGCCGAATCATTTGAATAGGGCATTTTTCACCAGTGGCTAAAAGTTTGGCGCTTTCAGGGATTTCTTCTAATGCTAGTTTATGGCCTGTTGGTGATGGAAAAGTGTGCCTAATTCCTTTCAGGAGCTTGTCTTTTTGGCCAATATCTGTTAGTTCAATATTTACAACGCTAAGATTTTCAGCATATTTTTTAGTTACTTTTGTGTCAGTATAGACTCCTAAAATTCCCATACCATAGCATATAGAAAGAAAAGGAAAATCATCTTTTATAATTCGCTTTAATAAATAAAATATTTCATCCTCAATTCTTTTTTGTTGAGTTGGACGATTTTTGTTTGAAGCATTAAAAGGAGATCCGGGCAAAATAATTCCAGAAATTTTAGAAAAATCAATTTTCCAGAATTTTCCTTGATCCATCCTTATTCTAATTAGTTCTTGACTGCTTAGTTTGCCCAATTCTAAAAAAGATTTATATTCGCCCTCGCTAGCAATATCTTCAGGGCGGGTTTGTAGAATAACAAAAGGTTTCATATTATAATTTAGTATATATTTCTAATTAATTAACTATACAAATAGGACAAGACTTACAGGTTATTTGATTATAGTGTTTGCATAATGCCATAATATAAGTTTATCAAGAATTCTGGTTATAATAATTTCAAGCTTTATAATCCTTATATTTACAATAGCTATTTATTGAAAAATTTGCTAATCTATAAGTATTGGTGGATTACCCGAGTGGCCAAAGGGGGCAGACTGTAAATCTGCTGGCTCAGCCTTCACTGGTTCGAATCCAGTATCCACCACGACAGATTTCTTATAGCTATTTTGTTCTGAAAACTTCATTTTTATTTGATTATTCAAAAACTATGATATTACTATAATTGACTATATATAACAAGCACAGAACAATTTATTGATATAAGGAATTTGTCATTGCTTTTTTAGCCCTGATAGCTCAGTGGTAGAGCACTTCCATGGTAAGGAAGGGGTCCCGGGTTCAAGTCCCGGTCGGGGCTCTGAAAATTTACTTATAGCGTTTTTTCTTTTAATTTAATGTT